>NZ_JBSVZN010000026.1:0-144636 GCF_054052225.1 Methylobacterium sp. JK268 | reverse complement strand
CAGGTGACGTCGAAGATCGACTCGCGGACGATCCTGGGGGAGATGGGCGCCGAGCAGCTTCTGGGTCAGGGCGACATGCTGTTCATGGCGGGCGGCGGTCGGACGACGCGGGTTCACGGCCCGTTCGTGTCGGACGACGAGGTGGAGGCGATCGTGGCGCATCTGAAGCGCCAGGGGCGTCCGGCCTATCTCGACGCGATCACCGCCGAGGAGGGCGAGGAGGGCGGCGCCGAGGCCGCCGTCGCCGACACCGCGGTGTTCGACCAGGGCGCCTTCGCGGACCCGGCAGCCGACCTCTACGAGCAGGCGGTGGCGGTGGTGCTGCGGGACAAGAAGGCGTCGACGAGCTACATCCAGCGCCGGCTTCAGATCGGCTACAACCGGGCGGCCTCGCTGATGGAGCGGATGGAGAAGGAGGGCATCGTCGGCCCCGCCAACCACGCCGGCAAGCGCGAGATCCTCATCGAGACGCAGGCCGGAGCCGAGGAGGCGTGACGCCCCGGCGTCGTCCCCTTGCGGCCCCGGCGTCGCATATTCGCCACAGCGTCCGTCTCTAACGGTGCGGCACCCGCCGCGCCGCTTTCCGGGCGGCCCCGCCGCCCCCCTCAGGGAGAGTCCCGCCGATGACCGGCCGCTTCCGCTCCGGCCCGCTTCCCGTCCTGGCGGCGGCCCTGTGCCTCGCCGGCGCGGCGCCCGCGCAGGCGCAGGTGACCTCCTTCCTCGACAGCATCTTCGGCGGCCGCAAGGATCCGGTCGCGCAGCCCGAGGCCGAGCCGGCCCCGACCGCGCCGGGCGGCCCCGCGACGCTGCCGCGCGCGCCCCTGCCCCCGCGCCGCCCGGCCGCCCTCGGCGGCGCCAAGCCTCCGGTCGAGGCCGGGGAGGTTGCGGCCGCCCCGGCCGCGCAGCCGCCCCAGCAGGTCGCCGCCGTGACCACGCCGGCCGCCATCGACCTCACCAACCCGACCGCCGTGATCGAGCGGGCCAACGCCTATTTCAACGGCGTCTCGACGCTCACGGGCAGCTTCGTCCAGATCGGCGCCGACGGGCGCAAGATCGGCGGCAAGCTCTACCTCGCCAAGCCGGGCCGCCTGCGCTTCGATTACGACCAGCCCTCGCCCCTGGAGGTGGTGGCGGACGGCACCTCCGTGGCGGTGCGCGACCGCAAGCTCGCGACTCAGGACCTCTACTTCATCTCGCAGACCCCGCTGAAATTCCTGCTCCGCGACCGGATCGACCTCGCCCGCGACCTCACGGTGACGGACGTGGCGAGCGAGCCCGGCGGCGTGCGCATCAGCCTGGAGGACCGGGCGACGCTCGGCGGCACCTCGCGCATCGCGCTCTACTTCGACGACGCGATGCGCACGCTGAGCCAGTGGCGGATCACCGACCCGCAGGGCTACCAGACCACCGTGCTGCTCTCGAACCTCCAGCGCGGCCGGCCGATCGACGGCATGATGTTCGTGATCAACTACGGCCGGCCGGAGGACAAGGAGCTGGAGCAGCGCATGCGCCAGCAGCAGCAGCAGCGCTGAGCCCCCTCCCACGCGGAAGACCCGACAGGTGCGCCTCACCGTCTCGACCTGGAACATCAACTCCGTCCGCCTGCGCATCGACCTCGTGCGCCGCTTCCTCGACGAGGCCCGGCCCGACATCCTGTGCCTGCAGGAGACGAAGTGCCCGAACGACCGCTTCCCGCTGAAGGAACTGCAGGGCTTCGGCTACCCGCACGTCGTCTTCGCCGGGCAGAAGGGCTACAACGGCGTGGCGATCCTCTCGCGCCTGCCGCTGCTGTCGCAGGAGGCGATGAGCTTCTGCGACCGGCCGGACGCCCGCCACATCTCGGCGGTGCTGGGTCCCGAGGCCGGCGCGGCGGCGGGGATCGTGCTGCACGACTTCTATGTGCCGGCGGGCGGCGACGTGCCGGACGCAGGCCTCAACGACAAGTTTGCCCACAAGCTCGCCTTCATGGACGAGCTGCGCGCCTGGGGCGGGCGGCGGCCCTCGGGTCCTGCGATCCTGGTCGGCGACCTCAACGTGGCGCCGCTGGAACACGACGTCTGGTCGCACAAGCAGCTCCTCGACGTGGTGAGCCACACGCCGGTCGAGACCGAGCGCCTGGAGACCCTGCGCGGCGAGGCCGGCTGGGTGGACACGATGCGCCACCTGCGGCCGGAGCCGGAGAAGATCTACACGTGGTGGAGCTACCGCTCCCCCGACTGGGCCGCCGCCGACAAGGGCCGGCGCCTCGACCACATCTGGGTCACGCCCGACCTCGCCGGCACGGTCAAGACGGTGACCGTGGCGCGCCACACCCGGGCCTGGGAGAAGCCGTCGGACCACGTGCCGGTGACGGTGGAGTTGGAGCTGTAGGGGGGAGCGCAGTTCCCTTGGCGGCGATCGCGAAAACGCATGTCAGCCTGCGCATGGCCGGGGACGACCTCGATCCCGACGACGTGACCCGGCCGCTCGACGTGCGACCGACACGCTGCGGCCGGCGCGGTGAGATCAGTCAGGGCCGATCGGGCCGGCCCATCGTCGCGAGGACCGGGATCTGGATCCTTCAGGCCGACGAATCCTATACGGGAGCTCTCGACACTCGAGTCGTTGCCCTTCTCGGCCGCGCAACGGGTGACCTGTCGATCTGGACGAGCCTGTCCCAGCGCTTCAGGTGCGACGTCTTCTGCGGCCACTTCATGCGCGATTTCAACGAGGGGACGGAGTTGACGCGGAGACCCTGGGCCTGCTGAGCGCGCGCGGCCTCCATCTCGGTCTCGATCTATACGGGCCCATGGACGACTGACATCTGCACAGCCACCTCGATCGCCGCGCCCACAAGCGGCGGTCCCTCCTACCCTTGATGAGTCTGGCGCGGGATCCCCTCTCCCGAGTGGGCTAGCGTGTTCACACTTCGCCTTCCGGCATCAAAAAAACGCTTCTTTCGCAGTTGCTTGAACGGAACCGAGGAGACCCGCGGGATCCCCTCTCCCGTGCGGGAGAGGGGTAGGGGTGAGGGTCCCGGACCGTGCCGTCATCAAGCGGCGACTGTCGTGCAGGCAGCGGGACACTTCAGAATTCTTGCTGAACCACCTGGACCCTCACCCCTGCCCCTCTCCCGCACGGGAGAGGGGTTCCCCGCGCCACATCCGGGAACCATCGTGTGTCGACGCAAGTATCTGCCCTATCTTTATTTTTCGCGTTCTGTGAATCCGCAAGCCCGAGTGGGAGAGGGGTAGGGGCGATCGAAGATCGCGCAGGGTGGCTAGGTCTCACCAAGAACTCTGAACCGTCGAGCTGCCAGCGGCACGGTCCGGTCTTCTTGCTGATGCCGAGCCACCCTCACGCGGGATCTTCGATCCCCCGGCCCCTCTCCCACTCGGGAGAGGGGAGAAGTGCCTCACATTGCCCCGGACAGCCGTGACGCACGCGGAGAGAGGAGAAACCCACACCTCGCCCGGCGGTGGGTGAAAGAGACAGCTTGGAAAGGGGAGAGGATTCGAACGGCAGCGCCTCGGCTCAGTTCGGCTTCGCGGGCGCGGCCTCGGCCTGCTTGGCGGGCGCCTTCGTCTCCGGCACCTTAGCCTCCGGCTTGTGCGCGGTCGCCTTGGGTGTTTCGGCCTTGTGCGGGGCCGGCTTGTGCACACTGGCCGCGACCGGCTTCGGCGCGGGCGCCACCACGGGCTCCGGGGCCGGCGGGGGCGGGAGCGCCGCCGGGGCGGTGGGCGGCGCCGCGGCGGTGCCGAACAGGTTGCCGAGGAGCTTGCGGTAGGCGGACGGATCGTCATCCGCGCTCGCCACCGTGATCGGAGCCGGCGCGGCGGGCGGGGGCGCCAGCGCCTGCGCGGCCTCGCGGGTCGGGATCGCGGGCGGCGTCGCCGCGGGGGCCGCGAAGGCCAGCGCCGTCGGCTTCACGGCCTTCGCCTCGCCCGGCTTGTGGCCGGTCTTCGCGTCCTTCGCCGGCGCAGGCGCCGCCTCGGCGACCAGGATCGGCCGGCCCTTGGCGTCGATCGGCACCTCCTCGGGCCCGGCAGCGACCGCCTCCGGACGGCTGACATAACCGAGGTCGGGGCGCCGAGCCTGCTCGGCGAAGAGCTGCGTGCTCGGCGCGGTCTCGCGGAAGGAGGGGTGCTGGCCGCCGTCCTGGTAGACCACCCGCACGGCCGGGGTGCCCTTGGCGATCAGCTCGGCCACCTCCTGCTCGTCCTTGCCGCGCTTCTCGGCCACGACGGGATCGACCTTCGGCGCGCAGGCGCCCGCGGCCGCGTCCTGGCCGCCGAACACGTACCGCGTGCCGCAGACGCCGACCCGCGGCTCTTCGTGCAGGGCCTCGAAATAATCGGAGCCCTCCTTGAGGTTCTTCCAGAACGGCATGTTCGGGTCGTTGCGGTACTTGGCGAGGTTCTGCGCCGTCATCCGGAACGGGTAGGACTGGAACTGGAACGCCCGCTGCCCGCCCGCGAAGGACTCGCGCGCGATGGCGTAGATCTCGGCGATCGCCTCGTCCGTCATCGCGAAGCAGCCGGCCGACGAGCAGGTGCCGTGCACCATCAGGTAGGTGCCACTGCGGCCGTTGGCCCGATCGAAGGCGTTCGGGAAGCCGGTGTCGAAGGACAAGTAGTAGGAGGAGTTCGGGTTCATCTGGCCCGGGGTGATCGGGTAGAACCCCTCGGGCGCCTGGCGGTCGCCCTGCCGGACCTTCGGCCCGAGCTGGCCCGACCAGCGGCAGATCGGGAAGGTCTTGAGGAGCGCGTAGCGGCCATCGCTGCCGCGTTTCCAGACCTCCATCTCGGATTCCTTCTTGAAGGCCCGGATGAGGATCGGGTCGCCCTGCGACATGCCCTTCTGGGTCATCAGCGCGACGGTCTTCTGCGGGATCGGCTGCAGGTGGCGGGTCGAGCCGCTGCCCGAGAACGCGCCGTCCTGGCAGGCCGCCAGGGAGAGGGCGAGCAGAAGGCCGCTCGCCGCCAGCACCGCACGCTTCGCCATGGGGCTCCCCGTTCTCGCCCAACCGCCCGAAGCACAATGCCGCTTCGGATCGACCTCGCCCAACCCCATAGCTTCGTTAAGCTTGACCGCTCCTTACCGCAAGCGACGCCGGCGGATCGGGAGCGTGTCTATCGGGGATCGTGGCCGCCGCGCCGCGCGGCGGAGCGGACGAGATCGCGCACCAGGGCATCGTCCGCCTCTTCGGCGAAACGAAGGCCAAGCGAGGCGCTGCGGGTGTGAATCACGTGGAAGTCGAGGGAATCGTCTCCCATGTCGATCCGCCGCTGCGAGGGGCTCGCGGCCCCCGGCTCGACTTGGAGGATCAGCAGGCGATTGCGCGAGGGCGCCCGCGACAGCAGGCCGCAGATGGCCGCCGCGTCCTCGCGAGCCACCGGCCAGGCGGACAGCATGTAGAGGTGATTGACCGCCCGCGGGTCGGCCAGGGCCGCGCGCAGGCGGCGGACGCCGGCCTCCAGGAAGCGGTAATCCTCCGGCGAGGCGGACGGGTCGTGGTGGTTGAACACCACCGGCACCCCGCAGGCGGCGCGGTAGTGGCGGTGGCGGCAGCGGGTGAGCGCCGGGTCGGGCCGCTCGGCGAGCGGGACGGTCTCGTACTCGGCCGGGTCGAGGAGGCGGGCGAAGTCGGTCTCCAGGCAGTCACGCACCATCGCGGCCGAGGAGAAGATCCAGTCGAAGGGCCCCGACCACGTGCGCAGGCCCGCCTCCTTCAGCACCTGCGCCATGTGGCAGTGGCTGCCCAGGGAGATGTGGTTGAGGAGCCCGGGCTCGCGCGCGTCGCTCCGGCCGCCGAGGCGGCCGAGGAGGCGGGCCGCGAGCCCGGCCCTCACAGCTTGCGGCCGATGTCGAGGAACTTCTGGGCGCGCTGGTCGCGCAGGGCGTCCCCGTCGAGGCCGTCGAGCCCGGCGAGCGCCCCGGCGATCGCCTCCTCGGCCGCCTGGATGGCGGCGGCGGGGTCGCGGTGGGCGCCGCCGGTCGGCTCCGGCACGATGCCGTCGATCACGCCCAGCCGCAGCAAATCCTGCGCGGTGATCTTCATGGCGGTCGCGGCGTCCTGCGCCCGGCCGGCGTCGCGCCACAGGATCGAGGCGGCGCCCTCGGGCGAGATCACGCTGTAGATCGCGTGCTCCAGCATCAGCACCCGGTTGGCGGTGGCGAGCGCGATGGCGCCGCCCGAGCCGCCCTCGCCGATGACGAGCGCGATGTTCGGGGTGCCGAGGGCGAGGCAGGCCTGCGTCGAGCGCGCGATGGCCTCCGCCTGGCCGCGCTCCTCGGCCTCGATGCCCGGATAGGCGCCGGCCGTGTCGACGAAGGTCAGGACCGGCAGGCCGAAGCGGCCGGCGAGGTCCATCAGCCGGACCGCCTTGCGGTAACCCTCGGGCCGGGCCATCCCGAAATTGTGACGGATGCGCGCCTCGGTGGTGGCGCCCTTCTCCTGGCCGATCACGCAGACCGGCCGGCCGCGGAAGCGGCCGAGGCCGCCCACCACGGCCTCGTCCTCGCCGAAGCTGCGGTCGCCCGCGAGCGGCGTGAAGTCGGCGATCAGGGCCGCGCAGTAATCGACGAAGTGGGGCCGCTGGGGATGGCGGGCGACCTGCGTCTTCTGCCAGGGCGTCAGCGCCGCGTAGAGCTCGGCCAGGGCCGCCGCCGCCTTGGTCTCCAGGCGGGCGACGTCCTCGCTGATCGCCACCGCCCCGTCCCGGTCGCCGAGGGCGCGGAGTTCCTCCAGCTTCGCCTCGAGTTCGGCGACGGGCTTTTCGAAGTCGAGGTAGGAGCGCATCGGATCCCGTGCTGGTCGCGTCCGGCGGGGCGCCTCACCGGATCTGGAGAGCGGCCGGTCCCGCCAGGGAGGCCGGGCCCGCCGCGCGGGCTCGGCCGCGGGCGGCGCCGGCTTGGCGGACGGGCCGGGCGCTGTCAACCCGCGACCGGCCGCCCGCCGCGGCCGGGTCCCCGCCCGGACCCTTGCGATTCGTCACCGTGGCGTCATCCTCGCGCGCGACAGCGTCGCAGCAGCGGAGGCCGGCCGGATGACGTCACCCCATGACAACGGGCCGGAAGGTGACCGGGGCGAGTGCCACGTCCTCGTGCTCCAGGGCGGCGGCGCGCTCGGCTCCTACCAGGCCGGGGTGGTCGAGGGCATGCAGGAGGGCGGCGTGCGGCCCGACTGGGTGGCCGGGATCTCGATCGGGGCGATCAACGCCGCGATCATCGCCGGAAACCCGCCCGAGCGGCGCGTCGAGCGCCTGCACGCCTTCTGGGATCAGGTCACCTCGGGCTTCCAGATCGAGCCGCTCTGGCCGGGCGAGCAGGCGCGCAGCCTGTTCAACGAGGTCAGCGCCAATTTCGGCGCCACCTTCGGGGTGGCGGGCTTCTTCGTGCCGCGGGTGCCGCCGCCCTACCTCTACCCGCCGGGCGCCCCCGAGGCGCTGAGCTACTACGACACCGCGGCGCTGCGCACGACGCTGCTGCAGCTCGTCGATTTCGACCGGATCAACCGCCGCGAGACGCGGCTCAGCATCGGAGCGGTCAACATCCGCACCGGCAACTTCACCTACTTCGACAACCACCGCGATACGATCGGGCCGGAACACATCATGGCCTCGGGCGCCCTGCCCCCGGGCTTCCCGCCGGTCGAGATCGACGGCGAGCATTACTGGGACGGCGGCCTCGTCTCCAACACGCCGCTCCAATACGTCCTCGACGGGGAAGCCCAGCGCGACCTGATGATCTTCCAGGTCGACCTGTTCTCCGCCCGCGGGCCGATGCCGCGCACGCTCACCGAGGCGGCCGAGCGCGAGAAGGACATCCGCTACTCCAGCCGCACGCGGATGAACACCGACGACCAGATCCGGATCCACAAGGCCAAGAACGCCTTCCGGCGCCTCGCCGAGAAGCTGCCGCAAGAGCTGCGCCAGGATCCGGACGTGGCCTTCCTGCTGGAGGCGAGCCACGAGAACGCGGTCTCGATCCTGCAGCTGATCTACCGGCGCAAGAACTACGAGGGCAACGCCAAGGACTACGAGTTCTCGCGCCAGACCATGCTGGAGCACTGGTCGGCCGGGCGCAGCGACGTGCGCCGCTCGTTCCGCCACCGCGACTGGCTGGCGCGCTGCCGGCCGGAGGCGGGCGTCGCCGTCTTCGACCTCACCCGGGACGCCCGCGACTGAGCGCCCGCCCACTCCCCATCGAGCCAGGAGGCTTGCATGACCCTGACCGGAAAGACCGCCGTCGTGACCGGATCGACGAGCGGGATCGGCCTCGCCATCGCGCGCGGCTTCGCCAAGGAAGGCGCCAACGTCGTGATCAACGGCTTCGGCAAGCCCGAGGACATCGAGCGCGAGCGCGCCGGCATCGAGTCCGAGTTCGGCGTGAAGGCGCATTACTCGGGCGCCGACATGTCGAAGCCCGAGGAGATCGCCGGGATGATCGCCGAGGCCGAAGCCGCTTTCGGCGCCGTCGACGTCCTGGTCAACAACGCCGGGATCCAGTTCGTCTCGCCGATCGAGGAGTTCCCGGTCGCCAAGTGGGACCAGATCATCGCGATCAACCTGTCCTCGGCCTTCCACGCCATGCGGGCGGCGATCCCCGGCATGAAGCGCAAGGGCTGGGGCCGGATCATCAACACCGCCTCGGCGCACTCGCTCGTGGCCTCGCCGTTCAAGTCCGCTTACGTCTCGGCCAAGCACGGCATCGCCGGCCTGACCAAGACCGCCGCTCTCGAACTCGCCACCCACAAGGTCACGGTGAACTGCATCTCGCCGGGCTACGTCTGGACGCCCCTGGTCGAGGCGCAGATCCCGGACACCATGAAGGCGCGCGGCCTGACCAAGGAGCAGGTGATCAACGACGTGCTGCTGCACGCCCAGCCCACCAAGGAATTCGTGACCGTCGACCAGGTGGCGGCGCTCGCGGTGTTCCTGTGCTCGGACGCGGCCAGCCAGATCACCGGCGCCAACATCAGCGTCGACGGCGGCTGGACCGCGGAGTAGCGCGACACCCTGACCGGGCGCCGCGCGCGGCGCCCGGTCAGGCGAGGTAGCGCTCGTCCACCGGCACCTGCATCGCCGTGACGAGCGCGTTGGTCTCGGACGCCATGCCGATCACCGCCAGGAGATCCGCGTGCTGGGCGTCGCTCATGCCCTTGGCGCGGGCGGCGTCCGTGTGGGAGTGGATGCAGTAGCTGCAGCCGTTGGCGGTCGAGACCGCGATGTAGATCAGTTCCTTGGTGAGCGGGTCGAGGGCCCCGTCGGCGGCCATCACCTGCTTCAGGCTCGCCCAGGTCCGCTCCAGCACGGCCGGCCGGTTGGCGAGGCCGCGCCAGAAATTGTTGACGAAGTCCGAGCGCCGGGTGGCGCGGATGTCGTCGAACACGGCCTTCACGCGCGGATCGGCCTCGGCCTCCGCGTCGGTCCAGAGCTTCACGGTCGCCATGCGGGGGAACTCCTTGCGCGGCACGGCGCCGCGCCGGGGTGGATCCTAGGCCATGCGCCGCGTCGGCGGCAGCCGGATGGGCGCCGGTCGGAGCCGAGGCCGCGACGGGCGCAGACCGCCCGCCGCGACTTGAGCAGCGGCCGAGGGCGGTGGACGGTCGAGGGGCCTCCTGCGGGAGGGAGGAACCAAGACCCTAGGGCGATGACGGACGGCCTACGGGTTCAGGATGCGCCTGAGGCTCTGAAGCGTTTCCCGCGCCGCGCCGATCTCGGCGCCGAGCGCGTCCAGTTGCCGCTGACGCGACCGCAGGACGCCGTCCCGGGTCAGCGACTCGGTCTGCACGAGAAATCCGGACGGTGCCGGGGCCGCGCGCATCCTGCTGAGCAGGAGGGCGCATTCATGCGCCAACGAGAACACGTCGTAGAGCTCGTAGAGGCCGACGGCGTCCGGCTCCGTCACCGAGGCGGCCGCCGAGACCCAGGTCGCCTCGTCCAGGATCCTGCGCGCGACATCGACCCCGGAGAGCCAGGCGCGTTCAGCTTCGGCGGGACATCCCTCCAGAAACCACATCGTTCCGAGACGCTTCCACGCGCAGATCGTCTTCGTCGCGATCGACGGGCCGTAGGCGAGCGGCTCGATGTCCACGCACTCCCGGTAGGCTGCCCTCGCCGCGTCCCTGTCGCCGGCAATCTGCAGCAATCGCGCCTTGAGGTAGATGAGCGAGATGCGCCAGCGAACGGCGATCGGGCCCTGGCCCAGCGCCGCAACGCAGCGCTCGATGCGCGCCACGAGGTTGTGATCGGCCTCGAAGACCGGCGCTTCCAGCGCAGCGTAGCCGATCGCGGCGAGGCAGGCGGCCTCGTCGGGGCTTCCCGCCGGCACGGTGTCCAGCATGGTGCCGGCGAGACTGCGCCGGGAGCGGCCGTCGCGGACCCGCCAGGGGCGTAGCAATCCGTGGCTGCCGACCGCAGTGACGCCCCACGGATTGACGTAGTGCTGCGCGAAGTCGTTCATCGACCAGCCCTCGATACCGTGAGGGCCGAGACGGCCGTCGTCGAAGGGAACGGCCTCGCACCCCACCGGGCTCTTGACCCCGACGACGAGGCACCACTCGCTGTCGGGCCTCGAGGGGTCATGCGGATCGATGCCGAAGCACCGGCGGGGACGATGGTCCGCCATGGCGTCGTCGCCCGCATCCTGCGCGAAGGCGCCATCGATGATGAAATGCGCCCCCACTTCGGCGAGGATCCTCTCCCAATCATAGGCATGACGGGTATGCGGACCGGCGTCCCGGGTCGTCTTGTCGACGCAGCGGTTCGGCACGCCGACCACGAGGCGCCCGCCGGGCCGCAGGATCGTGAGGCATCGCCGCAGGAAGGTCTCCGGATTCCGACGATGCGCGACGACCCCGAAACTTACGATCAGGTCGACCGAGTTGGGCTCGAGCCCTGCGAGGTCCTCCGCATCGCCGACCGCGTAGGACAGGCGGCCCCCCTCGTCGGCGAAGGTCCGGCGCGCGTAGGCGACCGCGTCGCCGCTCTCGTCGAACGCAGTGACGGAGATGGCCTGGGTGATGCGGGCCAGCATCCAGGCCCCGGCGCCCACGCCGCTGCCGATCTCGACGACGCGGTCGCGAGGCTGCACGAAGGTCGACGCGAGTTGGTAGCGGTACAGGTGCGCGTCGGAGCGCCGCCCGGTCTCCCGTGACAGATCCGCGTGCGGCATAAGGTGCCGCGCCACCCCGCCGAGATCCTCGTCGGCCGCTCCGGGCACTCGCACCAGGGGCGTCAGGATGGGGAGGCGCCCGCGGTCGATGTCATCGTACGGGTTGACCCGATAGAAGGCGGGATGCTTGCGGAAGCCGGCGCGGAACGCAGCATCCTCGATCATCGCGCGCCACGGAGCGACGGCGTCCCGGCTGACGCTGCAGATGATCAGGGTCTCGACGCTGGAATCGGTGAAGATCGAGAGGCGTGCCGCCCAGTCCCTCGCCACGGTCGGATCCAGCAGCGCCAAGACGACCTGCGTTACGCCGATCTGCTTCGCCCAATCCGCATCCCTCCACGCGTCACTCGGCAGAGCGACGCCGTCCGCCAGGTAGCCATGGTCTCGCAGCCGGTCGGTCACCTGCTTGGGGGCACCGACGATGAGAACAGGTGCGGGCGCAAGGCATTCCACCGCCGCTCCCACCGCGGCATCAACAACGGTGTCGATCCAATTCATTCCTCTCTCGTCGAATTGGCGGAATGCCGGCCGGACCGGCCTGGTGACCTGCGATCTCCGATCTGGCACAGCGATCCGCCGAGCCGTGAAGGCATCTCTCCCCGACAGGAGCCCCGCCCTCGCCAACACAGCTCGACGCGGATCGTATCCGCCTGTCATCAGCACCGACATCATCCTCGATACGCCAGAGATGTTGTATACTTTCTTTACAGAATCAAGCGGAAATTTCTTCTAAGATGAACTCCGCCCGCGCTGATGACCCGCTTAACTCAACGGAATACGCAGCTCATCCGCACCCTTGCGCCGGCTAAGTGCCTGATTTCTCAGAGACTGCACCGCGCGCGGGCGCAACGAGGTCACACCTTGGAAACGACACTGGCGCGTTCCCGCCCCTTCGGAGACGCCGACTCCCGTCCGCTCAAGGGCGCTGCGGGACGCCCGATGCCTGCCCGGTCATGCCCCTGTCAGCGGTCGGACGCTTGCCTATCCTATTTCCCACGCAAAGCGGCCCTGCCGCCCCCTGCCGCGGCTCACGGATGGGCACGAGCCCCCGCCGGTCGCGGGTCGAACCGGGAGTTCCTCATGCGATGGCTCGCCATCTCGCCCCTCCTCGCCCTCGGCTTGGCCGTGCCGGCCCTGGCCCAGACGGCCGTGCCGCCCCGCCAACCCGCCCTGCTCGTCCACGGCAATTACTGCGGCCCGGGCAACAACGCGCCGCTGCCGCCCATCGACGCCCTCGACCTCGCCTGCGCGCATCACGACGCCTGCTCGCCGGACGAGGGTCTGCCGTCCCGGGCCTGCAACCTGCGCCTCGCCCGCGAGGCGGGCCGCGTCGCCGCCGACCCGCGCCAACCGGAGGATCTCCGGCGGACCGCCGGGATCGTCGCGGCCTTCGCCAACCTGATGCCCTCCGATCCGGGTCCCGGGCTCGCGGCGCCGGGCGTCGCGGCCGCGCCGACCTTCCCGCGGGCCGGCGCCGCCACGGTGATCCACCGGCATCCGGACCCTTTCCCGATCGAGGGCGACGGGGAGGAGGAGTAGCCGCGCCGACTCTCAACCCCCCGCCGAATCCTCCAGGATCATCGCGGCGCCCTTCTCGGCCATCATGATGGTGGGCGAGTTGGTGTTGCCCGAGGTGATCCGGGGCATGGCGGAGGCGTCGACCACCCGCAGGCCACGCACGCCGCGCACCCGCATCCGGGCGTCGAGGACGGCGCCCGTCTCGTGGTCCGGCCCCATCCGGGCGGTGCCGACCGGGTGGAAGATCGTAGTGCCGAGGTCGCCCGCGGCCCGCAGCAAGGCTTCGTCGCTCGTCACCTCCGGCCCCGGGCGGTACTCCTCGGGCCGGTAGCGGGCGAGCGGCGGCTGCGCCACGATCCGGCGGGCCAGCTTCAGGGCGTCGACGGCGACGCGCCGATCCTCCTCGGTGGCGAGGTAGTTGGGCCGGATCGCCGGCGGCGCGGCCGGGTCGGGGCTCGCCGCGTGCACGCTGCCGCGGCTCGACGGGCGCAGGTTGCACACGCTCGCCGTGAAGGCGCCGAACGGGTGCAGCCCCTCCCCCCACTTGTCGAGGGAGAGCGGCTGGAAGTGGAATTCGAGGTTCGCGGTGGCGTAGTCCGGTGAGGACTTGGCGAACACGCCCACCTGGCTCGGCGCCATGGTGAGCGGCCCAGTCCGGAACAGCGCGTACTCGACTCCCATCCAGGCCCGCTTGAGCAGGTTCGCATAGGTCAGGTTGAGGGTGGGCACGCCCGTCACCTTGTAGATCGGACGAATCTGCAGGTGGTCCTGCAGGTTCTCGCCGACGCCCGGAGCGTGGTGGACGACCGCGAGGCCGAGCCCCCGCAGCCGCTCGCCGTCGCCGATCCCGGAGAGTTCGAGGAGCTTCGGCGAGGCCACCGCCCCGGCAGACAGCACCACCTCGCCGCGCGCCCGCGCGAGGAAGCGCCGGCCGCCCCGCTCGAAGATCACGCCGGCCGCCCGCCCGTCCTCGATCAGCACCCGCTCGGCGTGGATGCCGGTCTCCAGCCGCAGGTTCGGGCGGTGCAGCGCCGGCTTCAGGAAGCCCCGCGCCGCGCTCCAGCGGCGGCCCCGGCGCTGGTTGACCTGGAAATAGGACGAGCCCTCGTTGTCGCCGGTGTTGAAGTCCGGGATCTTGGCGATCCCGGCGGCCTCGGCGGCGTCTCGGATCGCGTCGAGGATCGCCCAGCGGATCCGCGGCGGCTCGACGCGCCACTCGCCGCCGGAGCGGTGGAAGGCGTTCGGCGGCGCGATGTGGTCCTCGTGCTTGAGGAAGTGAGGGAGGACGTCGTCCCAGCCCCAGCCGTCGAGCCCGAGTTGGCGCCAGCCATCGTAGTCGGCGGCCTGGCCCCGCATGTAGATCATCGCGTTGATGGCCGAGGAGCCGCCGATCACCTTGCCGCGGGGATAGGCCAGGGCCCGCCCGTTGAGGCCGGCCTCCGCCTCCGTGGTGAACAGCCAGTCGGCCCGCTTGTTGCCGATGGCAAAGAGGTAGCCGGCCGGGATGTGGAACCAGATCCAGTTGTCGCGCCCGCCCGCCTCCAGCACCAGCACCGAGCGGCGGGGATCGGCGGACAGCCGGTTGGCGAGCACGCAGCCCGCCGAGCCCGCCCCGACCACGATGTGGTCGTAGATCCCGAATTCCTCGGGCGCCTCGCCCTGGCTCGCGGTCATGTCCCCTCCCCGGCTTCGTCTCGCTTCCGCCCTGGGTAACGCATCCCGGGCGGGATGTCGTAGGGGGCCGTGAGCCGGACCGCCTCGCCGCCGGCCTCCCCCGCCCGTCTCCACCCGGGCCGATCGGCTCGCGACGACGACCGTCCTCGATTGATATTCCGGGACGTCGATTTTGAAACCCTGTCCGATCCGGGGATTTGCGCCGAACCGAAGCGCGTTGCGCCGTCGTGCCGGATTGGCGGCAGAATAGAGAACCCAAGAGTGCCTGAACGACCTCACGACCGCGATGGGAGACCCGGCTTGAAACCGCTCTCGCGCCGCGCGCGGCGCAATCGGACCGCCGATCGGCCGAATGCCGGCTGACCGCCGAACCTCCATGCGCGCGGCGGGGCCCGCACGAATGGTCCCTCCCCACTTTCGATCCGGCGCCCTGCCCAACCGGACAGCGCCCCTCCCGTCCCGCAGCACGCCAGGCGAAGTGTTGATGAGAGCGTCCACGTGCAGATCGCGCAACAGCCACGCACTCCACCCAGTGATGGGCAAAAACAACGCTGGGTCATTGCCTAGAATTTAGGCAGAAGTCGCGGCCTAACCAAGATCAACGTCGTTAATGATTTTGCAAGGCGACCCATAGAAGTTGTCGAGCACGCGGCGAGGGGCGCACTGCGCAATGAAAGCCAACACAATCGGGATCCGGCACGGCGATCCGGCGCAGATGAGCCTGACGCAGGTCGTGGACGAGACGAAGGCAGTCCGGCGGATCGTCGGCGACAAGACGCGCGCGATCCAGACCATCACCGCGCAGGTGAAGATCCTGGCGCTCAACGCCCTGATCGAGGCGGCGCGGGCCGGCGAGCAGGGACGGGGATTCTCGGTCGTGGCGCAGGAGGTGCGCGCGGTGGGCGCGCAGGTCGAGGCGATCGCGGGCGCGCTCGAGGCGGAACTCGCCGGCCGCATCGGGGGGCTCGAGACGATGATGCAGGGCCTGTCGAGCACCGCGCAGGGCGAGCGCCTGGTGGATCTCGCGCTCA
The DNA here is from genome assembly GCF_054052225.1 of Methylobacterium sp. JK268. Taxonomy (NCBI): domain Bacteria; kingdom Pseudomonadati; phylum Pseudomonadota; class Alphaproteobacteria; order Hyphomicrobiales; family Methylobacteriaceae; genus Methylobacterium; species Methylobacterium sp. JK268. Next base: position 129,256 of record NZ_JBSVZN010000026.1, on the reverse strand, counting down.
ACGCAGTGGAACTCATCGATCGCAACCTCTACGAGCGCACTTGCGACGTGCGCTGGTGGGCGACCGATCCCGCCATCGTCGCCTGCGCCGCCGCGCCGAGCCCGGACCGCGTGGCGCACGCGGCCGAGCGGCTCGGCGTGATCCTCGGGGCCTACACGGTCTACCTCGACCTCTGGATCTGCGACGCGGCCGGGACCGTGGTCGCGAACGGCCGGCCCGACCGCTTCCCGGAGGTCCGCGGCGCCAGCGTCGCCGGGGAGGAGTGGTTCCGGCGGGCCGCCGCCCTGGCGGACGGCGACGGCTACGTGGCCGCCGAGGTGACGACCCGCCCGCTCCTCAGGGGCGCACAGGCGGCGACCTACTGCGCGAGCATCCGGGCCGAGGGCCGCGCGGACGGCCGGCCGCTCGGCGTGCTGGCGATCCACTTCGATTGGGAGCCGCAGGCCCGCGCGATCGTCGCGGGCGTGCGGGTCGCCCCCGAGGACCGGGACCGCACCCGCGTCCTCCTGGTCGATGCGGCGGGGCGGGTCCTCGCCGCCTCCGACGGCCGCGGAGTCCTGACGGAGATTCTGCGCCTCGACTGCGCGGGACGCGACGGCGGCTTCGACCGGGATCCGCAGCTCACCGTCACCGCGTTCCACCGGACGCCCGGCTACGAGACCTATGCGGGCCTCGGGTGGTACGGCGTCATCACGCAGGCGCCCGCGGAGGCGGTCCGGTCGCGCTGAGCCCGGATGGCCCGGCGCCTTGCGCGCGGGGGGCGTCGCGGCTCTGACGGGGCGGCGCCCGATCCGGGCGCGACGAGGTTCGCATGGGTGCTCGCGGCGCATCGGCGAGGCGACTTTGCTGCCCTTCACGAACGACCTCGGGCGCCTGGCGGCGAGCGCCGCCCTGGAGGCCGGGAGCGCGCATTTCCACTTCCGCCCGGAGGACGCGGCCGACGCGCTCCTCGAAGGCGACACGGCCCATCTGCGCGTCGAGGCGGATCCCTTCATCCCGGAGGACCGGCACGGCTTGCTGCGCGACCTCGCCCTGGCGACCGGCGGCGACGCGCACTGGCGCAAGCAGAAGCCGCGGAGGAGTGAGGGGCCGGAGGCATGGGAGCCTGTCCCCCGAAGGACTCGTCAGTCCGAGGACAAGGAGAGGCTCGTCTCCCCTCTTCCGAGTGTGCACACGCTGGCCCACTCGGAAGAGGGGATCCTGAGCAAGATGGACTTACATCGTACGCTATCAAAATAGAGTGTTCCGGAGACCAAGGCCCATGGTCAGGGGCCTTGTATTTTTTCCGGACAACCCTGCGCAAGGGAGGGCGGGGGAAGGTTTCCCTACCCGACCCGAACCCGCCAGATGTCCTCCGCGTATTCCCGCATGGTGCGGTCGGACGAGAACCACGCCGTGCGGGCGGTGTTGAGGATGGCCGAGCGCCACCAGGTCCGCGGCCGCTGCCAGGCGGCGTCGACCGCGCGCTGCGCCCGCCAGTAGACGTCGAAATCGACGGTCAGGAGGTAGCGGTCGGGGCCGGTGAGCTCGTCGATCAGCGGGCGGTAGCGGTTCGGCTCCTCCGGGGAGAAGCCCCCCGAGGCGATGAGGTCGAGGGCCGCCTTGAGGCGCGGCGAGGCCGCGATGGCCCGCCCCGCGTAACCGGCCTCCGCCTTCACCGCCTGGACGCCCGCCGCGTCGAGGCCGAAGATGAAGATGTTGTCGTCCCCGACATGCTCCTTGATCTCGATATTGGCGCCGTCGAGGGTGCCGATCGTGAGGGCGCCGTTGAGCGCGAGCTTCATGTTGCCCGTGCCCGAGGCTTCGAGCCCCGCGGTCGAGATCTGCTCGGAGAGGTCGGCGGCCGGGATGATCGCCTCGGCGAGGCTCACCGCGTAGTTCGGCACGAAGGCGACCTGCAGCCGGCCCGCCGCCGCCGGATCGGCGTTGACGCGCTTGGCGACGTCGCAGGCGAGCCGGATGATCAGCTTGGCCTGCGTGTAGCTCGGCGCCGCCTTGCCGGCGAACAGCTTCACCCGGGCCGGTCGGTCGCGCTGCGGCTCGGCCAGGATCGCCTGGTAGAGCGCCACCGTCTCCAGGATGTTGAGGAGCTGGCGCTTGTACTCGTGGATGCGCTTGATCTGGATGTCGAACAGGGCGGAGGGGTCGAGCGCGATGCCGGTGCGCTCCCGGACCACCTTCGCCAGCGCCTCCTTGCGCTCGCGCCGCACCGCGGCGTAGCGCTCCTGGAACCCGGCATCCTCCGCAACGGCCGAGAGCCCGGAGAGGGCGGTCGGGTCGTCGAGGAGCCGCGGCCCCAGAGCCTCGACGGCGAGCCGGGTCAGCCCCGGATTGGCGTTGTGGAACCAGCGCCGGAAGGTGATGCCGTTCGTCTTGTTGACGATCTTGTCCGTGTCGAGGGCGTGGAGCGGCGCGAAGACCGTCTTGCGCATCAGCTCCGTGTGCAGGGCCGAGACCCCGTTCACCCGGCGCGCGCCCAGGAAGGCGAGGTGGCCCATCCGCACGCGCTTGCCGTGGGTCTCCTCGATCAGCGAGACTTCGGCGAGGTGCGCCGCGTCGACCCGGCCGTGCTGCGACAGCTCCTCCAGGTGCATCCAGTTGATCAGGTAGATGATCTGCATGTGGCGCGGCAGCAGCCGTTCCATCAGCTCGACCGGCCAGGTCTCCAGCGCCTCCGGCAGGAGGGTGTGGTTCGTGTAGCCGAGCGTGTTCGTGGTGACGTGCCAGGCATCGTCCCAGGACAGGCCGTGCTCGTCGACGAGGAGACGCATCAGCTCGGGCACCGCGATCGCCGGGTGCGTGTCGTTGAGCTGGATCGCCGCGTGGTCGGGCAGCGTGCGCAGGTCGCCGCGCTCGGCCACGTGGCGCCGCACCAGGTCCTGCAGCGAGGCCGAGGTGAAGAAGAATTCCTGGCGCAGCCGCAGTTCCTGGCCGGCCGGCGTCCCGTCGCTCGGGTAGAGCACCCGCGAGATCGCCTCGGCCCGGTCGCGCTCGGCCATCGCGCCGACATGGTCGCCGCCGTTGAAGCGGGCGAGGTCGATCGGCTCCGGCGCCCGCGCCTGCCACAGGCGCAGGGTGTTCACGTGCTTGGCGCGAAAGCCGATCACCGGCGTGTCGAAGGGCACCGCCCGCACGGTCTCGGCCGGGCGCCAGACGCGGCGGATCGCGCCGTCCGGCTGCACCGTCATGGCGACCTCGCCGCCGAACCCGACCGCGCAGGCGAGGTCCGGCCGCTCGAACTCCCAGGGGTTGCCCTCGGCGAGCCAGGTCTCCGGCACCTCGCGCTGGACGCCGTCCTCGATCACCTGCCGGAACAGGCCGTGGTCGTAGCGGATGCCGTAGCCGTAGGCGGGAATCGCGAGGCTCGCCATGCTCTCCATGAAGCAGGCCGCGAGCCGGCCGAGGCCGCCATTCCCCAGCGCCGCGTCGGGCTCGGCCCCGGCCGCCGCGTCGAGGTCGACGCCGAGCGAGGCGAGCGCCGCCCGCGCGGTCTCGGCGAGGCCGAGATTGCCCATCACGTCGGACAGGAGGCGGCCGATCAGGAATTCGAGCGACAGGTAGTGGACGCGCTTGACCGGAACGGCGGGACTGTCTGCGGAGAGGCAGGCATCCACGACCTTGTCGCGCAGGGCCAGCGCGGTCGCCGCGAACCAGTCGCGGTCACGGGCCACCGCCGGCGACTTGCCGAGCGCGTAGGTGAGCTTGCCGAGGATCGCGTCGCGGAGGATCGACACCGCATCCCCGCTCGCCGCCGCAGGCGCGGCCACGGGGCGCCAGTGCGGCTGCGCGCCGGTTGCGGAGGCGGTGTCGTGTCGCCGGTCACCGGCCAGTAAAGCTTCGTTCAGCACCTCTAATCCCCCTTCGCCGCCGATGATCATCAATCTGCTCCGCACTCTACGGCGCGTCTTGAGCAGCAACCCCCGGCGGGCCAGCATTATCGTGTGACCTCTTGGTCATCGTGTCGAGACGGACGGACGACCCGATGGCAAGTCTCCCGGCGTGTGGCCGACGCGACACGTCGCATGGAACTCGGACGCGACTATGGCCGCGGCGGGATGAAGGCGCCCTGAATGAGGGCGAGAGGGCTATCCCGCAGCGTCACCGCAGCATCCTCGGGCGTCGAACGCGGGCCGGGCGGTGCGGTTCCGCACCGGCCGGGTCCCGCGCGCGGTGCCGCGGGCGTCGGCGAACCGTCACGGCCGGCCGCTAGGCTGAGCCCGCGCGGGAACAACCGCCCCGGTCCCGGTTTCTCGGGCTTGGGGCCGCGGGTCCTCCCCGGGCCCGGCCGCTCGCTTCCACCCCGTCCCTGAACGACACGCGCATGGAGCCGAGCGATGCCCGGTGAACTCTGGTGGAAGTCCGGCACCGTCTACCAGGTCTACCCGCGCTCCTTCCAGGATTCGAACGGCGACGGGATCGGCGACCTCAAGGGCATCACCGGCCGCCTCGACTACCTGGCCTGGCTCGGCGTCGACGCGCTCTGGCTGTCGCCCGTCTGCCGATCGCCCATGGCCGATTACGGCTACGACGTCTCGGATTACTGCGACATCGACCCGCTCTTCGGCACGCTCGCCGATTTCGATGCGCTGGTGGCCGAGGCGCACCGCCGCCGCCTGCGGGTGATCATGGACTTCGTGCCGAACCACAGCTCGATCGCGCATCCGTGGTTCCAGGAGAGCCGCGCCTCGCGCGACAATCCGAAGCGCGACTGGTACATCTGGCGCGACCCGAAGCCGGACGGCTCCCCACCCAACAACTGGGTGAGCAATTTCGGCGGGCCGGCCTGGACGCTCGATCCCGCCACCGGGCAGTTCTACTACCACGCCTTCCTGCGGGAGCAGCCGGACCTCAACTGGCGCAACCCGGAGGTGCGCCGGGCGATGCTCGACGTGCTGCGCTTCTGGCTCGACCGCGGCGTCGACGGATTCCGGGTCGACGTCATCTGGCACCTGATCAAGGACGAGGCCCTGCGGGACAACCCGTCCAACCCGGACTACCTGCCGGGGGACGCCGAGATCAACAGTCTCACCCCCCTCCACTCCGCCGACCAGCCCGAGGTCATGGAGGTGATCGCCGAGATGCGGGCCGTCCTCGACGGCTACGACGAGCGGGTGCTGATCGGCGAGATCTACCTGCCGATGGAACGGCTGATGGCCTATTACGGGGTCGACCTGTCGGGCGCGCACCTGCCCTTCAACTTCCAGCTGATCCAGACCCCCTGGCGGGCCGAGGCGGTGGCCGCGCTGGTGGCGGAGTACGAGGCGGCGCTGCCCCCGGGCGGCTGGCCGAACTGGGTGCTCGGCAACCACGACCAGCCGCGCATCGCCGCCCGGATCGGGGCGGCACAGGCACGGGTGGCCGCCGTCCTCCTGCTCACCCTGCGCGGGACTCCGACCCTCTACTACGGGGACGAGATCGGCCTCGCGGCGGTGCCGATCCCGCCCGGGCGCGTCCGCGATCCCTGGGAGCACAACGAGCCGGGCCGCGGCCGCGACCCGGAGCGCACGCCGATGCAGTGGGACGGCGGCGAGCAGGCCGGGTTCTCCACCGCGGAGCCCTGGCTGCCCCTCGACCCGGAGGCCGGACGGCGCAACGTCGAGGTGCTGCGCGACGATCCGAACTCCATCCTCACCCTCTACCGCCGCCTGCTGGCGCTTCGCCGCGAGCACGCGGCCCTGAGCATCGGCGCCTACCGCGCGGTGTCGGTCGCGCGCGACGTCCTCACCTACGAGCGCCAGCACGGCGACACGGTCCTGCGAATCATCCTCAATTTCGGGCACGAGTCTTGCCACGTCGCGGTGCCGGCCTCCGATTCGTGGCGCGTGCTGCTGTCGAGTTCGGGCAGCCGGATCGGCGAGCGGCCCCGCGACGGCCATCTCGCACTTGCGGGAGACGAGGCCCTGGTCCTGCTGCGCGACGACCCGCGGCCGGAAGCGGCCTAGTTTAACTTTCGCCAGACGTCGCCGGAAGCACCGGAAGCTGGGGCGTTCCAGCCCGAATGCTTGTTTTTTCGCTCGGGTTCCGGCGATTTTCATTGATTTTGTGCATCATCACGTTATTGTGCAATGCGGCGGAACCGGAAGCGCGGCTGTGCGTTGCCGGCCAGATATGTGCGCCGTGGCGACGTCCGCCAGCACTCTTGCGGCCCGCGGCGCGGGGGCTTTCTCGATGATCGGCTCGGCGTGCCTGCGCTCCGTCTCCTCTGCCGCCGCCGTGCCGCCGCCGCCTCTCTCCTCCCGCTCCGCCATCGCGCGGGGCTCCCTCCGGCAGCGGATCCTGTTCGCGACGCCGGAGATGGCGGATTTCCTGAAGACCGGCGGCCTCGGTGAGGTGGCGGCCGCCCTGCCGCGGGCGCTGCGCCAGCACTACGATGTCCGCATCCTGATCCCGGGCTACCGGCAGGTCGTCGACCGCTACGCCGACATTCCCGTGGTGGCGCAGATCCCCGGGCGGGACGGACTGCCGGATTCGGCCCTGGGCCTGGTCGAGACCGGCGACGGCCTGCCGGTCTACGTGCTTCTGAACGCCGACCTCTACGACCGTCCCGGCTCGCCCTACGGCGACAAGGGCGGCGACTTCGTCGACAACGACCTGCGCTTCGCCCGGCTCAGCCTCGCGGCGGTGGAACTCGCCAAGGGCGTCGATCCGGACTGGCGGGCGGATCTCCTCCACCTCAACGACTGGCAGACGGCGCTGGCGCCCGCCTATCTCGCCTGGCAGGGCCTGCGGGTTCCGAGCATCCTGACGGTGCACAACCTCGCCTATCAGGGCGTGTTCCCGCGCGAGAACCTCGCCCGGCTCGGCGTGCCCGAGGGCGCCTTCCAGATCGACGGGGTCGAGTTCTACGGCAAGCTCTCCTTCCTCAAGGCGGGCCTGTTCTACGCCTCGCACGTCACGACGGTGAGCGAGACCTACGCGCGGGAGATCACCTCGCCGGAATTCGGCTGCGGCCTCGACGGACTCCTGCGCACCCGGGCCGGCCAGGGCCGGCTGGCGGGCATCCTCAACGGCATCGACGAGATCTGGGACCCGCGCACCGACCCGCACCTCGCCACCGCCTTCGAGGCGGATGACTGGAAGGGCAAGCGCGCCAACGCGGACGCGGTGCGCCAGCGCTTCGGCCTCGGCGTGTCGCGCGGGCCGCTCTTCGCGATCGTGTCGCGGTTGGTGCACCAGAAGGGGGTCGACCTGACCCTCGCGGCGGCCGAATCGATCGTCTCCGAGGGCGGCCAGCTCGTGGTCACCGGCCAGGGCGAGCCGCGCTTCGAGAGCGCCTTCCTCGACCTTGCCCGGCGCCATCCCGGGGCGGTGGGGGTGCGGATCGGCTTCGACGAGACCGACGCCCACCGGATGTTCGCGGGCAGCGACTTCCTGCTGATGCCCTCGCGCTTCGAGCCGTGCGGCCTCGCCCAGATGTACGCGCAGCGTTTCGGCTCGCTGCCGATCGCCCGCGCGGTCGGCGGGCTCGCCGACACGGTGGAGGACGGGGTCACCGGCTTCCTGTTCGGCGAGGCGAGCCTGCGGGGCCTCACCGGCGCCGTCCGCCGCGCCTTCGACACCTTCGCGTCGAAGCGCCACCTCAACACGATGCGCCGCACCGCCATGAACCGCAGCTTCGGCTGGGACAAGGCGGCGCTGAGCTACAGCGCGCTCTACGCCCGCACGATGGGCAACGGCGCCGAGGTTCTGCGCGTCCGGGCGGCGTGAGCCGCGGCCCGGTTCCAGGCCGGGTCCCCCTCGCGGAGTCGGTCTTGCGAGCGTGCGCCGGTCGCGCGACCCGCGGCACGTCCGACCCCCTCCGCATCACACGATCGTGACCCCTGCCCGGTCACCGCCGCGTCGCCCTAACACTTTGTCGCGCCAGCGAACTTCGCGCCCGCCCGGAGGTTGGCCTCGGGCCTCAGCGGAGCCGCGCTCCTGACGGCCGCTTCGCGCCTTGACAGGAGGGTCCCGGATGCGCATCACCATCGCCGTGGCGAGCGTCATAGTCGCCGCTGCGTCCGGCCAGGCCCTGGCGACGCCCTGCGCCGAGCAGATCGCGACGATCGAGCGGCGGTTGGACAGCACGGGAGCCGCCTCCGTCACCGGTGGCACCGGCACGGAGACAGGGTCGCCGCGAGCGTTGTCGAAGCCGCCCGGCGGGCAGCCGAGCGATCCTGCGGCGAAGCCCGATCCTCAGAAGATCGCGCAGGCGCGATCGCTGATCGCGAAGGCGCGCGGGCAGGACAAGGCCGGTCAGGCCGATGCCTGCGAGAACACCATGACCGAGGCGAAGACGCTGATCGGCGCGCTGCCCTGAGCGACGCGCGCGGAGATCAGGGGGACCGCGAGGCCAGCGTGTCGCTCGGGGCGAGCGAGGCCGTCCGGCGATGCTCGCAGGACACCTTCAGGTAATTGGTCTCCCGGTCCACGAGGCCGCTATGGGCGGCGATCGTCTGCCCCTGCATCATGCAGGTCACCGCCGAGGGTGCGGGGGCGACGACCACGTCGAGCGCGGTGTCGCGGGAGCAGTCGGGTCCCGCGAGGGTCTTGGCGCAGATCAGCGCCACCGTGAGGTAATCGGCCATTCCACCTCCACCGGCCACTCCGCGGTCACGCGACCGGCGGCTTCCGGGCCGGACGAAAGCCCGCCGTACGAAACAGCGGCGGAGCGATTTGTGTGCCAAGCCGGGCCGCGGGATTCCGGTCGTGGCTCTCCTGCTGCAGCGCAGCAACACCCACCCCGGCGCGCCTGGTCCCGCGCGCCGTCCTTGGCCGGCCCTCTCGCGCGGGCGGCCCGCGCTCATCCCGGAGATTATGGCCGGCCAGAGTGTTAGCGGCATCGCCGGAGAGACGGTTCAGCAGCGGGGTGCCATCATCACCGCGCCGTGCAGCTTTCCGGCAGTCCAGGTCGCAGGCGGAGTCGCCGCTACATTATGGCGCATGCGCGGGGGATCGGCGGCAACGCATGCACGATGGTCCGGATACGGAGTCAGGCCGGAACGGGGCCGCTTCTACACGCTCCGACAGGAGAGGCCGCGGCGCGCCGCCGGGCACCCATACGGCCTGCCGGAGCGCCCGAAAAAGCGGCCGGCTTCTTCGCAGATGCAAAACGGCTGCGCACCACGGTTGCAGGATCACGGCGCGCGAGGCCACCGCTCTCAGTCCCCGCCCGCGGCTGGCCTCCCGGGAACCACCTTGCCGGGGTTGAGGATCCCATCCGGATCGAGGGCGCTCTTCAGGCGGCGCATCAGGTCGAGGGAGACCGGGTCCTTGTAGCGCAGCAACTCGTCGCGCTTGAGCCGCCCGACGCCGTGCTCGGCCGCGATCGAGCCGCCCATGGCGTGGACGATGTCGTGCACGACGCGGTTGAAGCGGGGCCACAGGGCCAGGAAGGCCGCCGCCTCCATCCCCACGGGCTGGCTGAGGTTGAAGTGGATGTTGCCGTCGCCGAGATGGCCGAAGGCGCAGACCCGCACGCCCGGGAGCTCCGCCTCGCAGGCCGCGCCCGCCCGCTCCAGGAAGTCGGGCACCCGCGAGAGCGGCACCGAGACGTCGTGCTTGATCGAGGCCCCCTCCCGCCGCTGCACCTCCGACAGGCTCTCGCGGAGCTGCCACAGGGCGCGGGCCTGCGCCACGCTGCGGGCGAGGGTGGCGTCCTCGGCCATCCCCTCCTCCAGGGCGGCGGCGAGGAGGTCCTCCAGCACCGCCTCCGCGTCGGCGCCCTCCGACGCGATCTCGACCAGGGCGTAGGCCGGGTGATCACCGGCCAGCGGCCGCACGGCGCCGGGCGCGTGCCGCAGCACGATCTCCAGCCCGAAGCGCGGCATCATCTCGAAGGCGGTGAGGCGGTGGCCCGCCCGCGCCCGCAGCCGGGTGAACAGGGGGAGCGCCGCCCGCGCTGAGGCGAGCCCCACGAAGGCGGTCGCCACCGAGGCGGGGCGCGGGTGCAGCTTCAGCACCGCCGCCGTGATGATGCCGAGCGTGCCCTCCGACCCGACGAAGAGGTGCTTGAGGTCGTACCCGGAATTGTCCTTGCGCAGGGCCGTGAGCCCGTTCCAGACCCGCCCGTCCGCCAGCACCACTTCCAGGCCGAGGACGAGGTCGCGGGCATTGCCGTAGGCCAGCACCGCGGTGCCGCCCGCATTGGTCGAGAGGTTGCCGCCGATCCGGCAGGAGCCCTCCGAGGCGAGCGACAGGGGAAACAGCATCCCGGCCCGCTCCGCCGCCGCCTGGACGTCGGCGAGGATGCAGCCCGCCTCGACCGTGATGGTCGCGTCCTCCGGGTCGAGCGCCCGCACCCGGTCGAGACGGGCCAGCGCGATCACGACGCCGCCGTCCGGGACGCCGCCGCCGACGAGGCCGGTATTGCCGCCATGGGCCACCACCGGCACCCGGGCCTCGGCGCAGGCGCGCACCGCGAAGGCGACCTCCTCCGTGTCCGCCGGCCGCACCACCGCGAGGGCGGTGCCGCGGTAGAGGCCGCGGGTCTCGCCGAGATGCGGCGCCATCGCCTCCGGCGCGGTGAGGACGTGGGCGGCGCCGAGGCGCCCGGTGAGCGCGTCGAGGAGGGCGGCGTGTGGGAAATGTGACATGTCGGCCAGGGGTTGAGCCGCCAGGATGGCGTCGCGCGGGGACCCCCTCTAGATAGCGGTTCGGGCCGGTCTTCTGAAGCCGCGGCCCCGCCTTCCTCGAGACCAGGCCCATGCTCTCCGTGATTCCCAATCCTCCGCGCACGGCCCTCCCGATCCAGGGGACGGACGACCTCTTCCCGGTGCGGCGCGTCTACTGCGTCGGCCGCAACTACGCGGCGCATGCCCGCGAGATGGGGGCGGATCCGACCCGGGAGCCGCCCTTCTTCTTCATGAAGCCCGCCGACGCGCTCCAGATCGTCCCGGAGGGCGAGGCCGCGGAGCACCCCTACCCGCCCAAGACCGCCAACTACCATTACGAGGTGGAGCTGGTCGTGGCGCTCGGCCGCGGCGGGCGCGACATCCCGGTCGAATCGGCGCTGGACCACGTCTACGGCTACACGGTCGGCCTCGACATGACCCGCCGCGACCTGCAGGACGAGGCCAAGGGCCTGCGCCGGCCCTGGGAACTCGGCAAGGCGGCCGATCTCTCGGGCCCGGTCGGCCTCCTGCGGCCGGCCTCGGTCATCGGGCACCCGTCGCGCGGGGCGATCACGCTCTCGGTGGACGGCACCGTGAAGCAGTCGGGCGACCTCTCCGACATGATCTGGTCGGTCGCCGAGCAGATCGCCTACCTGTCCGCCTACTTCGCCCTGGAGCCCGGCGACGTGATCTTCGCGGGCACGCCCGAGGGCGTCGGCCCCGTGGGGCGGGGCCAGACCCTGGAGGCGGCGGTCGAGGGCGTCGCCAGCCTGCGCCTCGCGGTCGTCTGAGGCGCATGCCGACGCGCACCCAGTCCCTGCTCCTGCGCGGCGCCCACCTCGTGTGGCGCGTCTCGCGGGGCATCACGCTCGGCGTGCGCGGGGCTGCGATCGATCCGCAGGGCCGGGTCTGCCTCGTCCGGCACACCTACATGGAGGGCTGGCACCTGCCGGGCGGCGGCGTCGAGCCGGGCGAGACCGCCCTGGACGCCCTCGCGCGCGAGTTCCGCGAGGAGGCCGAGGTCGAGATCGATCCCGGTTCCGCCCGCCTGCACGGCTTCTACTTCAACGGCCGGATCTCCCGGCGCGACCACGTCGCCCTTTACGTGGCGCGGGCTTTCGCGGTGCGCGGCGAGAAGCGTCCCGACCGGGAGATCGCCGCGTCGGGGTTCTTCCCGGTGGAGTCCCTCCCCGACGGGACGACCCCGGCGACGCGGGCACGGATCGCCGAGATCACCGGCGGGCTGCCGCCGGCCTCCCACTGGTAGCCGGCGCGAAAAAAGCGCTGCCGCACCCCTTGCGCTCCCGGCCGCGATGGTGTTTATCGCGGCCATCGGCGGCGCCGCGGCGGCCCATGCCCAGCGCCGGCAAGATGTGAGCGGGTGTAGCTCAGGGGTAGAGCACAACCTTGCCAAGGTTGGGGTCGAGGGTTCGAATCCCTTCGCCCGCTCCATTTCTCTCTCATGTGCCGGATTGTTGCCGCGGGCCTTACTAGGCCATCGCGGCTTCGACCCGTTTTGAGCCGGCATCGCGTCCATCTATCCTTATCGGCAGACCGTCGGCCGCCCGGTCGAGCTCCGCCCGAACCTCGGCCGGAGGCGTGGTCGGGGTCCTTGCGCTTCCGGGCGCGATGGTGTTTATCGCGGCCGTCGGCGGCGATAGCCCGGCGCCGGTACGACGTGAGCGGGTGTAGCTCAGGGGTAGAGCACAACCTTGCCAAGGTTGGGGTCGAGGGTTCGAATCCCTTCGCCCGCTCCAGTTTTCCAAAGCATCGTTCAGTGAGTGTCGTGGCTCGGACCGCGGAAGCGTTTGCTCTATTCGGCAATCCGCGGCGTACCGAATAGCGCGTTCCTCTGCCGGACATCAACGAAGTCGCGAAGCATCAGGGCGACGTGCCGGCCCGAAGGGTCGATCGCAGAGACTGCGGCAGTGATCATCGACCAGTCGAACAGCATCGCAATGAGGCCATCGGCGATGAGGTCGTCAGCGCGGTAAAGGGCCTCACCAGTGGTCGAACGCTTCGCCACCGACAGCAAGGAGGAGGCGGCCTCGTTCCCGGCCCACGGCGCGCCGCGAGCCGTGCCCCCACGGCCGGGCTGCCCCGCTCCGCACGGCCTTGCATGACTGATCGAACTTGCTAGCTGGGGGAGAATCCTCCGGAGAGCTCCGCATGAATGCCCGTCCCGACGCGCGCGACTTCGCAGCCCCCCAGAAATTCGGAATCGGCCAGCCGGTCCCGCGGGCGGAGGATCCCGTGCTGGTGCGCGGCGAGGGCCGCTACACGGACGACATCGCGATCGACGGGCAGGCCTACGCCGCCTTCGTGCGCAGCCCCGTCGCCCATGGCCGGCTGACCGGCATCGACGCCGACGCGGCCCGCGCCATGCCGGGCGTGCTCGGCGTGTTCACGGCCGCGGATCTCGACGGCTACGGCCGCATCGGCAACGCCATGCCCTTCACCAACCCGGACGGTACGCCCATGCGCAAGCCGCCGCAGCCCTCGCTCGCCACCGACCGGGTGCGCTACGCGGGCGAGCTGGTGGCGCTCGTGGTGGCCGAGACCCTCGCGCAGGCCCGCGACGCCGCCGAGGCGGTGGTCCTCGACATCGAGGACCTGCCGGTGGTGACCGATCCCGAGCAGGCGGCGGCCGAGGGCGCTCCCCTCCTCCACGACGAGGCGCCCGGCAACCTCGCCCTCGACTTCCGGCTCGGCGACCGCCCCGCCACGGAGGCCGCCTTCGCGAAGGCCGCGCACGTGGCGCGCCTCGACCTCGTCAACAACCGCCTCGTCATCAACCCGATGGAGCCGCGCTCCGCGATCGGCGTCTACGCGCCGGAGGACGGGCGCTACACGCTCCATGTCGGCTCGCAGGGCGTGTTCGGCCTGCGCAACAACCTCGCGGACGGGGTGCTGAAGGTCGCGCGCGACAAGGTCCGGGTCGTCACCGGCAATGTCGGCGGCTCCTTCGGCATGAAGGCGCCGGTCTACCCCGAATACCTGCCGCTCCTGCACGCCGCCAAGGTGCTGGGCCGCCCGGTGAAGTGGACCGACCAGCGCTCCGAGAGCTTCCTGTCCGACCATCACGGCCGCGACGTCACGGTGACGGCCGAGCTCGCCCTCGACGCGGAGGGGCGCTTCCTCGCCTTCCGGGTGAACGGCCAGGCGAATATGGGCGGCTACCTCAACCCGCTCTCGCCGCTGTTCCAGACCGTGAACATCGCCCGCAACATGGTGGGCGTCTACCGCACGCCGGTCTTCGACGTGGCGGTGGCCTGCCTCTACACCAACACCACGCCGATCGGCGCCTATCGGGGTGCGGGGCGGCCCGAGGGCAACTACTTCATCGAGCGCCTGATCGACACCGCCGCCGCCGAGACCGGGCGAGACCGGGTGGCGCTGCGCCGCCTCAACCACATCCGCCCCGAGGAGATGCCCTACGCGGCCCCCTCCGGCATGACCTACGACAGCGGCGACTTCCCGGCGGTCCTCGACCGGGCGCTCGCGGCCGCCGATTGGGACGGGTTCCCGGCCCGCCGCGCCGAGAGCGAGGCGAAGGGCCTGCTGCGCGGCATCGGCATCGGCGATTACCTTGAGATCACCGCCCCGCCGACCAACGAGATGGGCGGCATCCGCTTCGAGGCGGACGGCACCGTGACGATCGTCACCGGCACCCTCGATTACGGCCAGGGCCACGCCACGCCCTTCGCGCAGGTGCTGCACGACCGCCTCGGCATCCCCATCGACAAGGTGCGGCTCCTCCAGGGCGACAGCGACCAACTCATCGCGGGCGGCGGCACCGGCGGCTCGAAGTCGCTGATGGCGAGCGGCGCGGCGATCGTCGAGGCGAGCGCGCTGGTGATCGAGAAGGGCAAGCAGGCCGCCGCCGCCGTGCTGGAGGCCGGCCCCGCCGACATCGCCTTCGAGGACGGCCGCTTCGTGATCGCGGGCACCGACCGCGGCATCGGCCTCCTCGACCTCGCCGCCAAGGTGCGGGCGGGCCTGCCCGACCCGGAGGCGCCCAAGAGCCTGGACGTCGCCCACGTGCACGAGGCCTCGCCCTCGGCCTTCCCGAACGGCTGCCACGTCGCCGAGGTCGAGGTCGACCCCGAGACCGGAATCGCCGCCGTGGTGCGCTACACCACGGTCAACGATTTCGGCACGGTGGTGAACCCGCTGCTCGTGGAAGGCCAGATCCACGGCGGCGTGGTCCAGGGCATCGGCCAGGCCCTGATGGAGCGCACCGCCTACGACGAGCAGGGCCAGCTCGTGACCGGCTCCTTCATGGATTACTGCCTCCCCCGGGCCTCCGACGCGCCGGTGATGAGCTTCGAGAGCCACCCGGTCCCGGCGCGCACCAACCCACTCGGCGCCAAGGGCTGCGGCGAGGCGGGCTGCGCCGGCTCGCTGCCCTCGGTGATGAACGCCCTCGTCGACGCCCTGCGGCCGCGCGGCGTCACCCACATCAACATGCCGGCGACGCCCCGCGCCATCTGGGCGGCGCTGCGGGAGGCGCGAGGCGCATGAGCAAGCCCGTGACGCTGACCGCGCAGGCCCGCGTCGGGACCGCCCAGGGCAGCCGCTACCTGACGCAGCTGTGCAAGCACTGGAGCCACCGCTTCCCCGAGACGGCATTCTCGCCGGAGCGCGGCGTGGTGCCGTTCGGCGAGGGCCGCGAGGCGGTCTTCGAGGCCGATCCCGACGGTCTGACCCTGCGGGTGAGCGCCCCGGACGCGGAGGCGCTGGCGCGCCTGGAGGCGGTCGTCGCCGAGCACCTCGCCCGCTTCGCCTTCCGGGAGGATCTGGGCGGCATCGCCTGGACGCGCGCGGCCTGAGGGCTAATCTGGCCGCGGGATCCCTTCGACGAGGTTGAGCCGATGACCGTTCACGTTCCGACGCGTTCCGCGGCGGATGCCCGCCTCGACCGGCTCGCCGAGGTGGCGGTGCGGGTCGGGCTCGGGCTGCGGCCGGGCCAGGAACTGCTGATGACGGCGCCGATCGAGGCGATCGGCCTCGCCCGGCGCATCACGGCGGAAGCTTACCGGGCGGGGGCCTCGCTGGTGACCACGCTCTACGGGGACGACGAGGCCACCCTCGCCCGTTTCGCCCTGGCGCCGGACGACGCCTTCGACCGCGCCTCGGGCTGGCTCTACGAGGGCATGGCGAGCGCCTATCGCGGCGGCGCCGCGCGGCTCGCCATCGTGGGCGACGACCCGGCGCTCCTCTCGGGCCAGGACCCCGAGAAGGTGGCGCGCGCCAACCGCGCCCGCTCGCGCGCCTACCAGCCCGCCCTGGAGCTGATCGCCACCTTCGCCACCAACTGGACGATCGTCTCCGCGGCGACCCCGGCCTGGGCCCGCGCGGTCTTCCCCGGCCTGCCCGAGGAGGAGGCGGTGGCCCGCCTCTGGGACGCGATCTTCGCGGCCTCGCGGGTTGACGGCGACGATCCGGTCGGGGCCTGGGCCTCGCACAACGCGGCGCTCGCCCGGCGCACGGAGCAGCTCAATGCCCGGCGCTTCGCGGCCCTGCGCTTCCGCGGCCTCGGCACCGACCTCACCGTCGGCCTCGCCGACGACCACGAGTGGTGCGGCGGCGCCTCGGCCTCCAAGACCGGCATCGTCTGCAACGCCAACATCCCGACCGAGGAGGTCTTCACGACGCCCCATCGCCTGCGGGTGGAGGGGCACGTGGCGGCGACGAAGCCCCTCTCCTACCAGGGCACCCTGATCGAGGACATCGCGGTGCGCTTCGAGGCGGGCCGCATCGTACAGGCGAGCGCCCGGCGGGGCGGCGACGTTCTCGCCCGGGTGCTCGACACGGACGAGGGTGCGCGGCGCCTCGGCGAGGTCGCGCTGGTGCCGGCCTCCTCGCCGATCTCGGCCTCGGGGCTCCTGTTCTTCAACACGCTCTACGACGAGAACGCGGCGAGCCACATCGCGCTCGGCCAAGCCTACAGCAAGTGCTTCCGCAACGGCGGCGCCGGTCTCTCGGAGGAGGACCTCGCCGCCCGGGGCGCGAATCGCAGTCTCATCCACATCGACTGGATGATCGGCTCGGCCGACATGGACGTGGACGGAATCGCGCCCGACGGCACCGCCGCGCCGGTGATGCGCCGGGGCGAGTGGGTGGACTGAGCCTGCAGCGAGGCCTCCCGATCGGGCGCCCGCGCTCGCGGCGGCTCCGCGACGCCGATCGCGGATCCAGGCGGGCGCTCAGGCCGACGCGGCGCGACCCGGGCAGTGCCCCGACGATCGGGGAGCGCGACGCAGAGCGGCGCCTGTCGCCGCGCCGTCGAGAATCGGCCAGCCGCGAGGCGAGGTGGGGCGCTTGCGCGAGCGCGCGGGCCGCTCGGCTGCTGCGCCTTCCCGCCCCCTCGGCCACGGACGCCGGCAAACCGGCCACTCTGTCGCAACAGGATGCGCGGGAACGCAACGCGCACCGCATCCCGCGCCGGGCGAATCACCGTGCAGCAAGGATCATTCTTCGGCACGCGCGGCGTGTGCAAAATCAGCGAGCGTGAACGGCGCCTGCCGAGCAGATCTGTCGCGAATGCATTGCCCTGCGCGAAGATTTCCGGACGCATTTTTGATATTTTTACATTCCGATACTAAACTCAACCTTTGATTGCGCAGTCCAGTTGATCTGGCGCTGGTTTTCTCCTAAAGATCCAGTTACGTTAGGGTCACGGTGGGGACGTGGATGCTCGACCTTCTCGGTGCCGGACCCGACCCAAGGCGTTTTCGGGCATCGATCCCGTGACACCAGCGGTCATGTCCGCTGACCGGTCGTTCCGCACTCGAATCTTCGCCGTGCCCAGGTTCCAGAACGTCGGGCTTGGCCTCGAAAATTCGAGATGCTCAACGGTCCGGTCGAGCTCGGGCCTGCCCGAGACCGAATCCATGCGTCAGCATCCTGGGCCGCCGGTATGAGACGGTCGGCGCTCCATCCACTTTCGCGCACCGCCCAGAGGCATCGGGGAAACCAATGGACGCTAAGATTCAGAGTCATCTGAACAGCTTTTACTCTGAACTTGCGCGCGGCGAGATCGACTCCGCGGCGAAAACTTTACAGCATCTCTCGCGTTTGGCCTCGGATCACCGGTCGATAAATATTGCGTTCGTCAATTTTTATATGCGGAATTGTCGGTGGAATGAAGCAGTATCGGAGCTATTTTATCTTTATAATAGTTACCAAGATGATATAGAGATTCTGTCACTGCTTTCAGCATGCCTCTCACGATCCGGTAATCTGACTTCCTCGATTGAATTATTGAAGAGATGCGATGAGATCAGTACTGATAGCGTGTACGCTAAAGAGGTAAGCGCAAACGTACTTCTGAAGCTTGGGCGACTGGAAGATGCTGTGAAGAAACTTTCCGCCCTCGCGAGCGAAGACAATCATCCCTGGGCCGCCGATCTCGCGGTTGATTCCCTGATCGCGCTCAGAGATTTCGAGTCGGCGCGATCGTTCCTGCAACACTCTGCGCTCGAAACGGACAGAAAAGAGCTGCTGATTGCCTGCGTCGACTATGAGGAACAAGCGTTCGAAGAGGCTTTGGCGCGTTACCGCCTGGGGCGCGTCGGTGACGACCTCACCATTCAGGATGAGATCCGGCACGTTTGGGCCCTCATGGCGACCGACATCCGGGCGTCGGACGCCGGATGCTGGGATCTCCACAGGCGCTTTCCGGACGACGAGGACGTCCGGAAGCTGATGGCGCAACCACCGCTGAACGAGGTCTCGGCCAAGCGCGAACGATATTTCGCCATGAATTCCATCCGCGCTTTTCCCGACAGCGCCGAGCTTGCTTTCGTGTATTATAAACAGATGTTCGACGATCTAAGATATGAGGAGATCATCGATCAACTCGGCAGCAAGTTGCAATACTATCATTTCGACCAAATACTACAACTGATGTTCGCCTCGGCGGTGTCCTCGATACCGGGCGCATCATTGAAAGCCGTTTATCGTATGATCGTTTCGGCAGAGTCGAGCGCGGTCAAACCCTGTCCCGCCGTGAAGCAACACCTCGCGGGCGCGATGCGTCAGGAGAGGCGGCAGAGAACACGCCCGTCCGCGATCGCGGCGCGGCCGTCGAAATCGGACATCCGGATCGCCTTGTGCATCTCCGGCCAGATGAGAGGCTACACGACGGCTTCCCGAGCCATCAGGAGGCACATCACGGACAAGTACGATTGCGACGTCTTCGTCCATACCTGGGATAGTTCCGGCAATGCCGTCGGAGCGCACGGAGCGAGACTTCACCGCGCACTCCCTCCCGCATTCGCCGCACATATCCCGAACAGTATGTCGAACGAGGACTTTAGCCAAGCTTATCCCCGCGCAGCCGCGTTCCTTAAGCAACAGGCACCTCTCGAAGCCGAATGCATCGAAAGCTATTACGCAAACTCGATTTGCCGCATCGAGAGCGAGTCAGAGTTTGAAAGCGCCTATCTCGGTCGTATCAACGACCGATCTCTACAGAATCAATATAAAATGTTCTACAAAATGAAGCGGGTTTTTGAATTTCTGCAAACTCAATCAGATATTCGTTGTTATGATCTGGTCGTTTGGATCAGACCGGATCTTGAGATCAGCAGTTTCGTCATTGAGGACGCTTTAGATAAGTGTATCGATAAAAACTTTATGATATCTTCATTTACATCAACGTTTGCGTTCGGCGATTTCGCGATCGCAGGACGGGGCGAGACGATGCTTCATCTTTCGCAGATCTGGGATCAGATCCTGGATCATGGCGATTGCAACTTTGGAGATTTTGTGCGGCCGGGCTGGGGCCCGATGCTGTTGTTCAATTATCTGTTTTCGCAAGGTATTCGCACGACGATGACAGAGATGTTTGGCGCGAACGGGATTCAGCTCATCGGTCAGCGCCCGGATGAAATTCAGTTCCTGATCAACTTCGTACAGGATGTCGCGGACAAACAGGATGTCACGTCGATCGAGCGTGCGGCGGCCCGCACCCTCTCCGAGGCGATCTGCCGGGACAGCGTCGAGGGGAAGCGGCTCCACGACGGTCTGCGCGGGAGAGGCCTCGATCTGAGCATGTTGGACCGCGCCTGAGTCGGGCCGGCAACGGCAAGCGATCAATCGGATGTCGTGCGCGAGCGGACACAGCCGGCCTTGGCGAGGCCGGCGGCGGCGCGAGGATCATCAGGGTAACCGCGACCTCGCATCGGTGACCCCGGCCGGCGGCTCGATCCCTGGATCGGGACGCCACCGGCGCGCGCCCTGTTTGGGCCATGCGGCCGGGAGCGCGGCGCCCCGTTCCCCCGTCGGCGGCAGGCGGACGCGCGCCCTTCAGTGCTGGTGCTCGTGCCCGCCCGGACCGGATGCCCCGATGGCTCCGACCTGGAAGCTCACCGGTACGGTCCCGGCCCGTTCGAAGGTGAGCGTGCCGGAGACCGGCTCGCCCGCCCGGACCGGGGCGCTCAGGTCCATGAACATCAGGTGGTAGCCACCCGGCTTCAGCTCCACCGTCTCGCCGGGCTTGATCGCGAGTCCGCCCTCGACGGGTGCCATCCGCATCACGCCGTTCGCCGTCGACATCTCGTGGACCTCGCCGCGGGCCGCGAGCGGGATCGAGGCGCCGACCAGCCGGTCCGGCGCGCTACCGGTATTGGTCACCCGCAGGTAGCCGCCCGCCACCTTGGCGCCGCCCGGCGTCGCGCGCAGCCAGGGCCCCTCGATGGTGAGGTCCCCGGCCTTGATCGGGGGCGCCGCGGCGGCCTGCCCCGGCGTGGCGACGATCCGAACCCCCGGGGCCGGTGTCTCCAGCGCGTGCGCGTCCTGCCCGGCGGCGGGGATCTGCGTCCAGGCGTAGCTGCCTTCGCTGCAGTCCTGGCGGATCGGGAAGTAGACCGTGTCGCCCGGCTTGAACGCGTCGGAGATCCGCGCCTGAAAGGTGAACTCGTCGAACTGGTCGTCGGGCAGGCTGCCGCCGCTCCAGGTGATCTCCTTCACGCCCTCCCGGATCTCACCGTGATAATGCGGATAGGCGCGGGCATAGGGGCCGGTCACGGTGCTGAGCGTCCAGCCGGGCTTGGGCATCGGCTTGGCGCCGACGACGCCCTCCGGCACCGTCACGGTGACGCGGGTGGTCGGCTTGCCGTTGCAGCCGTGGCCGATCTGGACGACGGCCCGGTAGGGCTGGTTGGGGCTGGCTTGCCGTCGCTCCAGGACGGCGTGGGCGAGGGCGGGCACGGAGGCGGCGACGAGTAGGACGGACAAGCCGCCGCGGAGAAGGCACGACATGGATGAGGGTTCTTTCGCGTGAGGGATCGGGGGCGGCCATCCGGCCGCCCGTCGTGGCTCACACGGGCGGTGGCCCCCGGGCGGTCGCCGGATGCGCCCTCACCGGGTGGGACGCGGGCGCAACCGGAGTCGTCCAGGCGACGGGAACGGGGTCCGGGCGCGGCCGGAGGACGGGCACCGCGCCCGGTGGAACCGACGAGGCCGATCCCGGGCAGGAGGCGGCGCAGCAGGGATGGGGTGCGGGCGGCGCGGGGTCGCTGCGCTCCGGGGCGTGCACGCCGCAGAGCAAGCCCGGCGCGGAGGCCCCCGGCACCATTCCGGCGAGCAGGGCCTGGAGCACGAGCCCGTACAGGGCGAGCACGCCGACGGCGGCCCTGAGGCGCCACCCGAGATGCTGCTGCCGCGCCGTCACCATGATGCTCCTGTAGCGCGCCGCAGGCCTCGGCGCCACCGGCGAGGCGGTCGCAGGATCGTGATCGCTGCGTCAGCCTGTTGCCCCAGGGACGCAGTCCATCGTGAACGATCGGGCAATGCCGCACCGCCACAATCTGGCCCGCTCCTCATGGAGACTTAACCGCAGCCCGACACGGTCCGGTCGAGCGGCAACGATCGCCCGATCCGAACCGCCCTCCCCCACAGGTTCACGAGCTTACGATCCATGCTGACACGCGCTTCCATCGGCGGTTCGCTCGGCTTGGCGCTGCTGACCGCCGCCGCCCTCCCGGCCCGGTCCGAGGAGAGGAGTCTCGCCCAGGCCGAATGGGCGCAGAACTACGACTCCGCCTCCACCATGCGGGTGCAGCGCTCCAATACCCCGATCCTGTCGCCCCAGACGCTCGCCGCCACCGAGCAGATGGTCGAGCGCTACCGCGACATCGTCGCCCGCGGCGGCTGGCAGCCCGTCGCCGGCGCCGAGCGCCTGCGCGTCGGCGTCCGGAGCCCGGCGGTCGCCGCCCTGCGCCAGCGCCTGATCGTCTCCGGGGACCTCGACCCGGCCGCCGGGTCCTCGCCGGTCTACGATTCCTACGTCGAGGCCGGCGTCCGCCGGTTCCAGGCCCGTCACGGCCTGAACCAGACCGGCGCCATGAACATCACGACCGTCCAGGCCATGAACGTGCCGGCGGACGTGCGGCTGCGGCAGCTCGAACTCAACGCCGTGCGGCTGCGCTCCTACTCCGGCAACCTCGGCGAGCGCTACGTCATCGTCAACCTGCCGGCGGCGCTCGTCGAGACCGTCGAGGGCGACCACGTTGCGACCCGCCACGCCGCCGGCGTCGGCAAGATCGATCGTCAGTCGCCGATCATGAACGCCAAGATCCAGGAGGTGAACTTCAACCCCTACTGGACCGTCCCGGCTTCGATCATCAAGAAGGACTTGATCCCGAAGATGCAGAAGGAGCCGAACTACCTCACCGACAACAGGATCCGGATCTTCAACGGCGATCGCGAGATCCAGCCCAGCCAGGTGAACTGGCACTCCGACGAGGCGACCCACTATCGGTTCCGCCAGGATCCCGGCGTCGACCTCAACTCGATGGGCTTCGTGCGGATCAACATCCCGAACCCCTACGGCGTGTACATG
The DNA here is from genome assembly GCF_054052225.1 of Methylobacterium sp. JK268. Classification (NCBI taxonomy): domain Bacteria; kingdom Pseudomonadati; phylum Pseudomonadota; class Alphaproteobacteria; order Hyphomicrobiales; family Methylobacteriaceae; genus Methylobacterium; species Methylobacterium sp. JK268. The sequence continues at coordinate 106,813 of NZ_JBSVZN010000026.1, read as the reverse complement.
CACGACACGCCCGCCAAGGGCATCTTCGGCGACGACTTCCGCTTCGTGTCGTCGGGCTGCGTGCGCGTGCAGAACGTGCGCGACTACGTCGCCTGGATCCTGCAGGGGACGCCCAACGGCAACCCGGACACGATCGAGGCGATCATCCAGGGCGGCCAGCGCGTCGACGCCAAGCCGGTGGCGCCGATTCCGGTCTACTGGACCTACATCACGGCGTGGTCGACGCCGGACGGCCTCGTGCAGTTCCGCGACGACATCTACAAGCGCGACGGGACCGGCGCGCCGACCGCCGCGATGACCGCCGCCGCCCAGGGTCCGCGCAACTTCAACCCCGACGCGGACGACGACCAGACGAACTGAGGCGATCGACGCCGCCCCCGCCCGGGCCGTGATCGGGTGGGGGGGGCGGATCGTGGAGCCGCCTCCGGGTCCTTCCGGAAACGGGCGGCCCGAGCCGGCTCGGGCCGGAGCAGACGTCGCAGCTCGCCTCGGCCGGTCCAGCCCCGCCGAGGCGTCGCCTTTTTGCGTGACGAAACTGCCGACTGGCGAGACGACGCGTCACGCGATGATGACACCGTTACTTGTCGATGACCTGCAAATACATGCGGGAGAAACATGATGTCCCGCTCGCTACTTACGTGGGGCGCCGGCGCGAGGCAGGGCCCTGCTTCGCGCGGATCCTTCGGCGGACGGTCGCCGGTGAATCGCTCCCCCGTCTGCATTCTCTCTCAGAACGATGTGAGGGTCGGGTGATCTCACCGGATGACGGTCGGGCGAGCACCTGATCCACCGACTATCGCCGTCCAACGCTTGCGGAGCATCGAGCCTAAGCTCCCGCCGGACCACGCACGATCCGGCCGCGGAAAGCGATCCGGTCGACGATCGCGACACTGCGCGCGTGTTCACGGCGCCACACGCTGCGAGGGAGCGCCCCTCACCTGCGCGCACGTCTCCGTCCCGGCGCACCGGCCTCGGGTCGCAACTGTGCCGACCATCGACGATCACGGCGCCGCAGCCATCATGCCCGCGCGCAGACAGAGCGATGGCGATGCGTCCGCTGCTCTGCGCCTCGAGTCCGACCCGGCCGATGGGCTCGCCAGGGCCGTCCGGTTGCCCCGCCGATCCGATGTTGCCGCGCGGCCTGCGACCCGCCACACTCTCACAGGACCGACGCTGCAGCCTCGGTCTACGCGAATGTAGTAACCTATCGACCCACAAAGTCGACATTGTTCTTTTTATAAATTTAAACTTGCCAAACATAATGACTTATCACTGCAATTTGGTTCATGACAGGACTCTCTAAGGGTCGCATTGTTGTACACGTTCACCTAAATTTACGGGATGGATGCCTTTTCCGCTGGACACCCCGGCTTCGGTCGAGTTCATATATTCACATTCGACGTGCGTATATTGAGTTTTAAGTCATATATCTGAAAAATATTGGTAAATTTAAGGCACTGTCAGGCACAGAAACGTTATTCACTTTTAGGAACCCGCAGAGTTAGTTCTGCTATTGTATCAGCAATTTGCGGAGTGTTACACAAACCGACCTGGGCGTTTGGGTCCGATGTACACAATGGATTGGCTTGCCGAACGCCTCGCACCTGCGTTATGGACCATCGTAAACGCAGTTGCGTCTGACGCATCGCCCCTAGGAATCACTGATCATGTCTAACGAATTTGAGGCCATGCTGAATAACGAAAATGGAAGAGAAACGCTCCATAGAGAGGTCGAGCGCTTTGTTCTTAATGCGCTCTTCGGCCGCGTCACCGACTCGTTCAACGTCGATAATCTCGCATTCCTTGCTGCGGCGATCGACTCGAGCCAGTATGCAGCAGATCACTTAAGCAATGCGAAGAGATTCGCGGGCGCACATGATCTTATCACTTACGGTCTATCACGCCGAGAGCTGGATGGCTTGAACTTGGAGTTCGGCGTGTTCTCCGGCTCGTCCATCAATCATATGGCACGATCGTTCCGCGATCAAACCTTCCACGGGTTCGATTCGTTCGAAGGACTTCCTGAAGACTGGCGCCAAGGATTCGCACGCGGAGCGTTTGCAACAGGAGGGCTTCCAGCTGTTGAGAACAACGTGAACTTGATAAAGGGCTGGTTCGATCACACCATTCCAGGATTTTTGGATAGTTTCAAAGATATACCAGTCTCGTTCCTGCACGTAGACTGCGATCTTTACTCCTCAACAAAAACAATATTCCACTTATTGCGAGACCGGATTGTACCTGGAACTGTCATCGTCTTTGACGAATACTTCAATTATCCCTCTTGGCGAATTCATGAATATCGCGCGTTCAAGGAGTTTGTTGATTACTACAAGCGGTCATACGAGTATATCGGCCTTGTCCCGCACCACCAGCAGGTCGCAGTGCGCATTATCCGGTAGGTGGGTTGATCACCGCAGCGGCTAAACACGATCAGCCTGCCATCCTGGAAGTGACGTTGTTCGTCGGAGTTGCCCGATGCAGGACATTTTGGTCGTCGGGGCGGGCTTTGCCGGCGCCGTCCACGCGCGAGAACTCGCCGAGCGGGGTTGTCGCGTGCACGTCATCGATAAGCGAGAACACATTGCCGGAAACGCGTATGATTACGTCGATCAGAACGGCATCAGGGTGCATCGATACGGCCCGCACCTGTTTCACACGAAGATGGATCGGGTCATCGATTGGCTGAGGCAGTTCGGTGATTTCGAGCCCTACACTCATCGCGTCCGTGCTCTGCTTCCGTCTGGAGTGACGGTACCGCTGCCCATCAACATAAATACGATCAATACCGTCTTCGCCAAGAACCTCACCGACCCAGCCGATGTTAAGGAATTCCTGTCTTCGCTATCGGTCCCGATCCAATCTCCGAGAAATGCCGCAGAATACCTTTATTCGAGGATCGGGCGCGATTTAACCGAACTTTTTTTCAGACCCTACACCAAGAAAATGTGGCAACTTGATTTGGAAGACATGGCTTCATCGGTGGTCAAGCGCATTCCTATACACTTCAATACTAATGATAGCTATTTCAACGCAGAAGACAAACAAATCATGCCTAAACTTGGCTACACAAATTTGTTTGCAAATATCCTGAATCATCAAAACATCCGCTACGATACTAATGTCGAATTCGAAAAATCGATGGAGAAAAGTTACGATTTTTGCTTCAACTCTATGCCGATTGATGAATATTTTGAGTTCACCGACGGTGAGCTTCCGTACCGGTCCATCAAGTTTCATCACCGCACCTCGCGCGACGTCGACACCGAGCAATCCTGGGCGACGACCAATTTCACCGACGCGGGCCCGTTCACCCGCGAAACCGCCTGGCATGTCATTCCTCATCACGTCGTCGCGGACACGGGAAGACGCACGCACACCAAGGAAGAGCCATGCGACTACCGAGACAATGATTTCGAACGCTACTATCCTGTCAAAACAGCCGACGATCGGAATCAGGTAATCTACGACAAATACAAGGCGCGTGCGGCGGAAAACTCGCGCCTCTCGTTCATTGGCCGGTGCGGAACTTATCAGTACCTTGACATGGATCAGGTCATCAATCAGTCACTCACGAATGTCTCGGCCTGGATTGCGCGGCATCTGCCATCGTAGCCGAACCACTGCGCGTTCGGACCCATACGCGTGCGTCTCACGCGAGGTCCGGCGGCAGACGGCACCGCCCCTTGGAGATCCCCAGTGATAAGCATTTCGCGGTTTGAGAAGCGGTCCCTGATCGAGACGACGTGGAACCTGACCGGGCGCGGGGGAGAGGTCCTGGCAGCCAACTTGGCTCTCATGAACGACGGCACGATCCGGAACGCGGGTCACCCGAACGAGAGCCGGTGGGAATGGGAATACGATCGTTTGTTGTTCATCGGAAAGGACGGTTCGGTCACGTCCGTCTTCGATCGGTGGAACGTGGACGAGACGCTCCGGCGGCAAGCCGTCGGCGTCTACACGGGCGATGGAAGACCTCATATCTTGGAAGAAAACGTAGCTCCGAGATTGAGAAAGCCTCCGCATTCCGACGTTGCCGTGCTGGTGCGCGCACATTCGATCAATGATAAACTTATAAATCTCATCAATTTGATTGATGACAGTGAGTATTATGATGTTTATCTCGTATTTGATGAGACAAATAAGTCGTCCGGTCTCGATCGAAGCGATAGCATCCTGCATCACCGCGTCGATGATTTCAAGGCGTTGGATTTGTGCAAGGCGAACGTCAGCAACTATCTGTGGTTCTTAGGAGACTATCCATTCTATTTGGCGTCTCGTCATCTTAAAAACCACAACTATTTCGTACTATTCGAATTCGATATCGATATTCAGCACAGAAACAGGGCGTCTTTAGAAATTCTGTCCGACCAAATAAGGAAGAAGAAGATCGACTTTGCTGGACCTCATTTCGGCAATGCCGGGCCTGATTGGGCATGGGCAGCGACGGCATCGAAGAAATTCTCCTCTGTTCACACGTGCCTATTTCCTCTCATCTGCTTGTCACGGCCGGCCATCGATTTTCTCTATAAACTGCGGGTCGAGGAAGCCTCCGCCATCGGCGAGATCGACACCCAGTTCCTTGATCCGTCGTCGCCATTCGTCTTTTGCGAAGCGTTCGTCGCCTCAGCGATGGCGAACTCGTCGTTCTCCCACGTCGACCTGAATCGAATTCTGAAGAGAGCGTACGATCATGACACCTTCCATGTCCGCCTGCCGCATCGGCTCGGCGCCAAGAACACCACGCCCGATGTCGCCTTCCTTCATCCGGTCATCCCGTACGATGATTTCTTGACGAAGCACATCGCGCACGCCGTTGCGCACAAGGATGATACCTTCATCAGGCAAGTCCTCGACGACCCTGATTGTCCTCCTCCGGTACGAAGGAGGCTCGAGGCCACGATCATCGAGATCAGGAACAACCGATGAGCGCCCGACAGGGACGAGGCGTTGGCAGCCGTCCGGTCGCGTGACAGGATGCCGGCGACCAGAATGCCGGCATCGGCCAACGCGGCGGGACGCGCCGGATTGGGGGGCGTCGGTAGCCCGCATCGTCCCGGCGCGCCGTCGGCCCGGGCGAGCCGCTGAGCCGCGCGAGGATTCTTTGCCCGATCCCACCCCTCGCCTCGACGACCTGGAGGTGCGCCTCGCCCACCACGAGCGCACCGTCGAGGATCTCAGCCGCGTGGTCGCGGAGCAGTGGGCGCGGATCGACCTCCTGACGCGGCAGGTCGCCGCGCTCGGCGAGCGCCTGCGCGACATGGCCGAGCGGCCCGGCTCGCCCGGTGAGGAGCCGCCCCCGCCCCACTACTGAGAGGGCCCCTGACGCAAGTTTTTCCTGCCGGGGCGTTCAGTTTTTCTAAGTCCGCGTTTTCTTGACTTAAATCGGCTTGAGAGGTTACCACGAAGCGACACGCCGGAGGCCCGGCCGGGCCCGCGGCCGCGCGGCCCGGCCGACTCCGCGCAGGGGCGAGATCCCGCGCCGGCGGGCCGCAGCCCGGTCCGCGGCGGCGGAGCGGCGCCGGCCTTGGCCGCGATGTCGGCCCCGTATAGACACCGGCTGACGGGCTTCACGCAGTCCGGACCAGCCCCCCGGGACGCAACACGCCAACCGTCGAGGTCATCATGAGCGCGGGCACCGCCACCACACCCCTGTCGAACTCCTTCTTCTCGGCCTCCCTGGCCGATGTCGATCCGGAGCTGTCCCGCGCGGTGCAACAGGAACTCGGTCGGCAGCAGCACGAGATCGAGCTGATCGCCTCCGAGAACATCGTGTCGCGGGCGGTGCTGGAGGCGCAGGGCTCGGTCCTGACCAACAAGTACGCGGAGGGCTATCCGGGCCGGCGCTACTACGGCGGCTGCGAGTTCGTCGACGTCGCCGAGACCCTGGCCATCGAGCGGGCCAAGCGCCTGTTCGGCTGCGCCTTCGCCAACGTGCAGCCGAATTCCGGCAGCCAGGCGAACCAGGCCGTGTTCATGGCCACCATGCAGCCCGGCGACACCTTCCTCGGGCTCGACCTCGCGGCGGGCGGCCACCTCACCCATGGCGCGCCCCCGAACGTGTCGGGCAAGTGGTTCAAGCCGGTCTCCTACACGGTGCGCCGTGAGGATCAGCGCATCGACATGGAGCAGGTCGCCCAACTCGCCGAGGAGCACCGGCCGAAGGTCATCATCGCGGGCGGCTCGGGCTATCCGCGCCACTGGGACTTCGCGCGCTTCCGCGAGATCGCCGACAGCGTGGGCGCGGTGTTCTTCGTCGACATGGCCCATTTCGCCGGTCTCGTGGCGGGCGGCGCCCATCCCTCGCCCTTCCCGCACGCCCACGTCGTCACCACCACCACGCACAAGACCCTGCGCGGCCCGCGCGGCGGCATGGTCCTGACCAACGACGAGGCGATCGCCAAGAAGATCAACTCGGCGGTGTTCCCGGGCCTCCAGGGCGGTCCCCTGATGCACGTCATCGCCGCCAAGGCGGTGGCCTTCGGGGAGGCCCTGTCGCCGGACTTCAAGCTCTACGCCAAGCAGGTGGTCGAGAACGCGCGGGCGCTGGCCGACACCATCATCTCGGGCGGCTTCGACATCACCACCGGCGGCACCGACAACCACCTGATGCTGGTGGACCTGCGGCCCAAGCGCCTCACCGGCAAGGCGGCCGAGGCGGCGCTCTCGCGGGCCGGCATCACCTGCAACAAGAACGGCGTGCCGTTCGACCCGGAGAAGCCGACGGTGACGTCGGGCATCCGCCTCGGCACGCCGGCCGCCACCTCCCGCGGCTTCGGCGTCGCCGAGTTCAAGAAGGTCGGCGAATTGATCGTCACCGTGCTCGACGGGCTCGCCCGGGCGGGCGAGGCGGGCGACGCCGCGGCGGAGAAGTCGGTGCTGGAGGAGGTCCACGCGCTGACGGACCGCTTCCCCATCTACGGCTGATCGATTACACGCGATTCGGGGGCCGGGCCCGTGGCAGCGGGCCCGGCCCTCGTCGTTTCACGCGCCGCCGCCCCGCCGGGCGGGGCGCCTCACGGAGGGTCGGCGGTCGATGCGGTGCCCCTATTGCGGCGGCCTCGACACGCAAGTGAAGGATTCGCGCCCGAGCGACGATTCCTCGGCCATCCGCCGCCGCCGCGTCTGCCCGGATTGCGGCGGACGCTTCACCACCTTCGAGCGGGTGCAGCTGCGCGAGGTGACGGTGGTCAAGCGGTCCGGCCGCAAGGTGCCGTTCGAGCGCGACAAGCTCCAGCGCTCGATCGACGTCGCCCTGCGCAAGCGCGCCGTCGACCCGGACCGGGTCGAGCGCCTCGTCAGCGGCATCGCCCGCCAGATCGAAAGCAGCGGCGAGGCCGAGGTGACGAGCGAGGCGATCGGCGAGCTCGTCATGGAGGGCCTCAAGGCCCTCGACGACGTCGCCTACGTGCGCTTCGCCTCGGTCTACAAGAATTTCCGCGAGGCGCGCGACTTCGAGGAGCTGCTCGGACGGCTCAAGCCCGACCAGCGCCTCGGCGCCGGCCTGCCGCTGGCGGCCGAAGGCACGGACGGGGCGTCGCCGCCCGCGCGAGACGAGGGCGGGGAGGCGCCGGCGCGCCGCGCCCGGTCGCGGGCGTGAGCGCCGCCGCACCCGCCGGGGATCCGCAGGTCGCCCGCGACCGGCACTACATGCGCCTCGCCCTGGCGCTGGGCCGCCGCCACCTCGGGCTGACCTGGCCGAACCCCTCGGTGGGCGCGGTCTTGGTCGCCGGTCCGCCGGGGGCCGAGCGGATCCTCGCCCAGGGCGTCACGCAGCCGGGCGGGCGCCCCCACGCGGAGCGCGTCGCCCTGGCGGCGGCCGGTGCGGCGGCGCGGGGCGCCACGCTCTACGTCACGCTGGAGCCCTGCTCGCATCATGGACGCACCCCGCCCTGCGCCGACGCGCTGGTGGAGGCCGGGGTCGCGCGGGTGGTGAGCGCCATGGACGATCCCGATCCGCGCGTGGCGGGGCACGGCCATGCCCGCCTGCGCGCGGCCGGCGTCGCCGTGACGGTGGGAATCCTCGAGGCGGACGCGGCCCGCGACCACGAGGGTCATGTCCGGCGGGTGACGGAGGGCCGGCCCGCCGTCCTGCTCAAGCTGGCCCGGACCCGAGACGGCTACGCGGCCTCCGGGCCGGGCCGGCTCCTGATCACCGGCCCGCTGGCGAATGCCCGGGTCCACCTCGCGCGGGCGCATGCCGACGCGATCCTGGTCGGAAGCGGCACGGTGCTGGCGGACGACCCCGCCCTGACGGTGCGCCTGCCGGGCCTCGCGGAGCGCTCGCCCTGGCGAATCGTCCTGGACGGCCGTCTGCGCACGCCCGTGACCGCGGACCTCGTGCGCGGCGCGCACCGGGTTCCGACCCTGATCATCGCGGGGCCAACGGCTCCGGCGGCCGCCGAGGAGGCCCTGCGGCAGGCGGGAGCCGAGACCCTGCGCGGACCGGCGGGCCCGGACGGGCGCCTCGACCTCACCGCCGCCCTGCGCCTCCTGGGGGAGCGCGGCGTCACCCGGATCCTCTGCGAGGGCGGCCCGACCCTCGGCGACGCCCTCGCGCGGGCCGACCTCGTCGATTCGGCCCTGATTCTCACCGGTGCGCGGGAGGTGGGGGCCGGGCTCCCGGCCATCGGCCCGGCGCTGGCCGACCGCCTCGGCGGATCCCTGTGCCGGATCGCCGAGGGGCGCCTCGGCGCCGACCAGTTCACCAGCTACGCGCGGAGTTCCCCATGTTCACCGGACTCGTCTCCGACGTCGGCGAGGTGACCGCCGTCGAGGGCGGCAACGCCCTCCTGCGGCGCATCACCATCCGGTCCTCCTACGAGCCGGCGACGATCGCCCTGGGGGCGTCGATCGCCTGCGGCGGTCCCTGCCTCACCGCGGTCGAGATCGTGCCGGAGGGGGCCGGCTGCCGCTTCACGGTCGATGCCGCCGCCGAGACGCTGGCCCGGACCACGGTCGGGAGCTGGAGGCCGGGCACGCGCGTCAATCTCGAGCGCTCCCTGCGCCTGGGCGACGAACTCGGCGGCCACCTCGTCACCGGACACGTGGACGGGCTCGCCGAGATCGTTGCGCGCGAATCGGTGACCGGCTCCGCGGACGACGCCTGGGCCCCCAGCGACCGCTTCGTGCTGCGGGCGCCCACCGCCCTCGCCCGGTTCATCGCCGAGAAGGGCTCCGTCTGCCTGGACGGCACCTCGCTCACCGTGAACGGCGTCGAGGGCGACACCTTCACGGTGCTGCTGATCCCGCACACGCTGGCGGTCACGACCTGGGGCGAGCGCCGCGCGGGCGACCGCGTCAACCTGGAGATCGACCTCATCGCCCGCTACGCCGCCCGGCTCACGGAGGCACGGAGCGCCCTCGGCGGCTGAGGAGGGCCGGCTCCTCGCGTCGTCGCGGGGCTGCATCCTCGACGCGAATACCCGCCATCGGCGCTCCGCCGGGCGGGTCGGGAAGGGCGGGCCGGACGCCGCGACGGCGTCCGGACGTCGGTGTCAGGCGCTCGCCTTGGGCTTGCCGTAGCTGCGCAGGGCATCGAGGGCGCGCTCGATCTCGGCCTTCTGGTTCTCCAGATGCGCGATCTGCTCCTCGACCTGGGCGGGGGACAGCGACAGGGACGGCGTCGCGCCGGCCTCCCCGATCTCCTCGCCATCCACCATCGCGGCGATCTCGCGGAGGGTGAACCCGAGTTCCTTGCCCCGCAGGATCGTGGCGAGGCGGCTGCGGTCGTCCTCGGTGTAGAGGCGGGTCGTGCCGCGCCGCTGCGGGTGCAGCAGGCCCTTCGCCTCGTAGAAGCGCAGCGCCCGCAGCGTGACGCCGAACTCTTCCGCGAGGTCGCCGATCGTCAGCGTGGCGGGTGCGGCGTGGCGGCTGGCGGCGCCCCGACCCATCCGCGTGGCGGGGGTGGTCCGCCCGGAACCCATCCGCATCGTCTCGCCCTGTCGTTCCTGAGCCATCCATCAACCCCGAATTCTGCCTTCATCGGCGACCTGCCGGACGACGCACCCCGCCGCATCCGACCTCACCATGACACAAAGAAGGTCACCTGACCTCCCTTAGGGAAAGGTAACGTCAACTTGAACGTGTGTTACTTACGGTAAAAAGCGCGTCGGATCAATATGTTATTTCGGATTAGAGCTTACCGTTTCGGTGCCTCAGAGCCAGTTCCGACCGTGGCCGCGGCGGCCTCCGGGCCCGTTTATTCAGCCACAAGTTGTGAACAAAAATATTTCGTTGCGCCCTGCGGGTGTCCGCCGACGCGGGGCGGATTCGCGACGCGGCTTTGTCCCGGGCCGCGGCTTTAACTGCTTGTTTACCCTACCGAACAGAAAATCGGGGCCAGGGCGTCGAATCTGAAGAGCGTTGACTACGCTTTCATCGTCGCCTCCGTCGGGGCTGAATGCCCCCCCGCGGGTCGACAACTCCGCGCCGACTCTCTCGAGGTTTCGAGCCGCCCATGAGACGGAACGTCACTCCCACCCTGGACGCCTTCGATCACGACGTGCGCGAGGCCGCCCGGGAAGCCGCCCGGCGGGCAGGGCTCTCCGTCGACGAGTGGCTCGCCGCGACGATCTCGCAGGAGCCCGCCCGTCCGGGTGCTCGGACGCGCCAGCGCCCCGCCCGACCGGCTCCCCGCCCGCAGACACAGGATCATCGGCCCGCCGCCGAGGCGGCCCGGGCGCGACCGGCCGCCCCCGAGATGGGCGAGGCGGTGCACGCGCTCACGCGGCGCCTGGACGAGATCGACCGGCGCCTGGAGGAGGCTCTGCCGCTGGCCGAGCCGGCGGGCATCGTCGCGGCCGACCCGCAGGCCGCCTTCCACGAGGCGCTGCCGGACTCGGTCCGGGCCGAGCTCAACCACCGCCTCGCCCAGAGCCGGGAGGCCCTCGATCGGACGGTCTCGCGCGCCGTCGAGGGGTTGGAGAGCCCCCTCGGGCAGCCGCCGGCGGATGCGTCCGGCGCGGCCGATCCCTCCGGCCTCCACAGCATGCTGCGGGCGGTCGAGGAGCGGATCACGCGGCTCGGCGAGCGCGTGGAGGCGAGCGATCAGCGCCCGATCGGCCGGCGCGGTCTGCCCGTCCAGGAGGAACTCAACGCGGCCGTGGCCGAGATCCGGCAGCGCCAGCAGCAGATCGACATCGGGACGGCGGCCGGCCCCACGCTCTCGCCCGCCCTCGCGGGTCTCCAGGAAGAGACGACGCGCCTGCGGGAGGCGCTGTCGGGCCTCGCCACCGGCCGCGACCTGGGGGCGATGGAGCAGGCGGTGCGCTCGCTCACCGACGAGGTCCAGCGGGCGCGCCAGCCCGAGGATCTCGCCGCGGTGGTCGGGCCGATCGATCTCATCCGCGTCCAGGTGAGCCGGCTCGCCGACGAGGTGGCGGCGGACGTCCACGGGCGCCTCGCGGCGGATGTGGAGCGCCTGTCGCGCAAGATCGACGGAGTGGTCGGGTCCGCCGATGCGGGAAGCCTCGCCAACCGGGACGCGATCGAGAGCCTGTTCGGCGAGCTGGACGCGATCCGCCGTCAGATCGCCGGCCTGGCGACCCCGGACCGGATCCAGAGCCTCGCCCGCTCCGTCGACGGGCTCAGCGAGCGCGTGGCGGCCCTCGTCAGCGACGTGGCCGAGCAGCGGCCCGTCGTGGCCGAGCTGCGGCCGCTCCTGGAGGAGATCCGCACCGGCCTGCAGAGCCCGGCCGCGGACTCGCCCGCGATCACCCGCGGCCTCGCGGATCTGGACCGCAAGCTCGACGACCTGCGGGCGCAGTCCGCCGCGAGCGAGGCCCCGCATTCCGACGCCGCGGAGGCGATCATCGGACGGATCGACGCGCTCGCCGCCAAGGTCGACCGGGTCGCCGCCGCCAGTCCGGGCGCCGAGGTGATCGAGCGCCTGGAGCAGCTCGGCGAGACGCTGCGCCGGCCCGCCATGGCCGGGGGCGACCTCGCCTCGATCCACGGCATGCTGCGCTCGCTCGCTGACAAGGTGGACCGGGTGGCGGCCGGGGCGAGCGGCGAGGCGCTGGACGTCCTCGAGAAGCAGGTTCTGGCCCTCGCCGGCCGGATCGAGACCCGGGGCAGCGACCCGGCCCTCGCCAGCCTGGAGCGCACCATGGGCGACCTCCTCGCCCAGGTGGCCCTGATGCGCGACGAGGCGCCGATCCAGGCCGCCGCGGAGCGGGCCGCCCGCCACGCCGTGGCCGACAGCATGGGGGGCGGCGGCAAGACGGCCGCCCCGGCCGCGGACCAGTTCCAGGCCCTGCAGGCGACGCTGTCGGACCTGCGCGCGCAGCAGGAGATCTCGGAGCGACGGGTCCAGGCGGCGATGCACGGCGTCCACACGGCGCTGGAGCATCTCGTCACGCGGCTCACCCATATGGAGAGCGACCGGACCGGTGCCGGTCCGATTGCCCCGTCGCGCCGTCGCGAGGCGCCGGTGCGGGAGACGCTGAAGGAGAGCGTCGCGCTGCCGCCCCGCGCGCCCCGGGCGCCGACCCCCGCGGCGCCCGCGCCGGAGGCCCGCTCCCCGGCGCCGGAGGCCCGGCCGCCCGCGCCCGAGGTCCGTCCGGCCGCGCGGGACGCCCGGCCGGCCGACGAGATGCTGGAGCCCGGCACCAGCCGTCCGCGCCCCGGCCAGGAGCTGGAGACCCCCGAGCCCCTGCCCGCGGGGCCGGCCAGCGACATCAAGGCGAGCTTCATCGCGGCCGCCCGACGCGCAGCCCAGGCCGCGGCCGCCGAGGCATCGGTCGGCAAGGCTGCCGCCCGCCCCGCCCGCCCGGCACCCGCCGAGGCGTCCGTCCGCCCCGAGGGCGCCGGCCCGCAGGGGCTCGTCGGCCAGCTCCGCGCGACGATCGAGCGGCGGCGGCGGCCGCTGCTGCTCGGCCTGGCCGCGGTGATCCTGGCCCTCGGGACGCTGCAGGCGCTGAACGGCCTCCTGGCGCCGTCGCCGGAGCGGGCCGCGGCCGTCCCGGTCGTCGCGGCCCCGGCGACCCCCGCGGCCGCCCCGATCGAAGCCGCGGTGCCCGCGCCTGCGGCCGATCCGGCCACCACGCAGGCGCTTCCGGCCGAGGCGGCCCCGTCCCGCGCCGCGGCCACCCGGCCGCCGGACGCGTCTGCCGACAAGGCCTCGCCGGTGCCGCGGGTCGCGGCCGCCGCGCTCGCGCCCGACCTCGCGGGGCTGCCGCCCTCCCTCGCCAGCCTCCGGCAGGCGGCGCTCGAGGGCGACGGCGCGGCCCTCTACGAGATCGCCAGCCGCGAGGCGGATGGCCGCGGGATCGGCCGCGATCTCGCCGTCTCGGCCAAGCTCTTCGAGAAGCTGGCCCAATCCGGCTACGCCCCGGCCCAGTACCGGCTCGGCAGCCAGTACGAGAAGGGCATGGGCGTCACCCGCGACCCGGCCCAGGCCCGCACGTGGTACGGCAAGGCCGCCGAGCAGGGCCACGTCCGCGCCATGCACAATCTCGCGGTGCTGATGGCGGAATCCGGCGGCGCGGGCGGCAAGCCCGACTACGCCGCCGCCGCCACCTGGTTCCGGCGCGCCGCCGAGTTCGGGGTGCGGGACAGCCAGTACAATCTCGCCGTCCTGGTGGCGCGCGGGCTCGGCGTCCCGCAGGATCTCGGCCAGTCCTACGTCTGGTTCGCCGCCGCCGCCGCCCAGGGCGACGAGGATGCCGGGCGCAAGCGGGACGAGGTCGCCGGGAAGCTCGCGCCCAAGGACCTCGCGACCGCCAAGACGCTCGCGGCGGCCTGGAAGCCGAAGGTGGCCGACCCGGCGGTGAACGACGCCCCGGCCCCGCGGGCCGAGCCGGCCGCCCAGGCCGCGGCGCCGATGTCGCTGATCGGCGCCCCGCCCCCGATCACCGGGCGCCGGCCGGAGGTCAGGGCGAGCGGCAAGCAGGCGGCGGGCGTGTAGAGCATCGTCCGCTGAAGGGGATTCCTGCTCAGCGCCGACAATGAGGCGGTATCGAACACCCGGAGCAGCCCCCGCTCGCGGCCCGAGCGGGGGCTGCTCCGGGTGCACCGCCTGACTGCCCGGGGGGCCGTCCCCTGGATCCAGACTCTTTTTCCGGCCCGGGGCGGGTTTCCGCCCAGGGCCGGAATGCACTACCGTCGGGCGAGTCGCTGCGGATCCTCCCCCCTTGCAGGTCTATCTTCCGATCGCCGAGATGCCGGTGAGCGTGCTGCTGCTCCTCGGGCTCGGCGCGGCCGTGGGCTTCGTCTCGGGGGTGTTCGGGATCGGCGGCGGCTTCCTGATGACCCCGATCCTGATCGTGCTCGGCATCCCGCCCGCGATCGCCGTGGGGACGCAGGCGGCGCCGATCGTCGCCTCCTCGACCACGAGCGTCCTCGCCGCCCTGCGCCGCCGGGCGATCGACCTGCGCCTCGGCCTCGTCCTCGTCGGCGGGGGCGTCGCCGGCACCGCGCTCGGCGTGTGGTTCTTCGCCGCGATGCGGCGGGCCGGCCAACTCGACCTCGTCATCGCGCTCGCCTACGTCACCCTGTTCACGGTGGTGGGCGGGCTGATGCTGCGCGAATCCCTGCGCGACCTCTGGGCGCGGCGGGGCGGGCGGGCAGGCCCGGCGCGGAGCGGCCGCGAGCACCCCGCCTACATGGCCTGGCCCCTGCGGATGCGCTTCCCGCGCTCCCGGCTCTACGCCAGCGTGCTGCCGATCCTCGGCCTCGCGCTCTTCGTCGGGTTCGCGGGCGCCGTGCTCGGCATCGGGGGCGGCTTCATCCTGGTCCCCGCCCTCCTCTACCTCCTGCGCGTGCCCACCGCCGTCGTGGTCGGCACCTCGCAGTTCCAGATCCTCTGGACCACCCTGGTGGCGCTGGTGCTGCACGCGGTGCAGAATCAGGCCGTCGACATCGTGCTGGCGGTGATCCTGATCGCCGGCAGCGTCTTCGGCGCCCAATTCGGGGCGCGGCTCGGCCGGAACCTTCGGTCCGAGACCTTCCGGCTCCTGCTCGCGGTCCTGGTCCTGTCGGTGGATCTGCGCTTCGTGATCGAGCTCGCGGTCCGGCCGGCGGAACCCTTCTCGATCGCCGCCGCCGAGACGCGCTGATGCGGCGCCCCGCGCCGCTCCTCCCGCTCGCGCGCGCGGCGACCCTCGCCGGTCTCGGCCTCGCCGGCAGCCTCCTCGCCCGGCCGGCCGCGGCCGAGGCCCTGGTGGTGAGCCTCTCCTTCACGCGGCTCGCCGTCACCTCGACCTATGCGGGGGCCTCGCTCGCGGTCTTCGGCGCCGTCGAGCGGGACGGGCAGGCGGCGGCCCGACAGGGCCCCTACGATGCGGTGATCACGGTCCGCGGCCCGCGCCAGTCGCTCACATTGCGCGAGAAGCAGGCGCTGGGGCCGCTCTGGGTCAACCGCGCGCAGCAGAAATTCGCCGAGGTGCCGGCCTTCCTGGCGGTCCTGTCCTCGGCGCCGCTGGCGCGGCTCGCGGACGCGTCCACCCGACGGCGGCTGCGCCTGGGGCTGCGCGCCATCGTCGACTCGGGGGATCTCACCGCCGCTCCGGAGGGGGACGACCCGTTCCGCGAGGCGCTGCTGCGCCTGCGCCGGAGCCAGCGCCTGTTCGTCGAGGCGGAGACCGGCGTGCGCTTCCTCTCGGCCTCGGTCTTCCGGGCCAATGTGGCGCTCCCGGCCGCCGCGCCGGTGGGCGCCTACGACGTGGAGGTCACGCTCCTCGCCGGCACGGTGCCGGTCGCGCGCGAGACGGCGCGGTTCGACCTCGTGAAGACCGGCGCGGAGGCCGGCCTCGCGGCCTTCGCCCGGGACTGGTCCCTGCTCTACGGTGTGGGGACGGGAGCCCTGGCGCTTCTCTCGGGCCTGCTCGCCAGCCTGATCTTCCGGAGGGACTGAATGGACCGCGATGCACCCGCCCCGGCCGGGGCCCTGCTCCTCGGCGCCGCCGGGCTGATCCCGTTCGTCGGGCTCGCCCTGCTGCTCTGTCTCGGCCGCGCGGAGATCGCCGGGCTCGCGGCGCGGCCAGCGCTGGCGACCTACGGGGCCGTGATCGCCTCCTTCCTGGGCGGAATCCGCTGGGGCGCGGCGGCGCGGAGCGGCCGCACCGCCGACTACGCGATCGCGGTGCTGCCCTCGCTCCTCGCCTGGGCGGCGCTGGCGGCGCCCGCGCCCTGGGAGCTGCGCCTGCTCGGAGCCCTGGTGCTGGCCTGGGGCGTCGTCGACCAGGACATGCCGCGCCGCGGCCTCGTCCCGCACTGGCTCGGGCGGCTGCGCTTCGCGCTCTCGGGCGTGGCCGGGCTCGCGCTCCTCGCGGCGGGCTACGTCGCGGCCTGACCTCACGCCGACCAGGGCGCCGCCGCGAGATGCCGCTCCAGAAAGGCGATCAGCGCCGTGACCCGGGCCGGCCGCAGGGGGCCGGGCGGCATGACGAGGTTGAGCGCGATCGGGGGCGGCGACCAGTCCGGCAGCAGCCGCTCCAGCCGCCCCGCCGCGATCTCCTCCCAGACCAGGAAATCGGGCTGCACGGCGATCCCGAGCCCGGCGAGGAGCGCGGGCGCGAGGGCGTCGGCGTTGTTGGCCCGCAGCCGTCCCGCCGGCACTACCGAGACCGCACCCTCGGGCCCGGTGAAGTGCCAGCGGTCGGGATCGGGCAGGTAGGCGTAGCCCAGGCAGGCGTGATGCGCGAGGTCGCGCGGATGCGCCGGCCGCCCGGCCCGGGCGAGGTAGGCCGGCGCCGCGACGAGGGAGCGGCGCACGCCGCAGAGCCGGCGCGCCCGCAGGGAGGAATCCGCGAGGACCGCGATGCGCAAGCCCAGATCGAAGCCGCCGCCGACGAGGTCGATCAGCGCGTCGCTGAGGTGGAGGTCGACCGCCACCTCCGGGTAGGCGTCGAGGAAGTCCGGCAGCAGCGGCGCGAGGTGCCGCAGGCCGAAGGACATCGGGGCGGCGACCCGCACCAGCCCCCGCGGCTCGCGCGCGCCCGACTGCGCCTCCGCTTCCGCCGCTTCGCCCGCCGCGACGATCCGGGCCGCGTTCTCCGCCGCCGTCCGGCCGACCTCGGTGAGTGCGATGCGCCGGGACGTGCGGTGGAAGAGGCTCGCGCCGAGCCGCGCCTCCAGCCGGCTCACGGCCTTCGAGACCGTGGCGGTCGAGACGCCGAGATCCGTCGCCGCGCGCGAGAAGGAGCCCGCCTGGGCCACGCGGGCGAAGATCGCCCAGGCCTCGAAATCGGGAAGCGCCATCCATCGAATTCCGAAACGATGCCTTTCGATCGTTTCCGTATCAGGGCGGGCGGGCCGTGCCTACCTTCGCCTCATCCCGATCGGCCCCGCGCCGACAGCCCCCGAGGAGGTGACCATGACCCACGGCCTTCACCACGTCACCGCGATCTCCGGCCCCGCCCGGCGCAACCTCGACTTCTACACCCGCGTGCTCGGCCTGCGGCTCGTGAAGAAGACGGTGAACTTCGACGATCCGGGCACCTACCACCTCTATTACGGCGACGAGACCGGGCAGCCCGGCACGATCCTGACCTTCTTCCCCTGGGAGCACGTCGCGCCGGGCCGGGTCGGCATCGGCGAGACGCAGGAGACGGCCTTCCGGGTCCCGCAGGGCGCGATCGGCTACTGGACGCACCGCTTCATCGCGGAGGGCGTGGCCCACGAGGCCCCCGCCCGGGTGTTCGGCGAGACGGTGCTGCCCTTCCGCGATCCGGACGGGATGGCGCTCGCCCTCGTCGGCGTGGCGGGCGCGGAGGACGAGCCCGCTTGGACGGGCGGCGAGGTGCCGGCCGAGCACGCGGTCCGCGGCTTCCACGGCGTCACCCTGCTGCTGCGCGAGGAGGGACCGACGGCGCGGATCCTCACCGACGTGTTCGGCCTGACGGAGACCGGCCGCGAGGGGGCGCTGGCGCGGTTCAGCGGCGATGCCGGGATCGGCGGTCACGTGACGATCCGGGCGGTCGGGGACTTCCTGCGCGGCCGGCCGGGCGGCGGCTCGGTGCACCACATCGCCTTCCGGGCGGCCGACGACGCCGCGCAGGAGGCCATGGTGCGCCGCCTCACGGACGCGCACGGCGTGAACGTGACGGAGCAGCGCGACCGCAACTACTTCCGCTCGGTCTATTTCCGCGAGCCGGGCGGGGTGCTGTTCGAGATCGCCACGGACATCCCGGGCTTTTCCGCCGACGAGCCCGTCGCGACGCTCGGCCAGGCGCTGAAGCTGCCGGACTTCCTGGAGCCGCACCGGGCCGAGATCGAGCGCGTGCTCCCGAAGGTGGCGTGACATTAGGAAAATCTCCTCCCGTCGAGGACACGCTGTCCGGTAAAATAGGAGGCCCCTCTTCCCTCTCCCGAGTGGGCTAGCGTGTTCACACTTCGCCTTCCGGCATCAAGAAAGTGCTTCTTTCGCAGTCGCTTGAACGGAACCGAGGAGACCCGCGGGATCCCCTCTCCCGTGCGGGAGAGGGGTAGGGGTGAGGGCCCCGGACCGTGCCGTCATCAAGCGAAGACGGTCGTGCTGGCAGCGGGACACTCCAGAATACTTGCTGAACCACCTGGACCCTCACCCCTGCCCCTCTCCCGCACGGGAGAGGGGTTCCCCGCGCCACACCCGAAACCATCGTGTGTCGACGTAAGCATCTGCCAGGTCTTTATTTTTCGCGTTCTGTGAATCCGCTAGCCCGAGTGGGAGAGGGGCCGGGGGTGTGGGTGGCTCGGGTCCAGCAAGGAGACGCACCCGGGCCGCTGGCAGCTGAACGGTTCAGAGTCATCCTGAACCCGAGCCACCCTCACCCCTACCCCTCTCCCACCCGGGAGACGGGATCCCGCGCCAGCTGAATGAGCGCAAAGCACTGCGAATACAGCCTCTTCCGAGGCCTGCCCGCCGCCGAACGGGCAAAGGCTCGCACCCGCCCGTCCCGCCCAGCCAACACTCGGAGGCAATCCCATGTCCGCCCACCCCTCCCCCCTTCCCGCCCCGCCCACCACCTTCGTCCACCGCTTCGAGCCGGCCACCACCGAGGGCGTGCCGCCGCTCCTCCTCCTGCACGGCACCGGCGGCGACGAGGACGACCTGATCCCGCTCGGCCGGACGCTGTCGCCGGGGGCCGCGCTGCTCTCGCCCCGCGGCCCCGTGCTGGAGAACGGCATGCCGCGCTTCTTCCGGCGCCTCGCCGAGGGCGTGTTCGACGAGGCGGATCTCCGCCGCCGCGCCGACGACCTCGCGGCTTTCGTCCGCGAGGCCCGGGACGCCTACGGGATCGCCGCGCCGGTCGCGGTCGGGTTCTCGAACGGCGCCAACGTCGCGGCGGCCCTGCTGCTGCGGCACCCCGGCCTCCTCGCCGGCGCCGCGCTGCTCCGCGCAATGGTGCCCCTCACGGATCCGCCCGCGGGCGATCTCGGCGGCGCGCCGGTGCTGATCCTGTCCGGCGCCATGGACCCGATCGTCCCGGCCGCGAACGCGGCCGACCTCGCCCGGAGGCTGCGGGCGGCGGGGGCCACGGTGAGCCACACCGTCCTGCCGGCGGGTCACGGCCTGACGCAGGGCGACATGGTGCACCTGCGCGCGTGGCTCGCCCAATAGGCGGATTATTGCGCCGCGCGGAATGATCCCGTGCGCGGCGCGGCCGTTCTCCGCGGCGGAGAGGTCCATTATCTCGGGACCATCGAGCGGAGGTCCCCGCCATGAGACGGTTCCACGAGACGCTGTTCACCCCCGCGGTCCGGGCCGAGCAGGCCCGCCGCAACTCTCCCTACGCGCGGGAGGGCCGGCCGGATTCCGCCCCGACCGACGCGCATCTCACGGAGGCCGAGGCGGCCTTCCTGGAGAGCCGCGACAGCTTCTACCTCGCCAGCACCACCGAGGACGGCTGGCCCTACATCCAGCACCGGGGCGGCCCGGCAGGCTTCGTGCGGGTGATCGACCCCGACACCCTGGCCTGGGCGGAGTTCGCCGGGAACCGCCAGTACATCTCCCGCGGCAACGTCGCGGCGGACGACCGGGTCTCCCTGTTCTTCATGGACTATCCGTCCCGCAGCCGCCTGAAGCTGCTGGGTCACCTCACCTTCCACGACGCGGCGGCGCGGCCGGACTTGGCGGAGGCGGTGGCGCTCGGCCCCTACCGGGCGCGGATCGAGGGCATCGCCGAGGTGAAGGTCGCCGGCTTCGACTGGAACTGCCCGCAGCACATCACCCCGCGCTTCACCGGCGCGGAGATCGAGGCGGCAATGGAGCGGCGGCGGCGGGAGCTGGGGGGCGGGGCGGAGCCTGCGACGGGCCGGGAGTGAGGCGGGCGGCGGCGGTCACCCTGTCCCCTCTGCGGGGGAGGGTTCGAGCCCTCACAGCTTCGCCTGAATCTTCCGCGCCACCTCCCCCAGCCGCTGCTCCAGAAGGGTCGGCACCTCGCAGACATAGGTCAGCGACTGGCTGCGCTCCTGGAAGATCCGCTTGTCCCAGTTGAAGCGGGTCTCCAGGTCGGTCAGCTCCTTCGTCTCCTTCACGTCCGGAGAGGTCTTGATCTCGCTGATCTGGCCACCCTCGTCGCGGATGCGCTCGGCCATGACCCGCTGGCCGCGGGCGTAGCGGCCGATCCCGGCCACGACCTTGTTGCGCTCCTCGTTCAGGACGTCGAACACGCCCGCGAAGACCCGGGTCAGGCGCACATCCTTCTCGGCTCCCGCCTTCTCGACGAAATCGGCGAGCAGCGGGTCGACCTCCTCCAGGGGCGTCTTGCGCGAGGCGAGCTTCTGGGCGAGCTGCGCCGCCTCGCGGTCCCGCCCCCAGTCCTGGAGCGCCGCGGCCGGGTCGGGGCCGGTCCAGACCGAGCCGTAGCCCAGGGTCGGGACCTTGCGCTGCGCGCACGGCCAGTCCGGATCGGGACGGGGCTGTGCCGCGGCGGCGGTCGACAGGGCGGCGGCGAGGAGGGCGAGGAAGAGGGGACGCAGCATCGAAGCACCTTCGGGTCAGTCAGGCGGCGTCGCCCGCCGGGCCGCCGCGCCGTGCCAGAAGGCCGCGGCCGGGGTCGTAGGCGATCACCGCGAGGATGAAGAACAGGAGGCCGGTGCCGAGCACCACCGCGCAGGCCACGGGCTCGAAGGCGCCGTAGAGGGCGAAGCGCACCAGCTCGACCGCGTGCGTGAACGGGTTGATCTCGCAGATCCAGTAGAGTGTCGCGCTCGACTCGTTGATCCGCCAGAGCGGGTAGAGGGCCGAGGAGGCGAAGAACATCGGGAAGATCACGAAGTTCATCACGCTCGCGAAGTTCTCCAGCTGCCGCACCAGCGAGGACAGGAACAGCCCGATGGCCCCGAGCATCAGCCCGGAGGCGATGAAGGCCGGCAGCGCCGCGAGGTAGCCGATCCACGGGATGTCGGTCTCCCAGAAGGCCGCGACCGCCAGGAAGACGTAGGCCTGGATGATCGAGACCGCGACGCCCGCCGCCAGCTTGGCGAAGAGCAGGCTCCAGCGCGGATAGGGGCTGGTCAGCAGCACCCGCATCGACCCGACCTCGCGGTCGTAGACCATCGACAGCGACGATTGCATGCCGTTGAAGAGCTGGATCATCGTCGCCAGCCCCGGCACCACGTAGACCTCGTAGAGCACGTAGGTCTCGTAGGGCGGCGTGATCGACAGGCCGAGCGTGTTGCGGAAGCCCGCCGCGAAGATGAACAGCCAGACCAGCGGCCGCACCAGCGCCGAGAAGAACCGCTCTTTCTGATTGAAGAAGCGCAGGAGCTCGCGGCGCGTGATGCCGAGGAAGCAGATCAGGTAGCCTGTCGCGTCGAGGCGGCCGCGCACGGCGTGCGCGTCGGCGGCGGGCAGGGCGGCGGGTCCGGAACTCATGCGACCTGCCTCCGGGCGGGCTCCGCCACGATCTGGCGGAAGGAGGTTTCGAGGGATCCCGACGGCTCGGCGAGCGCCCCGGCGAGCCCCCGGGCAACGATCTTGCCCTTGTGCAGGACGACGACGCGGTCCTGCGGCTCGACCTCGTCGAAGATGTGGGTCGCCCAGAGCACCGAGAGCCCCTCCTCGCGCACCAGCGCCCGCACGATGGCGACGATGTCCGAGCGCGCCTCCAGGTCGAGGCCGACGGTGGGCTCGTCGAGGAGCAGCAGGTCGGGCCCGTGGATCAGCGCGCGGGCGATCTCGATGCGCCGCGACTGGCCGCCCGAGAGGGTGCGGATCTTGTCGTCGCGCCGCTCGATCAGGCCGACGCGGGCGAGGAGCGCGCCGATGCGCGCCTCGGCGGCTCTGCGAGCGATGCCGTGCAGGGCCGCGTGGTAGAGGAGGTTCTGGCGCACCGTCAGGTCGGTGTCGAGGGTGCGCGCCTGGAAGACGACGCCGAGCCGGGCCAGCGCCCGCGAGGGCTCGCGGCGCAGATCGTGCCCGAAGATCGCGACCTTCCCGTCCTGGTTGTTGTAGAGCCGCGTCACGACCGAGAACAACGTCGTCTTGCCCGCGCCGTTCGGCCCGAGCAGGGCGACGAACTGGCCGCGCGGCACCTGCAGCGAGACGGCGTCGAGGGCCGTGCGGCTGCCGAAGCGGTGGCTGACGCCCTCGACCGCCAGCGCCGGCGCCGTCTCGGGCGCGGTCATTGCCCGAGCGCCTTGCGGGCGTCCTTGACCGCGTCCATGCACTCGTCGAACTCGCCCTCGCCCTGCTCGCGCTCGGCGTTGCGCAGGGCCTTCTTGAGGCTGCGCTGGAGCGGTTCGGCGGGGGACTTGGCGAGTTCGGCCTTGATCATCGTGATCCCGTCGCGGCACGCCGCGGCGTCGTCGGCGCGGGCGGCGCCGGCCGCGAGGGTGCCGGCGAGGCAGGCCAGCAGGCAGAGAATCGGACGCATGGGGTCTCGGTTTCCTCCTCGGGATTTGCCGGTGATGTAGGGGAGCGGCCCGAACGGCGGAACCACCCTCATTTGACGATGAAGCGGCCGGTCATGCCCCGGCTCTCCAGCCCCTGCACGAACCACGGGAACTCGCCGGCCCGCACGGTGACGAACTCGACCTCCATCGTGCCCTGGTCGTCGAATTCGAGGTGGTGCGGCGCGCCGGCCATGTGCACCTCCAGGTGGTTGACGACGATCTGGTTCATCCAGACGCCGCGGAAGAACTCGGTGGCGAAGAACTTGTACTCCTTCTGGCCCTTGGCGGTGATGCGCAGGCGATAGGACTTGCCCGCCTCCATCTCGATGTCCTTGGTCGAGACCGCGTAGTCGTTGCCCTCGCCGTCGCCCAGCACGAGGTCGGGCAGGTCGGTGCGGCCCTTGGCGAGATCGCGGGCCGAGGCCGGGAGCGCGGCGCTGAGGAGGGCCGCGGCGAGGGCGGCCGAGCGGAGGAGCGGGGGCATGGGGAGGGTCCGTGAGGAGGTGAGAGGGTTTCAGAACTGCGCGCGATCAACCCTCCCCCCTCTGCGGGGGAGGGTGCCCCACGGAGTGGGGCGGGAGAGGGGAACCACGGTGCCGGAGAAGCCTGAAGCGTGGTGAAGAGCGCCACCTGGATCAGCGTCGCGCCGGCCCCTCTCCCGGCCTGCTCCGCAGGCCACCCTCCCCCGCAGAGGGGGGGAGGGTTCAGGGCGCGCGCGGCACCCTATTGCGGCGAGACCGCCACCCCCCAGGGCAGCAGCCCGACCGGGATGCTCTTGACCACCTTCAGGCTCTCCACATCGATCACCGAGACGTCGTTGGAGGAGCCGTTGGTGGTGAAGAGCTGCTTCTGGTCCGGCGTGAAGGCGAGCTGCCAGACGCGCTGACCCACCGGCAAGTACTTCTCGACCTCGTAGGTCTTGGTGTCGATCACCGCGACGCGGTTCGCCGGGCCGAGGGCCACGAAGGCGCGGGCGCCGTCGCGGGTCACGCGCACGCCCACCGGCTGGATCTGCTCGTCGGTGACGCCCGGGATCTTGAACGCGATCTTCTTGACCACCTTGCGGGCCGCCACGTCGATGACCGAGACGGTGCCGCCCACCTCCGCCGAGACCCACAGCCACTTGCCGTCGCCCGAGAACTCCGCGAAGCGGGGCCGCGCGTCCACCAGCACGTTGTCGATCACCTGGTACGTCCTGGTGTCGATGAAGTGGGCCATGTTGGTGGTCTCGGAGGTGTTGACCAGCATGGTCCCGTCCGGGCTGATGCCCATCCCCTCCGGCTCGACGCCCACCGGCACCTCGGCCACGACCTTGTTCTTCTCGATGTCCAGCACCGTGACCTGGCTGTCGTCCTCGTTGGCGATGTAGAGCGGGTTTCCGCCCGGCGCGAGGATGAACAGCTCCGGGTCCGGCCCCGAGCGCAGGGAGCGGGCGATCTTGCCGGTGGCGGTGTCGATGACATCGATGCGGTCGTCGTCGCTGGCGCAGACGTAGAGGTCCTTGCCGTCGTGGCTGATCGTGATGCCGCGGGGGCGTCGCCCCACCGGCCAGGTCGCCTTCACCTGCATCGTCGTCGAGTCGATGACGCTGACCGAGTTGCCCTTCTCGTTCGTCACGTAGACCGTGTAGGCGCGCGCCGGCGGCGCGGCCGTCAGGCCAAGGCCGAGCGCCGCGGCGGCGAGCGCGTCCCGGATCCGGTGGCGCATGCGGTGTCTCTCCCTTCGATCGGTTCTCGCCCCACCGCCTCGCGGCACAGAGGCGTTTTCGTCCCTATGCCGCGGGGCGCACCGTCCTGTCCCTCACGA
Source organism: Methylobacterium sp. JK268 (assembly GCF_054052225.1). Taxonomy (NCBI): domain Bacteria; kingdom Pseudomonadati; phylum Pseudomonadota; class Alphaproteobacteria; order Hyphomicrobiales; family Methylobacteriaceae; genus Methylobacterium; species Methylobacterium sp. JK268. Next base: position 82,186 of record NZ_JBSVZN010000026.1, on the reverse strand, counting down.
TTTCGCCAGCTTGCACTGGGTCTCCGGCAGGTCGATGCCCAGCGTGTCGAGGGGCGTGCGCTGGTGCAGGTAGCCCTGCTCGGGCGCCACCGCCACCAGCGCGCTCGGCTGCACGAGCAGGATCGGCTGGCGCAGCTGCCGGTCCCAGAGACGGAAGCTGAGCGACACGCCCTTGTAGGCCGGCAGCGTGAAGGCGGGATCGGCGAGGAAGCCCGCGATCACCGCCGGATCGGCGCTCTTCGTCTGCATCGCCGCTTCCCCGACCGCCCGGATCCCCGTCCAGGCCTGGTAATCGAGGGGCCGCATCAGCCGCCCGGTCAGGCGCCGGAAGCGGTTCTGCGCCTGGGCGGCGCCCCAGACCTCCAGGGTCGGGTGCCAGGTCGCCGGGAACAGGCCCTGCGTGCCGACCACGGGCCGCGGATCCACCGTGTGGAAGGGCACGTAGTCGCCGAAATCCCCCGCCTCGTCCGCCACCACGGCGACGTCGTAGTCGAGGCCGCGGGTGAAGACGAGCGCCTCCGCCCGGGTCGGCGTGTCGCCCCGCGCCCTCGCCAACGGCCCGAAGGTCCAGGGCTTCTCGGCGCTGATGACGAGCCCGAACTTCTTGGCCGAACGCTTCAGCGCCTCGGCCCAGAGCCGGTCGCCCTCCTGCGGCCCGACGATCAGGAACAGCTTGCGCCAGCGCATGAAGGCCAGGAACTGCACCAGCGCGTCCGTCTGCATGGCCCGGCTCGGGGCGATGTGGAAGACGTTGGCGCGGCACTCCGCCCCGCGGAGGCGGTCGTCGGGGGCCGCGGCGTTGAACAGCGTCACGCCCGATTCCCTGAGCGCGTCCGCCACCGCCAGCACCTCGGGCCCGGTCAGGGCCAGCACGATGAAGCGGTCGCCCTTCTCGACCAGCGCCCGCGCGGCCGCGACCGGATCCTCCGGCGGCGGCGCGCCCGGCTCCGGGTTGGCGAGCGCCACCGCATCGAGGACGTAGAACTGCTTGGTGAAGCGGCCGGTGGCGTTGTTGTCCCGCACCGCCATGCGCGCGCCCGCCACGCCTTCATCCTCGGGCACGGCCTGGGCGTCGTAGGAGGCGGGCGCCGGCGCCGGACGGTAGATCAGGCCGATGCGGATCTCGGCCGCGCCCGGCGGCGCGACTTCGGGCGCGGGGGACGGACTGGTCTGGGCGAGGCCCGGCCCACCCGCGAGCAGGCAGGCGGCGAGAAGGCAGGCCAGACGGGACGACAGGCGGGGAGGGACAACCATGCGGGCCGCACGCTAACAAGAATTCCGACGCGGGCTCAACGCCTTATCGCTAAGGAGAGTCTAAGACGGGCCTGGGGCGCGGGGCCGCAGCCCAAAGTCCAAGGCGGGGCGGCGGGCGGCTGGGCTCCGCCGCGTTGCGCCCTCCGCCCGCGCCGTGGCATCGTCCGGCGATGCTGTCCGCCCGCCTTCTTCCCGCCCTCGCGCTCGTCCTCCTGCCCGGCGCCGGGCGGGCGGCACCCCAGACGGCGGCGGTGTTCGGGATCGAACTCGCCGAGCCCGGGGTGATCGGCGCGCGCCCACCCCGGCCGGAGGAGCAGCGGCGCCTCACGCTCGCCTCCGACGCATTGCGCCGGGAGGTGGCGGCGCAGGGTCAGGTCGAGTCCGTCGACCTCGCGCCGCAGGCGGGCGAGATCCGCAAGGACGCGCCGCTCTACAAGTGCGAGGGCTGCGCCGAGCGCATCGCCAAGGCGGCGGGCGCGGGCCTCGCCGTCTACGGCTATGTGCAGCGCACCACCAACCAGATCCTGAACCTCAGCATCACCATCTCGGACAGCGAGACCGGCAAGGTCCTGCGCGGCGGGCAGGTGGTGATCCGCGGGGACACGGACGAGACGTGGCTTCACAGCGTGCGCTGGCTGGTGAAGAACCGCCTCTTCGCGGAACCCCTTCCGAGCCGGTCCTGAACCCCTTGCCCCACGCCCCCTCCTCCCCCGCCCCGCGGGTGCGCCTGCTCGCGAGCGTGCGCGACGCCGCCGAGGCGGCGCTCGCCCGCGCCCAGGGCGCCGACCTCGTCGACGCCAAGGACCCGGAGCGCGGCGCGCTCGGCGGGCTGCCCCCCGAGACCGTGCGGGCGATCGTGGCCGCGGCTTCGGGCGGGCTCACCAGCGCGGTGGCGGGCGAGCCGACGGGCGAGGCGGAGGCCCACCGGATGCTGGCGGCCCTGCGCGATTGCGGCGCCGATTACCTGAAGATCGCGGTCCCTCCAGGCGGGATCCCGGACCTCGCGTCGAGGGCCGGGCCGCCGGTGATCGCGGTGCTGTTCGCCGAGGATCTGGCGGACCCCGCTCCCCTGCCGGACCTGGCGGCGGCGGGTTTTCGCGGCGCCATGATCGACACCCGCGGCAAGGACGGGCGGCGCCTGACCGACCACCTGCCCGTCTCCCGGCTCGCGGCCTTCGTGGCGGGCTGCCGCCGGCACGGGCTGCTCTGCGGGCTCGCCGGCTCCCTGTCCCTCGACGACATCCCGGCGCTCGCCGCGCTCGGGCCGGATTATCTCGGCTTCCGCGGCGGGCTCTGCGCGGGCGGCGACCGGCGGACCCGGCTCGACCCGGCGCGGATCGCGGAGGCCGCGCGACGCCTCGCCGCGGCTGCGGACCGACCGGCGGCGGCGTAAGGACCGCCCATGACGCGCCCCCTCAGCGTGGTGAAGCTCGGCGGGAGCCTCGTGGCCGATGGCGAGCGGCTGCGCGCGATCCTGCGCGGGCTGGCGGACGGCGCGGAGGGGCCCTGCGTCATCGTGCCGGGCGGCGGCGGCCTCGCGGAGGCGGTGCGCGAGGCGCAGGCCGCGCTCGGCTTCGACGACGCGCTGGCGCACCGGCTCGCCCTCGACGCGATGAGCGGCATGGCCCGCATCCTCCGATCGCTGGAGCCGCGGCTCGTGGTGTCGCGTGAGCCGGCCGCCGAGATCGCCCGGGGCCAAGTTCCGGTCTGGGATCCGGCAGCGCTGAAGGACGGGCACCCGGACATCCCCGAGAGCTGGGACGTCACCTCGGACAGCCTCGCGCTGTGGCTGGCGGCGGAGCTCGGCGCGGCGCGCTGCGTGCTGGTGAAGTCGGCCGAGGCCGAGGATCCTGTGGCGGCGGAAATCGTGGACAGGGCCTTCCCGCACTTTGCACAGCGCTTCCGCGGCGAGATCCGGCTGCGGGGACCGCAGGGCGAGCGGGTCTACGCGCCCGGCGCGGCGCTGGTGGAGGCCTGAGATGGGACGGGCCGTCACCGTCGCATTCGAGAGCCACCGCGGGATCCCCTCTCCCGTGCGGGAGAGGGGTAAGGGTGAGGGTCCAGGTGGTTCAGCAAGGAGTCTGAACCGTCCCGCTGCCAGCACGACGATCTCAGCATTCTTGCGGGACGGTCCGGGACCCTCACCCCTACCCCTCTCCCGCACGGGAGAGGGGTTCCCCGCGCCCTTCACGGCTCCCACCTCCGAGAGGCCCCGATGACGGAGCGCATCGTCTTCGTCACCGGCCGCCTCGCCCGGCCGCGCCTGGAGACAATCGTCGCCGCACTGCCCCCCGAGCGCTTCGCCGCCACCATCGCGGATGCGGGCGTGAAGGTCGCCGCGCTGATGACCGAGGAGATCATCCGCCGCCGCGTCAGCGTGCCGGAGGGGAGCGACCGCATCGTCCTGCCGGGCCGCTGCCGGGCCGACACCGCGGTGCTCGCGGCCCATTTCGGCGTGCCCGTCGAGCGCGGCCCCGACGAGATCGTCGATCTGCCGGCCTTCCTCGGGCTCGCCGGCCGCAAACCCGACCTGTCCCGGCACGACCTCAGGATCTTCTCGGAGATCGTCGACGCCTCGAAGCTGACGCCCGGGCAGATCCTCGCCCGCGCGCAGGACCTCGCCCGGCGCGGCGCCGACGTGATCGACCTCGGCGGCCTGCCCGACACGCCCTTCCCGCACCTGGAGGAGACGGTCCGGCTCCTGAAGGGCGCGGGCCTTCGGGTGAGCGTCGATTCCTTCGACCGCGACGAAATCGCCCGCGGGGCGAGGGCCGGCGCCGATTTTCTCCTCAGCCTCAACGAGGAGACACTCGACCTCGCCTTCGAGACCGACGCCGTGCCGGTGCTGGTGCCGGTGCGGCCCGACGACCTCGAGTCCCTCGACCGCGCCATCGCGCGGATGCGGGAGGCCGGAAAACCCTTCCTGGCCGACCCGATCCTGGAGCCGATCCATTTCGGCTTCGCGGCCTCCATCGTGCGCTACCACGAGACCCGCCGCCGCCACCCGGACATCGAGATGATGATGGGGACCGGCAACCTGACCGAACTCACCGAGGCCGACAGCCTCGGCGTGACGGCGCTTCTCGTCGGCCTGTGCTCGGAACTGGCGATCCGCAACGTGCTGATCGTGCAGGTCTCGAACCACACCCGCCGCACGGTCGAGGAGCACGACGCCGCCCGGCGGGTGATGTACGCGGCGCGCGCCGACGGCGCCCTGCCGAAGGGCTACGGGCGCCAGCTCCTGAGCCTCCACGACAAGCGCCCCTACACGCAGACGCCCGAGGAGATCGCGGCGCTCGCCGCGGAGGTGCGCGACCCCAATTACCGGGTGGCGGTCGCGGAGGACGGCGTGCACGTCTACAACCGGGCGATCCACGAGGTCGGCACCGACGCGATGGCGTTCTTCCCCGCCCTCGACGTGGCGGAGGATGGCGGCCACGCCTTCTACCTCGGCGGCGAATTGACCAAAGCCGAACTCGCCTGGCGGCTCGGCAAGCGCTACGTGCAGGACGAACCCTTGGACTGGGGCTGCGCGCTCGACGCGGTGGTGCAGGACACCACCACCTTCAAGGAGGTCGGCCACACCCTGCACGGGCGGAAACCGGCACGCGAATCCGAGGCGGAGTGAGGCCTTGCCCCTGATCCTGGAGACCATCGTCACCACGCAAGGGTCCGGGGGCAGCCTGCACCTCGTGCCCTTCGGCCTGATCCAGGACGGCCCCGACTTCATCCTCGCCCCGTTCCGCCCCTCCCCCACCATCGCGAATCTGGAGGCGAACCCGGTCTTTGCCGCGGCGGCGCCCGCCGACCTGCGGGTGATCGCCGGCTGCGTCACGGGGCGGCGGGACTGGGCCACCCTCCCCTGCGCCCGCATCCCGGGCCGGCGCCTCGCCGAGGCCTTCGGCCACCGGGAATTCGAGGTCGTGGCGGTCGAGGACGATCCGGTCCGGCCGCGCTTCCGCGGGCGGATCGTGCACGAGGAGGCCCACCGCCCCTTCGCGGGCTTCAACCGCGCGCAAGCGGCCGTGCTGGAGGCCGCGATCCTGTCGACGCGGCTCGACCGGCTGCCGCGCGAGAAAGTGCTCTCGGAGCTGCGATACCTGTTCATCGCGGTCTCCAAGACGGCCGGCCCCGCCGAGCGCGAGGCCTGGTCCTGGATCGAGGAGAAGGTCGCCGCCGCCCTCAGCCTGCGGGCGGAGGACCGGCTCCTCGTCGACGACACCGAGGCTTAGGAGGACGTCTGATGAAGCTGTTGCTCGGGAGCGCCGTCGCGGCGCTGGTCGCGCTGGCGCCGCTCGCCGCCGAGGCGCACGGCCCGACCCGCAAGAAGGTCGAGGAGAAGGTCGAGATCAACGCCCCGCCCGCCAAGGTCTGGGCCGTGGTCGGCAACTTCCAGGACATGAGCTGGCTGCCGCCGGTCGAGAAGACCGAGGGCAAGGGCGGCAACGAGGTCAAGGCCACCCGCACCCTCACCCTGAAGGGAGGCGCCACCGTCGAGGAGGAGCTCTACAAGTACAACGCCGAGCAGATGAGCCTGTCGTACCGCATCAACAAGGTCGACGTGAAAGTGCTGCCGGTCAACAACTACTCCTCCACGATCAAGGTCGAGCCGGCCGGCGACGGCAAGTCGACCGTGAGCTGGGACGGCGCGTTCTACCGCGGCTTCATGAACAACGATCCGCCGCCCGAGCTGAGCGACGAGGCGGCCGTGAAGGCGGTGACCGACCTGTACAAGGCGGGCCTGGAGAACCTGAAGGCGAAGATCGAGAAGAGCGGTTCGTGAGGCAACTCCTCGCGGGGCTCCTCCTCGGCGCCGGGCTGGCTCTGCCGGCCGGCGCCGAGGAGGCGGTGGTCACGGCGCAGAACGCGAACGCGGTCGACATCGTCGATCTCGACGCCGCCCAGGTCGTGGCGCGGCTCGCGGTGCCGGGCGCCCCGGCCGGAATCGCGCTCTCGCCCGACCGGGCGCGGGCCTACGTCACCGCACCGGAGGGCAAGGCGCTCGTGGTCATCGACCTCGCGGCGCGCGCGGTCGTCGGCCGGGTCGCCCTGGAGGGCGGCCCCCTCGGCGTCGGGGTGAACCCGGCGGACGGCACGGTCTACGTGGCGGATTGGTACGCCAAGCGCCTCTGGGTGGTGGATCCGGGGAGCCTCGCGGTGACGGGCGAGATCGCGGTCGGCACCTCGCCCTCCGGCCTCGCGGTGACGCCGGACGGCGGGACGATCCTGGTCACCGACCGGGACGACGACGCGGTCTCGGTCATCGACGCGCGCACCCGCCAGCGGGTCGGCGTGGTGAAGGTCGGGACGCGGCCCTTCGGCGTGACGATCGACCGGGAGGGCAAGCGGGCCTACACGGCGAATGTCGGCTCGAACGACGTCTCGGTGATCGACATCGCGTCGCGGCGCGCGGTCGGCCAGGTCGGGGTGGGCGAGCGGCCCTACGTGGTGGCGCTGACCGGCGGGCGGGCCTTCGTGACGGACCAGTACGGCGGCACAGTCAGCACCTTCGACCTCGCCACCCTGGCGCCGGGGCCCCGGATCGAGGTCGGCGAGTACCCGGAGGGCATCGCGGCGAGCCGGGACGGGCGGCGGGTCTACGTGGCGAACTGGGAGTCGAACACGGTCAGCGTGATCGACACCGGAAGCCTGCGCGTGACCGGCGCGATCAAGACCTCGGACGGACCGCGGGCCTTTGGGGATTTCCTCCGGTAGGACCCGAGCCTCCGCGGAGGCACACGCGGTTCGTGGCCCCGGGACGCCCCGCGTCAGGCCGTCTTGTCGCGACGAAAGAAGCTGAATGCCGACGTGACAGCCGCGCCCGCGGCATCGGCAGCCTGTGCGGCCGCGCCGAACGCCTGACTCGCCAGCCCGGTCCCCGTCTCCGGAATCGCCGCGGCCTCCTCGGACGGAGCCGCCATCGCGGCCGCGCGCGCGACCGCCGCCTGGGCGACATCGCGGTCGTTCCGGATCAGGGCCGCGAGGCCCGCATCCGCCATGGCGACGATCGTGCCCCCGTCGAGAAAAGTCGCCTCGACCACGGCCAGTGATCGCGGTTCGTCACTCACGGCACCCAGACCTGCGCCGAGGGCGCCCGCGGCAAGCGCCAGCGGGGCCGATAGTTCGAGCGACGAGGCGACGGCCAGTCCGCCCTTGATCCCGTTCAGCAATTGCCCCGACCAGCGGGGCGCAGATCTCACATCGCCGTGGACCTCGACAGCGATGATGGATTCGACACCGTGCTCCCGCCCGTCCGGTGTCTTGAGCAGCCCGGCGGTATAGTGACCGGTTCCCTTTCCGCAAGACCCTGCGATGATCTGGAGAGATGTCATGGGGCAGCCGCAACGTTCATGACGTTAGGTCAATTTTGCACAGCGCACGAACTTTCTCAAGCGCGTAACGGATAACGACTCTCAAAGCCACCCCGGCGGCATGCCTGCGGCACCGCCGTCCAGGGTGCATGAGCGGGTCGGACAATGGCCAGATCCGGTTGAAACCTTCTACCGCCCCATCCGCCGCACCCGCATCGCCCGGTAGATCGCCGGATGCGCGCCGGCCATCCTCTCGGGCGGTGGGAGGATCACCTCGATCACCGGCGGCTCCGTCGCGGGCTGCGCAGGCGCCGCCTCGGTCGCCGCGCGGCGCGGAACCGGCCGTATCGCACGCTCCGCGCGCCGCGCGATCAGCGACAGGGTCGCGAAGGCGACGAGGGCCGCGAGGCCGGTGAACACCGTGCCCCAGGACGGCGCCGGCGCCACCATCATCGCGATGAGGCCGGCGACCGCGCAGAGAGCGGCGAGGGTTCTCGCGATGGTCACGGCGGTGGGCATGCCGCAGCGTCACATGGCCGTCTCGCCGCCCGGTGAAAGCGATCGCTCGAATGCGCGCGATCGCCCGGATCAGTGCGCGCCGACGCGGCGGTTCGGCACGATGTCGTTGGCGATCACCTCGCCGAACGGGCCGTCGTTGCGGGCGTGGCGCGGCCCCGTCCCGGTCGTCGCCCTCAGGGGCAGCTTCGGGAAGACCAGCTCGGCGAAGCGGTAGGCCTCCTCCAGGTGCGGGTAGCCCGACAGGATGAAGCGGTCGATGCCGAGATCGATATACTCCTTCATCCGGTCCGCGACCTGATCGGCCGAGCCGACGAGGGCGGTGCCGGCGCCGCCGCGCACCAGCCCGACGCCGGCCCAGAGATTCGGCGAGACCAGGAGCTTGCCGCGGTCGCCCCCGTGGAGCGCCATCATGCGGCTCTGGCCGACCGAATCCTGGCGCTTCAGCGTGGCCTGGGCCCGCGCGATGGTGTCGTCGTCGAGCCGGGAGATCAGGCTCTCGGCGGCCTCCCAGGCCTCGCCCTCGGTCTCGCGCACGATCACGTGCAAGCGGATCCCGTACGAGAAGGTCTTGCCCTTCGCAGCGGCGGCCTCGCGGGCGCGGGCTATCTTCTCGGCCACCTGCGCGGGCGGCTCGCCCCAGGTCAGGTAGACGTCGCAATGCTCGGCCGCGACCGCGATCCCGGCCTCCGAGGAGCCGCCGAAATAGAGCGGCGGGCCGGAGGGCTGCACCGGCTGGTAGATCAGGCGGCCGGCCTCGGCGCGCAGATGGGTGCCGGTGTAGGTGACGGTCTCGCCCGCCATCAGGCCGCGCCAGATGTGCAGGAACTCGTCCGTGACGACGTAGCGCGCGTCGTGGTCGAGGAAGACGCCGTCGCCGCGCAGTTCCACCGGGTCGCCGCCCGTCACCACGTTGATGAGGAGGCGCCCGTCCGAGATCCGGTCGAGGGTCGCGGCCATGCGGGCCGCCACCGACGGTTCCTGCAGGCCGGGCCGCACGGCGACGAGGAAGCGCAGGCGCTTGGTGGCAGGCGCCAGCGCCGAGGCGACGATCCAGGAGTCCTCGCAGGAGCGCCCGGTGGGCAGCAGCACGCCGTAATAGCCGAGATCGTCGGCCGCCTGGGCGATCTGGCGCAGGTAATTGAGCGAGACCTCGCGCGCGCCCTCGCTGGCGCCGAGGTAGCGGCCGTCGCCGTGGGTCGGCAGGAACCAGAGAACGTCGGTCTGTGCGGTCATCGGGGTCGTCCTGGGCCTCGTCCGGACGATGCGCGAAGCCGGTCCGCCCTCCCGGCGAACCGACCCCTGTCCTGCGATCGTCGTTGAACCGCGAGGGTAGCCCGCGAGACCTCGACGTCAATTTCGGATTTCAGCCAGAACAGAGATGAAAATTCTCGTATTCTGCTAAGATACAAAAGTTTCCTACTGTCGCGAGGATGGCTCGACACGAACGAGAAAGAGCCGCACGCGGCGGCCCCTTCCATCACGGTGTCAGAAACCCGCCAGCGCCGTCACGGTGCCGAACGCCGTCAGAACGAGCGTCCCGGCGAACACGCCGATCATCGCGTCGGAGAAGCCCTTCAGGAGCATTCCCGCCCCCGGATCAGCACAGGTTCCCGCCGGCGGTCTGGCCGTACTGCTTCACCGGGCGGGTCTGCTGGTTGGCATTGCTCTCGGCGGCCGAGCTCATCGGGCAGGACTCGTAGAACGGCCCGTCATGGACGCCCAGCGGCGCCGTACGCCCAAGCGCGCCGGTGGCGTCGACGTCGGAGGGACCATAGGCCTGGTGGCGGGCCGGCGGGTCGAAGGCCAGGGCGGTGGAGACCGGGGCGGCACCGATCGCGAGGGCGGCGAGGGTGGCGGCGATCAGGGTCTTCATCTGTGTCTCGTCTCCGTGATGCGGCGCATCCCGTAAGGATCGACGTCCGCGGTGTGAGATGGATGTAGCCCGGGAACGGCTTTCGCGACGTGCGGTTCCGCACGCCGCGAAGAGGATGAAAAGACTAATAACTGGACTGACGCAGAATTCCCGGGGCTCTGCCGCCATTTGGCGGGATATTTCGCCGCATGCAGGATTAAACACTTACGTCATTAGGGAGCGCGGCGCGACGAGGAGAGGAACCGGACGCGCGTTGCTTCGTTGCTTCGCACTGCAACGCAGTCTGTTGTACAATGTGTCGCAGTGCACCCGGGCATCAGGGAATCGCGCGCAGCGCCACGACGGCCGCGACCCCGATCGCCACGGTGGCGAGCAGCGGCAGGCGGGTCGCCGCGAGCGCCGCGAGGGCGGCCGCGCAGGTCTCGCGCCAGCCGGTGGCGAGGGCCGAGGGAGCGATGAGGGCCGTGAGCACCGCGGCCGGGATCGCCTCGAACGCGGCCCGCGCGCGTCCGGTCGGGGCGAGGCGTCCGGCCAGGAAGAGGCCGGCGATCCGGGTCGCGTAGGTGATCGCCGCCATGGCCAGGATGGCGGCGAGCGCGCCGGGATCGGGGATCATCGCGGCGCCTCCCCGGGCGCGGCCAGGGCGGCGGCGAGGATCCCGGCGCCGGCACCCGCGGCGACGTGCCAGGGCGGCCCGAGGAGGAGAGCGGTCCCGGCCGCCGCCAGGCCGCTGGCGGCGATCGCCGCGGCGCCCGCGCGGGTCCGCCCGAACCCCGCGACGAGCCCGATGAACAGGGCCGTGAAGGCGAAGTCCGCCCCGACCCGGCGCGGATCGCCGAGCATGGAGCCGGCGCAGGCGCCGAGGAGGGACCAGACCAGCCAGGAGATCCAGTAGACCGCACCCATCGTCCCGAAATAGGCCGGGGTGAGGGGCCGCCGGACGGCCCGGCGCTCCGCGAAGGCCCAGGTCTCGTCGACCATGACGGCGAGCCAGAGGAGTTTCTGGCGGCGCGAGAAGCGGCCGAGGCGGGGCGCGAGCGAGGCCCCCATCAGCACGTGGCGCAGGTTGATCAGGAGCGTCGAGAAGACGAGCGCCCCGACCGGGACCGGGTGCGACCAGATCTCGACCGCCGCGAACTGGGCGCCGCCCGCGAAGACGAGCGCGGACATCGCGCCGACATCGAGGACGGTGAGGCCCTTGGCGGCCGCGAGGGCGCCGAACAGGAGCCCGATCGGCACCGCGGCGACGGCCGGCGCCGCGATGTCGCGCAGACCCGCCGCCACCTCGGCGCGAAACCCCTCCCCGTCCTCCCGGGCCACGATCCCGTGCATCGACCATCCTCCCGGCACCCCTCGGCGGGCGCGTCGCCGCCTCATGACGGAAGGGCGCGGGACGGGTCTTGGACGAAAGTGCTCAGGGCGCGGCGGTGCGGAACGCCCCGGGGGTGACGCCGAGCCGGGCCTTGAAGGCCCGCGTGAGGTGGCTCTGGTCGAAGAAGCCGCAGGCGAGCGCGACCTCGGCCGGACCTTCCCCCGTCGCCAGGCGGCGGCAGGCGAGGCGGATCCGGCGGTCGATCAGGTAGGCGTGCGGCGCGAGGCCGGTCTCCGCCCGGAAGGCGCGGATGAGATGGCTGCGCGAGAGGCCCGCCACGCGCGACAGCGTCGCGAGGTCGACCTCCTCCTGCACGCAGGCGTCGAGGAAGTCGCGGGCCCGCGCCACCCCGGCGCGGGCGGGCGCGCGGGGCGGCGGCGTGCCGACGGCGAAGCGGGCGATCAGGGCCGAGAGGAATTCGACCAGCGCCTCGTCGGCCGCCAGCACGCCGCCGTCGCCGGGGCCGGGCCGGAGCCGCCCGAGGATCTCCGCCAGGGCGCGGGCGAGGCCGGGGGCGCGCATCACGGAATCGGGGAAGTGGGGCGGCCCCGGCAGGGGCCGGCCCGCCACCTCCTCGGCGACTTCCTGCATCAGGGCGGCGGAGGGGTAGAAGGTCCGGTAGACGAAGCCCGCCCCGTGCGGCGCCCCGTCGTGGAGCTCCTCCGGGCCGACGATGGCGATCGTGCCGGCATCGGCATAGTGCTGGACGCCGCGGTGGAAGAAGGTCTCGCAGCCCGCCTGGATCGACGCGATGGCGTAGGTCTCGTGGGTGTGCCGGACATAGGCGTAGCGCCGGAAGGTGGCGGCGAGGCAGCCGAGATCCCCGTAGCGCGCTACGCGCCAGAAGCGGGTGACGTCGCCCTTCCCGGCGAGGGCGGGGTCGAGGTCGGGCTGGGGATCGGGCGTGGTCATGGGCCGAAGGCTATCCCGGCGTCACGGACCGCGCGAGCGGCCCGCCTCAGGCCGGTACCGGCGCCGGCTCCCGCAGGGCCGCCACGATCGCCGCTTCCAGGGAGGCGGGCCGCGTGAGCGGCGGGTAGCGGCCGATCACCCGCCCGTCGCGGCCGACCAGGAACTTCGTGAAGTTCCACTTGATCGCTCGGGTCCCCAGCAGGCCCGGCCGGGCGCGGGTGAGGTGCGCGAAGAGCGGGTCCGCCTCCGGCCCGTTCACCGCCACCTTGGCGAGGACCGGGAAGGTGACATCGTAGCTCAGGCGGCAGAACCTGGCGATCTCCTCGGCGTCGCCGGGCTCCTGGGCGCCGAACTGGTTGCAGGGGAAGCCGAGGACGACGAGGCCCGCGTCGCGATGCCGGCGCCAGAGCGCCTCCAGCCCCTCGTATTGCGGGGTGAAGCCGCAGCGCGACGCGGTGTTGACGATCAGCAGCACCTGGCCGCGGTAGCGGGCGAGCGGATGCGCCGCGCCGTCGGCCGCGGCGGGCGCGAAGTCGTGGATCCCTGTCATGGGCGGATCATGTCGGCCCGGCGGCGGACTCGGCAAGGGGGAACGGACACGCCGTCCGCAGGCCCCGCCCGGTCAGAGCCCGAGATCGCTCAGGCCCGGGTGATCCTCCGGCCGCGGCCCGAGCGGCCAGTGGAAGCGGCGGTCCTCGGCGGAGATCGGGACGTCGTTGATGGAGGCCTCGCGCCGGCGCATCAGGCCGGTCTCGGTGAACTCCCACTGCTCGTTGCCGTGGGAGCGGTACCAGTGCCCCGAATCGTCGTGCCACTCGTAGGCGAACCGCACCGCGATGCGGTTCTCGTGGAAAGCCCAGACCTCCTTGATCAGCCGGTAATCGAGCTCCCGCGCCCATTTGCGGGTCAGGAACGCGACGATGGCGGGCCGCCCGGAGAAGAACTCCGCGCGGTTCCGCCAGCGGCTGTCGGGCGTGTAGGCGAGCGAGACCCGCACCGGATCGCGGTGGTTCCAGGCATCCTCCGCGGCGCGCGCCTTGCGCGCCGCGCTCTCCGCCGTGAAGGGCGGAAGGGGCGGGCGGCTCTCGGGATTCGCTTCCGTCACATCCGCCTCCCTCAGGCGAGGTCGAGCATCAGGTGCAGGTTCTGCACCGCCGCCCCGGACGCGCCCTTGCCGAGATTGTCGAGGCGCGCGACCAGCACCGCCTGCCCGTGCGCCTCGGACCCAAACACCCGCAATTCGAGCGCGTCCGTGTCGTTGAGGGCCTCGGGCTCCAGGCGCTCGCGATGGGCGCCCTCCTCGGCCCCGGTGACCACGCGCACGAGGGTCTCGCCCGCGTAGCGCGCCACGAGGGCCCGTTCGAGGTCGCCCGGGGTCGGCCGGCCCGGCAGGGTGTCGAGGTGGAGCGGGATCGACACCAGCATCCCCTGCCGGAAATTGCCGACCGAGGGCACGAAGATCGGGCGCCGGGTCAGGCCGCTATAGGCCTGCGTCTCCGCCAGGTGCTTGTGCGCGAAGCCGAGGCCGTAGAGTTCGAAGGCCGGGGCGGCGCCAGCCTCGTAGGCCTCGATCATCTTGCGCCCGCCGCCGCTGTAGCCGCTGACCGCGTTGATGCTGATGGGGAAATCCGCCGGGATCAGCCCCGCATCGACGAGGGGGCGCAGGAGCGCGATGGCGCCGGTCGGGTAGCAGCCCGGATTGGCGACGCGCCGCGCGGCGCGCAGCTTCGCCCGCTGCTCGGGGGCCAGTTCGGCGAAGCCGTAGGTCCAGCCGGGCGCCACCCGGTGGGCGGTGCTGGCGTCGAGGATGCGCGGGCCGCCGCCCGGCAGCCCGTCGGCCATCGCCACGGTCTCCTTGGCGGCATCGTCCGGCAGGCACAGCACCACGAGGTCGACCTCGGCCATGAGCGCGCGCTTGGCCTGAGGGTCCTTGCGTTGCTCGTGGGGGAGCGAGCGCAGGGTGATGGCCTGGGATGTCTCCAATCGCTCGCGGATGCCGAGGCCGGTCGTGCCGGCCTCGCCGTCGATGAAGACGCTGGGGCGGTTCTGGACTGTCGGGCTCATGGCAGGCTCCGCGCGGCGCCGTGACCGGGCGCCGGGACACCAGGTGGATGGGGTCGACGCTCCGCTAAGTCAACCGGCGATCGCCGCGAGCGCGCGCAGGCGTGATCCGCCGCCGCGGAACCGCCGCCACCGCGTCCGGTTGCGGAGTCCGAGATCACCGTGATTCAGCAGGATGAGGACGATTATGGCCGGGACAGCCAAGAAGAGCGATCCGAAGCTCTGGGATCGCGTGAAGGACAAGGTCACGCGGTCGAGCAAGGGCGGCAAGCCCGGGCAATGGTCGGCCCGCAAGGCGCAGCTCGCCGTCCACGACTACAAGGAGGCGGGCGGCGGCTACGAGGGCAAGAAGACCTCCGACAACCACCTGACGCAGTGGACCGAGGAGGAGTGGGGCACGAAGTCGGGCGAGAAGAGCGGCGAGACCGGCGAGCGCTACCTGCCGAAGGCGGCGCGGGAGGGTCTGAGCGGCAAGGACTACGCCCGCACGACGGCCAAGAAGCGGTCGGACACCGCGAAGGGGAAGCAGTTCTCCCGTCAGCCGAAGGACGTCGCGGAGAAGGCCGCCCCAGCCCGGCGCCATCCGGCCACCGGCCGGACCAAGGCGGATCTGCTGAAGGCCGCCCGCGCGAAGAACATTCCGGGCCGCTCGTCGATGTCGAAGAGCGAGCTGGAGCGGGCGCTCGGCGGGCGGTGACCGGCGGATGGGTGCGGCGCAGGTGACCCGTCTCCCCAATGCGGGATACCTGTGCACACATCGTTGTAGCCGGCTCATCAGCTGAACGCGCCTGGAAGACACAACACTCCTCATGCTGAGGTGCTGCGCAGCAGCCTCGAAGCACCCTCGCCCGTCAATCCACGATAGGAGCGCCTTGGATCCGCTGTTCTGGGGTGCTTCGAGGCTCCCTTCGGTCGCACCTCAGCATGAGGGGGTGGATTTGTTGCCATGAGCGGGATTTGAAGCTCTGACTCACCATCACCTGACTGGGTGAAATCGACCGGTCTTCCGATCCATCCGCTCGAAGTGTGATCGATCGGGCCGATCATCCTTTCGATACGGAACGTGTTTTCCGATGCGGCGTGCGCCCGTCGCCCCTCTTCGCAGGACGGCGGCCTTCGGAGCAGGCGCGGCGGGACGAAGTCCCGCCGAGAGGGGCCGGCACGACGCTGATCCCGCTGGCGCTCTCCACCGCGCTCCCGATCGATCCTGAAGCGTGATTCCCCTCTTGCAGGATTGCGTCCTGACCCGCCCCTGTCCGTGCGGCGCCCTCCCCCGCGGAGGCGGGAGGGCCGCACCGGACCCAGGGCGTTAAGGTTAACGGCGCACCCTATTCCTCACCGACGCTTTCCCGCAGGCGCTGCACCTGCGGGCGCAGGTCTTGGCAGGTCAGATCGCGGGCGAAGCGGTCGATGGCCTGGGGGTCGCGGGTGGTGCGCAGCTGCGCGAGGAGCCGCGCCTCCTGCTCGCAGCCGCCGGCGAGCGTCCCCCGCGCGGCGACCATCGGCACCGGCGCCGGCTCGGGCACGGCCGGCGGCGACGCCGGGCCGGAGCTTTCGAGAAGACGGGCGACCTGGGGCCGCAGGGCGTCGCAGGTCATCTCCTGCGCGAAGCGCGCCAGACCGTCCCGGTCGCGGGCCGTGCGCAGGCGGGCCAGCCGCTCGGCCTCCCGGTGGCAGGCGCCGGCCGGGCCGGGCGGGGCCGCGGGAGCCACCGCCGCCGTCGCCGGATCGCGGTCCGCCGGACGGGTCGGGGGCAGCGGCCGCCGCTCGGGGCCGATCGCGGAGGTCTCGGTCGGCCCGTTCCGGCTCCCGAGGGACAATTTGGCGACCTGCGCGCGGGCGAGGTCGGCGTAGAAGCCCGTCCCGTGGGTCGACAGGAACGAGGTCCAGGCCTCCCGGGTGCCGACCCGCTCGGCGAGTTCGTAGTCGCGCCGCGCCTCCCGCCCGCCCGCACCCGCGTCGGCGGGCGGCGCGTCGGGCACCAGCGCGGTGGTGGCGCCCCCCAGCGACCCGTACACGAAGGGCTCCTGCTTGCCGCCGGTGAGGTGCAGCACCTCGTCGCGCACCCGCCCGAAGGCGACCCGCACGTCGAGGCCCGGCACCGCGAGGTGCTTGAGGAGCGCGGTGGTGAAGGGGCTGTGCTCGCCGGCGCCGTCCTCCGCCACCGAGCCCGCCTTGGCCGCGAAGGCCACCAGGGTGTCGCTGGCCGCCGGCTCGACCTTGGCGAGCCCGCTCGCCGCGGCGCGCAGGCTGACCATGCGCTGCATGCCGGCGCCGAAAGGGTTGTTGCGGCAGGCGTCGAGGATGACGAGGCGCAGGCGCCGGGCGGGCTCGATCGCCCGCGTCACCCGCTCGAGGGCGAGGCCCTCGTCCTCGACGTCGAAGTCGCTGCGCAGCCGGGCATCGGTCGGGATCAGGTAGTTGACGCCCGAGACCTCGATCCCGTGCCCGGCGAAGTAGACCAGCGCGATGTCGGCGTCGCGGGCCACCAGCATGAACTCGCGCACCGCGCGCTTCAGCTCGACCGTGCCGAGGTCCTGCCGCAGATCGACGGAATCGAAGCCCGCGCGGCGCAGCATCTCGGCCACGGCGGCCGCGTCGCGGCCCGGATTGGACAGGGCCGGCACGGTGCGGTAGGCGGCGTTGCCGATCACCAGCGCCACGCGCCGGTCGGCCGCCCACCCCTCCGCCGGCCCGACCAGGCAACCCGCCAGGATCAGGATCGTCCCGAGCTTCCAGCGCATCGCCGCCTCCCGGCGCCGCTCCCGGCGGCGCCCTCGTCTCCCGAAACATCCCGCCGAGCCGCGGCGCAGCATGCGCCGGTCGCGGGGATGGACGCAATGGCCGCCCGGTCGCGGGCGGGATCAGGCGCGGCGCGCGCCCGGGTGGCGGATCACCCGCGCGGGGGTTGCCTGGGGCTGCGCGGGCTTGTCGGGGAACCACACCTTGACGGATTCGCCGGTGCGGGGGTCCAGGATCGTGAGGGTCATCGACGCCTCCCAGTGAGCGATGCCCGCACCATTCCACGCCTCGGCCGGCCCGGATGTGACGGGACGCACCCGTGCCTCAGCGCCAGCGGCGCGGCGGCCCCATCGGCGGCCGCTCCTGCACCAGGCGCGCCCGCTGCGGCGGGACCCGGCGCCGCTGCGCCACCCGCGCCCGCGGCGGCCGCCCCGTCAGGGTGACGAGGATCCGGACCGGCTGCGAGAAGACCGGCGGGTCGTGGGGGACGTGCTCCTCGTCCGCCAGGAGGAGCTGGAGCGTATGCCGGCCGGGCGGGAGCGTCACCCGGGCCTCGGTCTGCCCCGCCCCGAAATGCAGGTGGTTGAAGTCGTTGGGGATCGGCCGGTCGAGGGGCGGCAGCGGCGTGTCGATCAGCAGGTGGTGGTGGCCGGTATTCGCCTTCACCACGCCCGCCGGCGCCACGCCCATGTTGTTCAGGCCGAACCGCACCAGGAAGCTGCGCGGCACGGTGGCGCCGGGTGCCGGATTGGCGATGTAGACCCGGGCGCCCTTCGGCGAGGGCCGCCGCTGGCCCGCGGGCTTGGGTCCCGCCGGGGCGCCGGCTGCCGCCGCGGCGGCGGCCATCCCGGCCGGCGCGCCCTCCCGCACCACGACCCGGATCCGCTCCGACAGGACCGGCGGCGAGTGGGGGACGTGCTTGTGGTCGCCGAGGAGGAGCTGGAGCGTGTGCTCGCCGGGGGTCAGGTCGAGCTCGGCCTCGGTCTGCCCCGCCCCGAAATGCAGGTGGTTGAAGTCGTTGGGGATCGGCTGGTCGAGGGGCGGCAGGTCGGCGTCGATCAGCAGGTGGTGGTGGCCGGCATGCTCGCGCGGCACGCCCGCGGGCGCGATCCCCATGCCGTGCAGGCCGAAATGGATGACGCTCTTCGGCGGGATCACGGCCCCGTCCCTGACATCCACGAAGTAGACGCCGGCCCCGGCCGGGGCCGGCGAGGGGCCGCCCCGCGGCGCCTCCTGCGCGCAGGCGGGACCCGGGAGGAGCCCCACCGTGAGACCCTCGGCGAGACTCGGCCCGATCAGCAGCAGAGCCGGCAAAAGCCTGTTCCCACGCATCGCCCTCTCCCCTCGTGCCGTCACCGGTCGCGCGTATTCCCTCGACAACTTACCACATCCGCCGCACTGTTCTGTCTTTTACTGCGCAAAGACCAGTCGAAGCGCGTCTTCGAAAGCGACAAAATGCCGCAAAAGGAGAATTCCGCTATCGTGACGGGGCGATTCGTTGTTGCCTGTGCTGCGGGTTGCGCGATGACGTGGGTGCACGAGTCGGCCATGAGAGGGTCCGGAGCGGTCGCGCGCGGGATGGTCCTCGCGTGGCTCGTCCTCCTGGGATCGCTGCCGGGTCTCGGCGCCGGCGCGGCCCGGACGCGCGCGGTGGTCGTCGAGTCGAGCCCGCGGCTCGCCCTGGTGCTGAGCAACTCCGCCTATTCCGGGAGCGGCGACCCGCTAGGCACGAACCGCACGGCCCGGCTCGTCGCGGACGAGCTGGCGCGCCTGGGCTTCGCGGTGGAGCTGGGCGAGAACCTGACACGGGCGCAGATGCAGCAGCGGGTCGGCGAGGCCGCCGCCCGCCTCGGGCGCGGCTCGGTGGCGGTGCTGTTCTACAACGGCTACGCGATCCGCTCCGGCCAGCAGAACTTCCTGATCCCGGTCGGGGCCGCCGTGCGGTCCGAGATCCAGGTGCGCCAGGAGGGTCTCGACCTCGATTCGGTCCTCGCCGAGTTCGGTCGCCGCGGCGCGGCGACCCGCATCGCGATCGTGGACGCGGCGCGGCGGAACCCCTTCGAGGAGAGCTTCCGGCGTCCGCCCGAGGGCCTCGCGGCCCTGGAGATGCGCGACGGCATGCTGGCGATCTTCAGCGCCGCCCTCGACCGGCCGCCGGCCGAGGCGGATGACGGCGGCCTGTTCACCCGCGAGCTCGTCCGCCAGATCGGGACGCCGGGCCTGAGCGCCGAGCAGGCCTTCGCCCGGACCCGGATGGCGGTCGCCCGGGCGACGGGGGCGCAGCGGGTGCCCTGGGTGTCCTCCTCGCTCCTCGACGACGTCTACTTCGTGCAGCCGGACGCCGCCCCGCAGGCGCCGCCCCGGCAGGCGCCGCCGCGCGCGGCCCCGCCGGCCGACGCCGAGGCGGCACCGCCCGCCCCCGCCCCGGCACCGCCCCCGCCCGCCCCGGCGGAGGGCGGCCTGCGCCCCGGCGAGACCTTCCGCGACTGCCCGACCTGTCCCGAGTTGGTGGTCGTTCCGCCGGGCGACTTCGTGATGGGCGGCGAGGCCGAGTACGAGAAGCCGGCCCACCGGGTGACGATCCGGCGCTCCTTCGCGATCGGCCGGCACGAGGTGACCTTCGCGCAGTGGGACGCCTGCGTGGCCGCCGGCGGCTGCAAGGGCGACGTGGATGACCACGGCTTCGGCCGCGGCGACCGCCCGGTGATCGATGTGAGCTTCGACGACGCGCAGGGCTACCTGCGCTGGCTCTCGGCCCAGACCCGCCAGCCTTACAGGCTGCCGAGCGAGGCGGAGTGGGAATACGCCGCCCGTGCGGGGACGGTGTCGCCGTTCTGGTGGGGCGCGGCGGCGGGCCGCGACCGGGCGAATTGCGAGGATTGCGGGCCGGCCCCCGCCCGCCGGACGCTCCCGGTCGGCTCCTACCGGCCGAACGCCTTCGGGCTCTACGACACGGCCGGCAACGCCGCCGAGTGGGTGGAGGATTGCTGGAACGCGAGCTACCGCGGCGCGCCCACGGACGGCGCGGCGTGGCGCGGGGGCACCTGCGACCTGCGCGTGCTGCGCGGCGGCTCCTTCGTGGGCCGCGCCGGCCTCGCCCGATCGGGCGCCCGCTTCCGCTACGACCACGACATCCGCTACTACGCCAACGGCTTCCGGGTCGTGCGCGAGATGCCGTGACGCTCTTTCCAGCAACACAACACTGTTGACTTGCGCGAGATTGTCTCCAGTTTCATTGCAACCGGGGAGGCATCGATGTGCAGACCTCTCGTCCTCATTCTTTTGATGTTCCTCCCTCTTGCCGCGCAGGCCAGGTCCGGACCGCCCGGCTACGACCAGGCCGAAGTCAACATCGAGCGCTCGTTCTCACCGGATGAACGTCTGATCTTACAAACCCTGCTGATCTCGGCAGGTTATATGAATTCGGTTCCAAATATCGATTTTTCTCCGCGACAATTCGAGTTCATCCAGAGATTTCAGAGCGAGAATGGCTTCGTTCCGAACGGGATCATCTCCCGAGCGCAGATCGAGACCCTGAAGCAGCTGGCCTTCCCGGCTCTGCGGCTGTGGGGGTTCCGCAAGGTCGGACACCCGGTCATGGGCGCTCCGATCTGGATCCCGATCGGACTGGCCTCGCAGGTGACCCGCACCGAGGCGGGCGTGACCTACGCGGATCCGAAGGGACGCCTGAAGGTGGTGCACGGCGCCTTCCGGTCCGACATCCGCGCCGCCTTCGCGGACCTCCTCGACAAGTACGCCCGCGAGGGCACGACGGTGCATTACCGCGTCATGAAGGACGGCTGGTTCGTCCTGTCGATCACCACCGCCAAGGGCGTCGACGGCTACCTGCGCTATCATCAGGTCGGCGGGATGATGCTCGGCTTCACGCTCACCTGGGACAACGCGCTGGGCGACGTCTCGGGCGAGCGGGCGGCGATCCTGATGTCGTCGTCCCTGGTCTCGGCCCTGGCCGGCGCGCCTTTCGTCGATCCGCCGGATCCCTCGACCCTCGCGCCCCCGTCCCCGCCCCCGTCCCCGCCGCCGGTCGCGGCCGCGCCGCCCCCCGCCCCGCCGCTGCAGGAGGCCGCCGTGACCCCCGTCCCGCCGCGGGAGCGCCGCTTCTCCTCGGGGACCGGTTTCTTCGTGGCCGAGGACGGGCGCCTCGTGACGAACCATCACGTCATTCGGGAATGCGGCGCGATCGCTGTGCGTCTCGCCGACGGCAGCACGGCCCAAGCCCGGCTCCTCGCCGCCGACGCCACGAACGACCTCGCGCTCGTGAAGACCGACCTGCGTCCGCGCCGCGTCGCGACCCTGCGGATCGGCGCGCGGCTCGGGGAGGGCGTGGCGGCCTTCGGCTACCCGCACGCCGACATCCTCGCCTCGACGGGAAACTTCACCCTCGGCAACGTGACGGCGCTCGCCGGGGTGGGCGACGACAGCCGCCACTACCAGATCTCGGCGCCGGTCCAGAGCGGCAATTCCGGCGGCCCGCTCCTCGATGCGGGCGGCAACGTCGTCGGCGTCGTGGTGGCCAAGCTCGACGCGCTGAAGCTGGTGGTGGCGAACGGCGACCTGCCGCAGAACGTGAACTTCGCCGTCAAGGGCGCGCTCCTGGCGACGTTCCTCGACACCTACCAGGTGCCGCTGCGGGTCGGGACGCTGGGGGAGACGCCCCTCCCCCCGGCGGATCTCGCGGAGATCGCCAAGAGCCTGAGCGCCTTCGTGGTCTGCGAGATGCGGTGAGGATGCAGGGCAGGGCCGCGCGCCCGGCGCCTTGCGCCCGCCGCCTTCGCGGGGGATGGGCGGGGATCCGTCCCCGTGGAGGCTCCGACCATGTCCCGTGATCCCGCCGCCCTCTCGTCCGACGAGGCCGTCGCCGCCATCGGCCGCTGGCTCGCGGTCGAGAGCCCGACCCACGATGCGGGCGGGGTCAACCGGATGATGGACCTCGTCGCCGCCGAGGCGGAGGCGGCCGACATCCCGTGGGAGCGGGTCGGCGGCAAGGACGGGCTCGGCGACAGCCTGATCCTGCGGGCGGGTCCGCAGACCGGCGAGCCGGCGCTCCTGGTCCTGTCGCACCTCGACACGGTGCACCCGGTCGGGACCCTGGCGGCGGACCTGCCGGTGCGGGTCGAGGGCGACCGGCTCTACGGGCCGGGCGTCTACGACATGAAGGGCGGCGCGTGGCTCGCCCTGCAGGGCTTCCTGGCGGCCGCGAAGGGCGGCGCGGCGCGGCGCCCGCTGGTGTTCCTGTTCACCGGCGACGAGGAGATCGGCTCGCCCACGACGCGGGGCCTGATCGAGGATCTGGGCCGGCGGGCGGCGGCGGTGCTCGTCACCGAGCCGTGCCGGGACGACGGCAAGGTGGTGACCGGCCGCAAGGGCGTCGGGCGCTTCGATCTCCACGTCGAGGGCCGCCCCGCCCATGCGGGCAGCCGACACCCCGACGGCCGCAACGCCATCCGGGAGGCCGCGCGGCTCATCCTCGCGATCGAGGCCATGACCGACTACGACAGGGGCATCACCACCACGGTGGGGCTGATCCAGGGCGGCACGGCGGAGAACGTGATCCCGCAGCATTGCCGCTTCACGGCGGACCTGCGCGTGGTCACGGAGGCGGACGGGCGCGCCTGCGTGGCGCGAATCCTCGGCCTCGCCGCGGCCCCGGACTTCGCCCTGACGGTGACCGGCGGCATGAACCGGCCGCCCTATCCGCGCTCGGAAACGACGGGCGGGCTCTACGCCCATGCGAGGCGGATCGCCGAGGAGGAGTTGGGCTTTCCCCTCGGCGAGGTGCCGCTCACCGGGGGCGGGTCGGACGGCAATTTCACGGCGGCGCTCGGCGTGCCGACCCTCGACGGCCTCGGCATCGACGGCGACGGCGCCCACACGCTCCGCGAATACGGGCTGATCTCCTCGATCGCGCCGCGCAGCCGGCTGATGCGGCGGATGCTGGAGACGCTTTAGGGGCGTCGGGCGGCTCCGCTCCCGGATTCGGGCCGCGGGCGGGCCCGCTTCATCGACGGGGTCCGCCATGCGATCATGGCCTCCCCCTTCGAAGCGCCCCGCATCGCGAGCCCATGGCCGGTCGAGACGACACCAGCATCGAGAGCCGCAGCAACCCCGTCCTCGGCGCCGAGCGCCAGCGCGACATCCTGACGATGATCGGCCGCGGCGAGATCATCTCCGTCAGCGGCCTCGCGGAGCGGTTCGGCGTCTCCCACGAGACCATCCGCCGCGACATCCGCGGCCTGCAGGAGGCGGGTCGCCTGCGCCGGATCCGCGGCGGCGCCGCGCCGGCCCTCCACCTGGACCGCACGGCCCGGCGGCCGGTCGCCGAACGGCTGAGCGTCGATGCGGATGCCAAGCTGGCGGCGGCCCGCGCGGCGCTGCCGCTCTTCGCGCCGGACATGAACGTCTATCTCGGCGGCAGTTCGACGATGCTCCTGCTCGCGGGCGAACTGGCGCGCAGCGGCCGGAAGCTGACCGTCACCACCAACATGCTCGACATCGCCACGGTGCTCTCGGAAGCCGGACCAGTCACCGTCACGCTGCTCGGCGGCGTGCTCGATCCCCGCACGCGCACCACCGGCGGGCCCGATCTGATGAAGGCCCTGGAATGCCGGCTGTTCGACCTCGCCGTCATGGGCGCGAGCGCCATCCACCCGGAATTCGGCGTCCTCGGCCCGACGCGCGCGCACGGCATCCTCGGCGACCTGCTCGCCTCGCGCGCGGCCCGCAGCGCCTTCGTGGCCCATGCGGGGAAGTTCGGCCGGCGCGACGCCTACACGGTGCGCCCGCCGGCGCAGATCGGGGCGGTGGCGACCGACCGGCGGCCGCCCGAACCTGTCGTGGCGCCGTTGGAATCGGTCGGCATGATCCTGCTGCTGCCCAACCGGGACGTCCCGTAGGGCGCCGCTTCCGGTCACGCCCCGGCCTCCGCGCGGGCGTCCGAACGGGCATGCTCGGGCAATATCCCACATCAACGCACAGAAGCGGTCACATCACCTTCATGCTGCCACCGTAACGGACGGATCCGTCAGCGGTGACGGAGGGGCGGATGGCGGGTTTCTCGATCACGCGTCGGCAGGCGCTCACGGCGGGCGTGGCCGCCCCCTTCGTGATGCGGCACGCCGCCCTCGCCGAAGCCGATCCCCGGCCGTCGATCACCGTGGCGGTCCAGAAGGTGTCGAACACCAACACGCTCGACGTGCTGCGCGAGCAGTCCAACGTGGGCGAGCGCGTGTTCTTCTCCTCCCTGTGGGAGGGCCTGATCGGCCGCAACTGGACCGGCCAGCTGGAGACCGTGCCCGGCCTCGCCACGGCGTGGCGGCGCATCGACGACCGCACCGTCGAACTCACGCTGCGGCAGGGCGTCCGGTTCCACAACGGCGACGAGATGACCGTCGAGGACGTCGCCTTCTCGTTCGGCCGCGCGCGCATGTTCGGCAACACCGAGCCGAGCGCGGGCAAGACCATCGCGGCCGATTACTCGATCGGCGGCGGACGCGCGTCGAAGGAACTGCCCCTCGAAGTGACGGCGGTGGCGCGGCGCAACTGGCCGGCGCTGCTCGGCGTCGAGATCGTCGACCGCGACACGGTCCGCTTCGTCAACGGCACGCCGGACGTGACGCTGGAGGGCCGCATCTCGCGCCAAGGCAGCGAGATCATGAACCGGCGCGCCTTCGACGAGGCGAAGACCTACGCGGACTGGGCGACGAAGCCGGTCACCACCGGGCCCTACCGGGTCGCCGAGTACCGCCCCGACGTCTCGCTGCTCCTCGAATCGCACGACGCCTATTGGGGCGGGCGCCCGCCGCTGAAGGCGATCCGCTTCGTGGAGGTGCCCGAGACCGCCGCGCGCATCGCGGGCCTCCTCTCCGGCCAGTACCACTTCGCCTGCGACATCCCGCCGGACCAGATCGCCCAGATCGAGACCAATCCCGCCTTTGAGGTCCAGGGCGGCACGATCCTCAACCACCGCCTGACGGTGTTCGACAAGTTCCACACGCAGCTCGCCGATCCCCGAGTCCGGCGCGCGATGACCCACGCCATCGACCGGCAGGCGATCGTGGAGTCGCTCTGGGCCGGCCGCACCGTCGTGCCGAAGGGCCTGCAATGGCCCTATTACGGCGACATGTTCATCGAGGATTGGTCGGTGCCGGCCTACGATCCCGGCCTGGCGAAGGACCTCGTGAAGCAGTCGGGCTACAAGGGCGATCCGATCCCCTATCGGCTCCTCAACAACTACTACACCAACCAGGTCCCGACGGCGCAGATCCTGGTCGAGATGTGGCGGGAGGCCGGTCTCAACGTCGAGATCCAGGTCAAGGAGAACTGGCAGCAGATCCTGGAGCGCACGCCGACCCGCGCCGTGCGCGACTGGTCGAATTCCGCGCCCTTCAACGATCCGGTGTCCTCGCTCGTCAACCAGCACGGTCCGAACGGCCAGCAGCAGCAGGTCGGCGAGTGGACCAACGAGGAACTCAACCGCCTGTCGGTCGAGCTCGAAACCTCGACGGACCGCGCCCGCCGCAAGCAGGTCTTCCGCCGCATGCTGGAGATCGCCGAGCACGAGGACCCCGCCTACACGGTGCTCCACCAGAACGCGACCTTCACGGCCAAGCCCAAGGCGCTCGCCTGGAAGGCCTCACCCGCCTTCGCGATGGATTTCCGCGCCGGGAACTGGGGCGGGCGCAGCTGAGGCGCGCGGAACCGGATGGCGCCGGAGCCGGGCTCGGGCGGCCGCCATGATCCTCGCGGGCCGCCGGTCGCGGCGGCCCCGGTCGACTCTTGCACGACGGGACGACCCACCATGACGCATCCGATCACCCGCCGCAGCGTCCTCGCCGGCGCCGGCGCCCTGGCGGCCCTCACCGCCACCCGCGCCGAGGCCGAGGGCCCGAGGCGGATCGTCGTGGCCATGCCGACCTCGCCCGGCACCGCGACCCTCGAACCCTCGCGGGATTACGGGAACGTCACGTTCCGCATGGGCTACAATCTCTACGACAATCTGCTGGGCATCGATTACCGCGACGGCGCCAAGCTCGTCCCGGCCCTGGCGACGGAGTGGCACCGGGTCTCGCCCACCGCGATGGAATTCACCCTGCGCGAGGGCGTGCGCTTCCACGACGGCGGCACCATGACGGAGGAGGACGTCGCCTTCACCTTCGGCCCGGAGCGCATGTCGGACCCGAAGGCGCCGGGCTACGCGCAGACGCGGCCGTTCCTGCCGACGATCGAGGCGGTCGAGTCGATCGGCCCGGGGCGCGTGCGCGTCACCACCCGCGGACCCGACCCGCTGCTCGAACGCCGCCTCGCCGGATGGGGGGCGCAGATCATCTCGAAGCGCGCCTTCCTGGCCGCCCCCAGCTTCGCCGTCTGGGAGAAGGCGCCGGTGGGCACCGGCCCGTTCAAGGTCAAGGAATTCTCCTACGACCGGCGCTTCGTGTTCTCCGCGCATGACGGCTACTGGGGCGGGCGCCCGGCCATCGACGAGTTGGAATTCCGGATCGTTCCGGAACTGGCGAGCCGCCTGAACCAGCTCGCGACCGGCGAAGCCCAGTTCATCACCGAGGTCTCCCCCGACCAGCTGCCGACCATCGAGGCCATGGCCGGGCGCGAGACGGCGGGCGGCGCGATCCAGAACCTGCGCGCCATCGTGTACAACAAGTTCGACCCCGCGCTGGCCGATCCGCGGGTGCGCCGGGCGCTGTCCTGCGCCATCGACCGGCAGGCGATCGTCGACGGGCTGTATGGCGGCCGCACCTGGGTGCCGAACGGCCATCAGGACAGGAGCTACGGCGACCTCTACCTCGCCGATTATGCCGGCCCGGGCTTCGCGCCGGAGACCGCGAGGGCGCTCCTGAAGGAGGCGGGCTACGACGGCCGCCCCATCGCCTACCGGGTGCTGAACAACTACTACACGCTGCAGATCCAGACGGCCCAGATCCTGCAGGAGATGTGGCGCAGCGTCGGCCTCAACGTCGGGATCGAGGTCAAGGAGAGCTGGTCCCAGGTCTATCAGCCGGGCCTGGGCATCTGCGGCACCTCCGACACGATCTTCTGGCAGGACCCGGTCGGCGCGATGGTGCGCCGCTACGGTCCGGCCGGCAACGTCCAGGCGGTCGCCAAGACCTGGCGGAACGACGAGTTCAACGCCCTGTGCCCGGTGCTGCAGAGTTCGCTCGACCCGCAGGAGCGCAAGCGCGTCTTCCGCCGCATGCTGGAGATCTACGACGAGGTCGACCCGCCGGGCACCGCCCTGCACGACCTGACCATGTTCTACGGCAAGAGCAAGGAGATCGCCTGGCGGGCCTATCCGGTCGAGGTCATGGATTTCCGTGCCGCCAACATGGTCTGAGCCGATGAGACCGCAGCCAGACACGCTCGTCGCGATCAGCGACCTCGCGGTCTCCTTCGACGGGGCCCGCGTCCTGCACGGAATCGACCTCGCGGTCGCGCGGGGCGAGGCGCTCGGGCTCGTCGGCGAATCCGGCTGCGGCAAGTCCGTGACCTGGCTCGCCGCGCTGGGGCTGCTGCCCAGGAAGGCGACGGTCACGGGCAGCGTCCGCCTCGACGGGCAGGAGCTGCTCGGGGCGCCGCCCGCAAGGCTGGAGCGGGTCCGCGGCGGGCGCGTCGCCATGATCTTCCAGGACCCGGCGAGCGCGCTCAACCCGGTGCTCCGGCTGGGCCGGCAGGTCGGCGAGGCGCTGGCGCTGCATCGCGGGCTGTCGGGCGCCGCGATCCGGGCCGAGGCGAGGCGCCTGTTCGACCTCGTGGGCATCCCCGACGCCGCCCGGCGCCTCGACGCCTTCCCGCACGAACTCTCGGGCGGCCAGAACCAGCGGGTCATGATCGCGATGGCGCTGGCCGGCCGCCCCGACCTCCTGATCGCCGACGAGCCGACCACCGCCCTCGACGCCACCATCCAGGCCCAGATCCTGGAGCTTCTCGCGGCCATCCGGCGCGAGACCGGCATGGCGCTGGTGCTGATCAGCCACGACCTCGGCGTGATCGCGCAGACCTGCGAGCGCGTCTGCGTGATGTATGCCGGGCGCATCGTCGAGAGCGCGCCGGCCGATCGCCTGT
Organism: Methylobacterium sp. JK268; assembly: GCF_054052225.1. Classification (NCBI taxonomy): domain Bacteria; kingdom Pseudomonadati; phylum Pseudomonadota; class Alphaproteobacteria; order Hyphomicrobiales; family Methylobacteriaceae; genus Methylobacterium; species Methylobacterium sp. JK268. Next base: position 54,048 of record NZ_JBSVZN010000026.1, on the reverse strand, counting down.
TCGAGCGCCCGCTGCATCCCTACGCGCAGGGGCTCCTCGCGGCCCTGCCGCCGCTGGAAGGGATCCGCCGCCGCCTGTCGCCGATCGACGGCAATGTCCCCGAGCCGTGGAACCTGCCGCCGGGCTGCGCCTTCGCGCCGCGCTGCCCGCTTGCCGAGGCGGCCTGCGACGCGGCGGTGCCGCCGCTCGCCGCGGAGGCGCCGGAGCATCGGGCGGCCTGCCTGCGGGTCGCGCCCGCCGCGAGGCCGGCCCTGGCGGAGCGCGTGCCCGCATGAGCGAGAGCCTGCTCGAGCTGCGCGGCGTCGGGCGGCGCTACACCATGCGCCGCGGGCTGCTCGGCCGGCCGGTCGCCGTGCAGGCGGTCGACGATGTCTCGCTCACGGTCGAGCGCGGCCGGACCCTCGGGCTGGTCGGAGAATCCGGCTCCGGCAAGTCGACGACCGGCCGGCTCGCCCTCGGTCTGGAGCCGCCGGATGCCGGGACGGTGCTGTTCCGGGACGCGCCGTTGCCCCGGGCGGGCACGCCGGATTGGCGCCGTCTCCGGGCGCGCATGCAGATGGTCTACCAGGATCCGCTGGGTGCCCTCGACCGGCGGCTGCCAATCCTGGAGCAGGTGCGCGAGCCGCTCGCCGTGCACGGGCTCGGCGCCCCGAAGGCGCGGGGCGAGCGGGCGCTGGCCCTGCTCCGGGCGGTGGGCCTGCGCGCCGACCAGGGCTCCCGCTACCCGCACGAACTCTCCGGCGGCCAGCGCCAGCGCGCCGTGATCGCCCGGGCCCTCGCCACAGAGCCCGACCTCCTCGTCTGCGACGAGCCCGTCTCGGCCCTCGACGTCTCGATCCAGGCGCAGGTGATCAACCTGCTGGTCGATCTCCAGCAGGAGCTCGGCCTCGGCCTGCTCTTCATCAGCCACGACCTCAAGGTGGTCCGCCAGGTGAGCCACCGGGTCGCCGTGATGTATCTCGGCCGCATCGTCGAGGAGGGCGACGCGGACCTGCTGCTGCACGGCCCGGCGCATCCCTACACCGAGGCGCTGGTCTCGGCCGCGCCGGTGCCGGGGCGACGGGCCCGGCCGCGGATCGTGCTCCAGGGCGATCCGCCGGATCCCGCCGCGCGGCCGTCCGGCTGCGCCTTCCACCCGCGCTGCCCCTCCGTCCGCGAGCGCTGCCGCGTCGAGGCGCCGGCCCTGCGGCCGCTGCCGGACCGACGCCGCGTCGCCTGCCACGTCGCGCAGGGCGGGGACGCCATCCTGAAGGCCGCGAGCTGATGCTGCGCTTCCTCCTCATCCGCCTCGCGCGCGCATTGCTGACGGTCGCGCTCCTCGTGACCTTCGCCTTCGTGGTGCTGCGGCTGTCGGGCGACCCCGCCCTCATCATCATGAGCGTCGACGCCCCGCCGGAGGCGATCGCCGCCTTCCGCAAGGCCTGGGGCCTCGACGACCCGATCTGGCTGCAATACCTGCATTATTTCGGAGCGATCGGGCAGGGCGAGCTCGGCCGGTCGATGCGCGACGGCCGACCGGCCCTCGCCCTGGTGGCGGAGCGGATCCCCGCGACGCTGACGCTGACCCTGCCGGCGCTGGCGCTGAAGCTCGGCATCGGCCTTCCGGCCGGCATCCACGCGGCGCTCTACCGCGACAGCCCGATCGACCGCCTCGTCATGGTGACGGCGGTGGCGGGCTTCACGGTCCCGAGCTTCGTCCTCGGGCTCGTGCTGGTGCTGATCTTCTCGGTGCAGCTCGGCTGGCTGCCCTCCGGCGGTGAGGACACCTGGCGCCACGCCATCCTGCCCGTGCTGACCCTCGGCATCGGCGGCGCGGCGATCCTCGCCCGCTTCACCCGCTCGGCGATGCTGGAGGTGCTGGGCCAGCCCTATATCCGCACGGCGAGCGCCAAGGGCGTGCCCTGGGCCGCCGTCGTGCGCGGCCACGCCCTGCCGAACGCCGCGATCCCGGTCATCACCATCGTCGGCTTCATGGTCGGCAACCTGATCGCCGGGGCTGTGGTGGTGGAGAGCGTGTTCTCCTGGCCGGGCGTCGGACGGCTCCTGGTCGTCGCCGTCGCCAACCGCGATCTCGCGGTCGTGCAATGCATCCTGCTGCTGGTCGCCCTCACCATGGTCTCGTCGAACCTGATCGTCGACCTCCTCTACGGCGTCATGGACCCGCGCCTGCGCGGCGCCGGCAAGCCCGGAGCGCAGTGAGATGGCCGGCGCCGCCGCTTCCACCGTCGCCCGGACCGGGGCGGAACGCCCTGCCCGCTCGGGCCGGGTGCCGCCCTTCGTCTGGATCGCCCTCGCCTGGCTCGCGCTGATGCTCGCCGTCGCGCTGGCGGCCGATTGGATCACCCCCTACCGCTTCACGACCTACGACCTGCGCAACCGGCTGAGCGCCCCCTTCCACGCGGCGCATTGGCTCGGCACGGACGAGCTCGGCCGCGACGTGCTCTCGCGCCTGATCGTCTCGATCCGCATCTCGCTCCTCGTCGCCTTCGGAGCGACGCTGATCTCGGCGGTGCTCGGCACGGCGATGGGCTTCCTGGCGGCGCATGTCCGGGGCGCCGTGGAGCAGGTCGTCCTGATGCTCGCCGACTTCCAGGCGGCGATGCCCTTCCTGATCCTGGCGCTCTCGGTGCTCGCCTTCTTCGGCAACGCCCTGCCGCTGTTCATCGGCCTGATGGGGCTCTACGGCTGGGAACGCTACGCCCGCATCGCGCGGGGTCTCGCCATCTCGGCCGGCGCGCAGGGCTACGCGGCGGCGATCCGCCAGATCGGCGCCCCGCCGTCGCGGATCTACCTGCGCCACATCCTGCCCAACATCGCCTCGACGCTGATCGTCTCGATGACGCTGACCTTCCCGGAGGTGATCCTGCTGGAGAGCGGGCTCTCCTTCCTCGGGCTCGGCGTGCAGCCGCCGATGACCTCCCTCGGCAACATGGTCGGGTACGGGCGCGAGTATCTCGCCCGCGCGCCCTGGATCATGCTGGCCCCGGCCGGATCCATCGTGGTCACCACGCTCGCCGTCAGCCTCGTCGGGGATTGGCTGCGCGACCGGCTCGATCCCACCCTGCGCTGACGGGGCGAGCGTCGGTCGCGCCGACCGATCCCACGCCATCCCGCGACGGGCCGACCGCCGCCGCGTCGGACGAACCCCTTGCCCGGAGCTCCCTCATGCAGTCCAACGGCGTCCTCGGCACAGGCATCTCCGCTCCCCACCCCAAGGGAGACCTCTCGGACCTGCCCGCCATCCTCGACCGCGTCCAGGCGCTCGGCGTCGACACGATCGAACTGCCGACCTTCGCGATGGACCTCGTCGTGGGCGGCCGCATCCGCCGGCCGCACCTGGACGCGCTGAGGCGGGCCTGCGCCGGCCGCCCGGTGCGCTACTCGGTGCACGGCCCGCTCTCGATCAACTTCTTCGACGATCCGGCCCGCCTGCCGCGGCATTTCGAGGTGCTGAAGGCCTCGCTGGAGGTCGCGGCCGAGATCGGCGCGCTGCACTACGTCCTGCATTCGGGCCTCGCCGCAATCGCCGAGGAGTCGGTCCTCGACGGCGCCTATGCGCGTCAGCGCGAGTGGCTGGCGCGGGCCGGCGAAGTGGCCGGCAAGCTCGGCCCGCTGATCTGCGTCGAAACGATGTTCGGCGGCCACGAGGGCAAGGTCCATTGCGCGTCGCCGCAGCGGCTGGCGGCGGAACTCGCCGCGATCGACCACCCGCATGTGCGCGCGACCCTCGACTTCAGCCATTCCTTCCTGCGGAACGGCTACCACGGCGGCGACTACGTCGCCGAGGTGGCGGCGCTCGCGCCCTTCGCGAGCCACCTCCACATGCACGATTCCTTCGGCCGGGCCGACGCGGTTTGGATGTACCACGAGAGCGAGAAGCTCGCCTTCGGGCACGGCGACCTGCACCTGCCGGTCGGCTGGGGCGCGATCCCCTGGGACGACCTGATCGCGGCCTGCACCTTCCCGAGGGGCGTGATGTTCAACATCGAACTCAACCCCCGCTACTGGTACGCCGTCGAGGAGGGCATCGCGGCGACCCGGGCGCTCGCCGCCCGGGCGCGCACGCAGTCCTGAGGGCCGGCTCATGACCGCTCCGCAATCCATGGCAGACCGCGTCGTCGTCTGCGTGTTCGACGGGCTGCGGCCCGACGTCGTCACGCCCGACCGGATGCCGCATCTCACCGGTTTCGCCAGGCAGGGCACGTGGTTCCGCGAGGCGCGCAGCGTCTTCCCCTCGATGACGCGCGTCGCGACCACCTCCATCGCCACCGGCGCGCCTCCGCGCGTCCACGGGATCGTCGGCAATGCCTTCTACTTCCCGCAGGCGACCACCCGGCACGCGCTCGATCTGAGCCGCCGCGACGATATCGCCCTCGCCCGCGACGCCACGGGCGGGCGCTTCGTGACCGCCGCGACGCTGGGCGATGCCCTGGCGCGTGCCGGCAAGCGCATGGCCGTGGTCCATACCGGCTCGGCCGGCTCCGCCTACCTGATCAATCCCGGTGCGCACGAGGAGGGCCACTGGACCGTCTCCCTCCTGGATCACGCGCACAGCCTCACGCCCGACACCCTCGCCGCGGTGACGGCGCGCTTCGGCCCGCTCCCGCCGCTCCGGCTGCCGCGGCTGGAGCAGGTCGATTACGCCGAGCGGGTCTTCCGTGAGCACGTGCTCGAAGAGCTGAGGCCCGACGTGGCGCTGATCTGGTTCAACGAGCCGGACATGGCCTTCCACTACTGCACCCTCGGCGCGCCCGAGACCGGCGACGCCCTGCGCGCCGTCGACGACGCGTTCGGCCGCCTGCTCGCCTGGATCGATTCCAGGCCGGATGCCCAGCGCTACGCGGTGGTTGCCGCCTCCGACCACGGCCAGATCACCATGCGGGGCGCGCTGCCGCTCTGCGACCTGCTGGCGGGCGCCGGGCATGCGGCCCGCCGGGCCGCCGAGCGGACGCTCGAGGGCGCGAGCCTGGCGATGACCGGCGGCAACATGGGCGAGATCCGGATCCTCGACGGCGGCGCGGCCCGCCTCCACGCGGTCGCGCAATGGCTGATGGAACAGGATTTCACCGGCATGGTGTTCACCCGCGGGGGCGGTGACGGTGAGGGTGAGGTGCCGGGCACCTTCCCGCTGTCGGCCGTCGACCTCGATCACGCGCGGGCGCCGGACCTCGTCTTCGTGCTGCGATCGGACGACGGGCCCGACCGGTTCGGGCTTCCCGGAAACGGAGTGATGGCCGATTGCGACGTGCCGGTCGGCGGCGGCATGCATGGCGGCCTCAACCGGCACGAACTCACCACCACGCTGATCCTGCGCGGTGCCGGCCTGCCGCCGGGAAGGGTCGACCGGCGCGCGGCCGGCATCATCGACATCGCCCCGACGGTTCTGGCCGCCCTCGGCCTGCCTCCCGCCGCGACCATGACCGGCCGCTCGCTCCTCGGCCCGGCGCCTGGGGCCGAGGCGCCGCAGATCCTGGAGGCCGGGCGGGGCAGTTTCCGCCAGCGCCTCGCCAGCGTGGCGCGGGGCGGGTCGCGGATCCTACTGGAGGGAGGGCGCCTCGATCCTTGAGTGCCCGCACCGCGCGGGCGGGCGCGGCGCGCCTCAGGCCGCCCGGGTCGCCGGCCGGTCCTCGACCAGGCCCACCACGTCGTCCCACCGGGACAGGAAGGCGCGCACGCAGGCCGGGTCGAAGTGGCGGCCCGACTGCTCCTCCAGGAAGGCCCGGGCGCGGTCGAGCGGCCAGCCGGGCTTGTAGACCCGCTCGGAGATCAGCGCGTCGAACACGTCCGCCACCGCGGTGATCCGGCCCGGCAGGGGGATCGCCTCGCCCGCGAGCCCGCGCGGATAGCCGGTCCCGTCCCAGCGCTCGTGATGCGTCAGCGCGATCTCGGCCGCGAGCCGCAGCAGCCGCGAGGGGCTGTCGCTGAGCATCCGGTAGCCGCGAAGCGCGTGCTCCATCATCTCGGCCTTCTCCGCCTCGTCGAGGGGGCCGGCCTTGCGCAGGACCGCGTCGGCGACGCCGATCTTGCCGATGTCGTGCATGGTCGAGGCCAGCGCGATGTCGTTCGCCTCCTCGTCCGGCAGGCCGAGCCCGTCCGCGATGGCGAGCACGCAGCCGGCGACCCGCGTGAGATGGTCGCCGGTCTGGTCGTCGCGCACCTCCGCGGCCAGCATCAGCCGGTGGATGATCTCGCGCTCGCGCTGCTTGGCCTCGGCGCCCATACGCTCCATCGCCTGGGCGAGCCCGTCGGCCCGCGCGGCAGCATCCTGGGCCCGGGACAGGGCCACGAGGTTGCGGGCGCGGATCTGCAGGTCGAGGCCGTCGACCGGCGGCACCACGACGTCGGTGGCGCCCGCCTCAAGGGCACGCCGCCGCGCGGCCAAGTCGCCGTCGGCGAGGAGCATCAGGGAGGTGGCGCGCAGGTGCGGCAGGGCGCGCAGGGCGTGCACCAGCCCGATCCCGTCCAGGCCCTCTCCGTCCTCGATCACCACGAGGTCGGCGCCGCGCTGCGCCAACACGCGACCGGCCGCGGCCCCGTCCAGGACCAGCGGCGCGCAGGCGGGCGCGAACAGGTCCGCGATCCGCGCCGGGTCCGGCCGGTCCGTGACGATCACGACGGAGGGATCGGCGGCGGAGGTCATGCGCGTCTGCGGTTCCGAGCTCGCCGCGGCGGGCCGCGGCGCGAGCGGAGTCTGGCCGACTTTGCTGAAGCGTTCTTTAAAGGATGTGGCATCGCCTCGAGCATTGTCCGATGAAGGGGATGCCGGTTCGACGCAGACCATGCGGCACAAACAGAGACGGAGAGCGGTCCCCGATTGCAGCGCGATCGGGCACCGCTCTAGATCGCGAAGTCGTCCCCGCGGGGGCGGTCCGGGAGCAGTCCGGCGGCCTCCGCCCGGCCGCACAGGTCCTCCACGCTCACGCGGTCGAGGGTGTCGAGGAAGGCCTGCCAGGCGGCACCGAGCAGGGGATCGATCACCGCGCCGGTCAGCGGTGGCCGGGCACCCGCCTCGTCGCCCGCGTCGAGCACCGCGCGGGCGATGTCGCCCGCGCTGATGCGGCGGCGCTCGCGGGCGAGTTCGTAGCCCCCGTGCGGTCCCCGCAACCCCTTCAGCAGCCCGTGCCGGACGAGGAGCTGCAGGACGGGCTCCAGGTGGCGGGGCGGCAGGCCGTGCCGGGCCGCCAGCGCCTTGGCGCTGACCGCCTGAGGCCGGGCGTGGAGCGCGATGTCGATGACCGCCGCCACCGCGAGGGCGAGGCGCGGCGGCGCCAGCGCGGGCGGCGCGGCCGCCTCCCCCGACGGCGCCGGCCTCAGGGTCGAGGTCTGCCCCATGCGCGGCCTCAGCGCCGGCCCGTCGAGCCGAACCCGTCGGCGCCGCGCGCCGCCGCCTCGCCCGAGAAGCGCTCGACCAGGGTCAGGCTCGGCCGGGTCACGCGGGTGAAGACGAGCTGCGCGACGCGCTCGCCCGGCGCGATCGTCAGCGGGTCCGACCCCGGAGGATTGCGGTTCCAGGCCGACAGCATCAGGGGGCCCTCGTAATCGGCGTCGATCACCCCGACGGTGTTGCCGAGCACCAGCCCCTCGCGGTGGCCGAGGCCGGAGCGCGGGAAGACGAGGCCGCACCAGTCGGGGTCCCGGATCGCCGCGGCGAAGCCCGCCGGGATCAGCGCCGGGGGCGCCTGCGGCGGAAGCGCGAGGGGCGCGTCGAGGCAGGCGTGGAGGTCGAGCCCGGCCGCCAGCGCAGAGCCCCAGCGCGGGAAGCCCCAGCCGGGCAGGCGGGGATCGAGGATGCGGATCTCGACGCCGAGCGCCCCGGGCCCGCTCATCGGCCGCGGCCTCCGGTCGGCATCGCGCGGCGTACGCAGGAGGTCGGTTCGGGCATCGGACGGTCTCGCGGGTGGCCATCGCCCGGCGAGGGGCGGCGCGGGCCGGACGGGGCGAGCCCTTATGCCCCGGCGGGGGGCGCGGGGCTACCCGGGTCGTGGCCCGACATCTGGGCGGCGGCAATCCTCGCCTCACCCGAGCCGCGCCGCCAGCGTCCGCGCGAAGGACTCGATGTGGGCTGTCATCGCGGCGGCGGCCGCCTCCGGGTCGCGGCGGGCGAGCGCGTCGCGGATCGCCGCGTGCTCCAGCGCCACCTCGGCGAGGTGCTGGCCCGTCCCGAGCGACAGCGCCCAGAACCGCACCGAGCGCCCGTGCAGCCCGTCGAGCACCTCGGCCAGCACCCGGTTGCCGCTCGCCGCGGCGATGAGTGCGTGGAAGCGCCGGTCCGCCTCCAGGATCGGGTCGAGGTCCTCCGCCGGCCCGGCGGGCGCCTCCGCCAGCACCGCGTCGAGCCGCGCGAGGTCCTCCGCGCCGATCCGCGTCGCCGCCCGCGCCGCGCAGGGCGGCTCCGTCAGGCGGCGCACCTCGACGAGCTGGGCGAACTCGTCGAGGGAGAGCGGCTGCACCAGGACACCCTTGCGGGGCAGGATCCGCACCAGCCCCTCGTGCATCAGGCGGTGCAGCGCCTTGTTCACCGGCGTGCGCCCGATGCCGAACTCGGCGCAGAGCGCCGCCTCGTTGAGCGTGTCCCCCGGCTTGAGCCGCAGCGCCAGGATGTCGGCCTTCAGGCGCCGGTAGGCCCGCTCGTTCTCCGACAAAGCCGCGCGCCCGTCCGCCCCCATGACCCCCGTCACCTCCGATCTCCGGGTGCCTTAGCATGGCTTGTGAAATTTCACAGGCATGGTACTTGCCAGGGAAAGCGCCGATCGGCCCGGGCGGGCCGCGGGAGAAGAGCGATGCCGAGGGTGGAACACGCGGTGAGCGCCAGCGAGCGCGAGGAGGGTTATCGCCGGGCGACGGTCCGGCTGATCCCGTTCCTGGTCATCCTGTTCATCCTGGCCTGGATCGACCGGGTGAACGTGGGTTTCGCCAAGCTCCAGATGCTGTCCGACCTGCGCTTCAACGAGGCGGTCTACGGCTTCGGCGCCGGCATCTTCTTCATCGGCTACTTCCTGTTCGAGGTGCCGAGCAACCTGCTGCTGGAGCGGATCGGCGCGCGGCGGACCCTGGCGCGGATCACCATCCTGTGGGGGCTCGCCTCGATGGCGCTGGCCTTCGTCCGCAGCGAATGGGCCTTCTACGCCGTGCGCTTCCTGCTCGGGGTGTTCGAGGCCGGCTTCTTCCCGGGCGTCGTGCTCTACCTGACCTACTTCTTCCCGAGCGCCCGCCGCTCGCGGATCAACGGGCTGTTCATGACCTCCTTCGCCATCGCGGGGATCGTGGGCGGCCCGGTGGCGGGGGTGATCATGGGCACAATGGGGGGCGTCGCCGGCCTCGCCAACTGGCAGTGGCTGTTCATCCTGGAGGGCATCCCCTCGCTCCTCGCCGGCATCGCCGTCCTCGCCCTGCTGCCGGACCGGCCCGAGGAGGCGCGCTGGCTCGACCCGCGCGTGGCCGCCGCCATGAGCGCCGAGATCGCGGCCGAGGGCCGGGCCGCCGGCAAGGAGGCGCAGTTCGGCGCCGCCCTGCGGGACGGCCGGGTCTGGCTCTGCGCGCTGATCTATTTCTGCATCGTCAGCGGCAACGCCACCATCGCGTTCTGGACACCCTCGATCATCAAGGAGATCGGCGTGCGCGACCCGATCGCCATCGGCTTCCTGGCGGCCATCCCGTTCGTCGCCGGCACGGTCGCGATGGTCTGGAACGGCGCCCATTCCGACCGCCACCGGGAGCGGCGCCTGCATTGCGCCGCGGCGAGCCTCGTGGCCGCCGCGGGGCTCGCCGCGACGGGCGCCCTGATCGGCCAGGCCGTGCTCGCCCTCGCCGCCCTGACCGTGGCGGCGGTCGGCATCCTCGCCGCCTTCCCGGTCTTCTGGGCGCTGCCGCAGACCTTCCTCGCCGGCACCGCCGCCGCGGGCGCCATCGCGGCGATCAACGCGATCGGCAACCTCGCGGGGTTCGTCGCCCCCTACCTGGTCGGCGTGTCGACCTCGCTCACGGGTTCCTCGACCAGCGGCCTCGCCTTCGTGGCGGGCCTCGAATTGCTCGCCGCCATCCTGGTCTTCGGCTTCGCCCGCTGGCACGACAAAGCCGCGGCCGCCCCCTCCGCCGCCTGAGGACGCACGCCATGCTCACCTTCCACCGCACGGCCGGCGGGCGCCGGGACACCATCGCGTTCGATCCCGACGCGGTGGTGATCGCCGGCTGGGCGGGTCGCGACGAGGCGGCGATCCGCCACCACATCGAGGAACTCGCGGCCATCGGCGTGCCGCGCCCCTCGGCGGTGCCGGTCTACTACCGGGTCGCCGCCGCCACCCTCACCCAGGCGCCCCGCCTCACCGTGCTCGGGCCCGACACCTCCGGCGAGGCCGAGCCGGTCGTCGTCGGGCTGGCCGATGGACTCTGGCTCGGGATCGGCTCCGACCACACCGACCGCAAGGCCGAGACGATCGGCATCGCCCTGTCGAAGCAGCTCTGCGGCAAGCCGGTCGGGGCGGAGCTGTGGCGCCTCGACGAGGTCGAACCGCACTGGGACGCGCTGGTGATGCGCTCCTACGCGACGATCGACGGCACGCGGGTGCTCTACCAGGAGGGCGCGCTCGCGGCGTTGCGCAGACCGGGCGACCTGCTGGCGCGGCGGCCCGGCGGACCGGGGCTGGCGCCCGGCACCGTGATGTTCGGCGGGACGCTGGGGACGATCGGGGGCATCCGGCCGGCGACGCGGTTCGAGATGGAGATCGAGGACCCGGTGCTCGGGCGGCGCCTCGCCCACGCCTACGACGTCGAGACCCTGCCGGTCGTGTCCTGACGCCATGGCCGACCTCGCCTGGGCTCCTCTCCTCGCCAAGATGCTGGCGAGCGCCGCGGTGGTGGTGATCGCCGCACGGGCTGTGGAGCGGACCGGGCCCCTCGTCGGCGCGATGATCGCCACCCTGCCCCTCTCGGCGGGCCCGGCCTACCTGTTCCTCTCCCTGGAGCACGGGCCTGACTTCCTGCGCGCCAGCGCGGTGGCGAGCCTGCCGGCGATCGCCGGCACGGGCGTCCTCGTGGTCGTCTACGCCGCGCTGGCGCCGCGGCGCGGCCTCCCCGCGGCCCTCGGGGCGGGGCTCCTCGCCTGGGCGGCGACGGCGGTGCTGCTGCGGCGCGTCGCGCCGGACCTCGCGCCAGCCGCCGCCCTGTCCGTCCTCACGCTCCTTGCCTGCGCGCTCGCCGGGCGGCGCATCTGCCCCCCGGCGCCGGTGCCCCGACGGCCCGGCCGCCCCCGCGACGTCGCGGTCCGGGCCGGGATCGTCATGGCGCTGGTCGCCCTGGTGCTGCTCGCGGGCCGCGTCGCGGGACCCGGCCTCGCCGGCATCCTGGCGCTGGCCCCGGTCGTCATGGTGAGCCTGGCGGTGATCCTGCATCCGCGGCTCGGCGGCGAGGCCGCCGCGACGGTGCTGGTCCTCGGCCTGCCCGGGCTCGTCGGCTTCGGCGCCGCGCTGACGGTGCTCGCCGTCGCGGTCGTGCCGCTCGGGGCCGCCGCGGCCCTGTCCCTCGCCCTCCTGGTGACCCTCGCCTGGAACGGCGCCATCCTGCTCGCCAGCCGCCCTCCCCCGGAGACCCCGCGATGACCTCTACGCCCGTTCGCGACGACCTGGAGCGCCGCCTCGCCGCCATCGCCGAGCCGGCGGGCCGCCACGTCTTCACCCGTCTCTACGAGGAGACCGCCCGGGCCGAGGCCGAGGCGGCCGACGCCCGCCGCCGGGCCGGCCTCTCGCTCGGACCGCTCGACGGCGTCATCGTCTCGATCAAGGACCTGTTCGACGTCGCGGGCGAGCCGACCACGGCCGGGTCCACGATCCGGCGCGAGAGCCCGCCCGCCCCCGCCGACGCGCCGGTCGTCGCCCGCCTGCGCCGGGCGGGCGCGGTGATCGTCGGCAAGACCAACATGTCGGAATTCGCCTTCTCCGGCCTCGGCCTCAACCCGCATTACGGCACGCCCGGCAACGCCGCCGATCCGGCCCGCCTGCCGGGCGGCTCCTCCTCGGGCGCTGGCGTCTCGGCGGCGCTGGGCACCAGCGACGTGGCGATCGGGACCGATACCGGCGGCTCCGTGCGCATCCCGGCCTCCCTCAACGGGGTCGTCGGGTTCAAGCCCACCGCCCGGCGCGTGCCCCTCGCGGGCGCTTTCCCGCTCAGCCCCTCCCTCGACTCGATCGGACCCCTCGCCCGCACGGTCGCGGCCTGCGCGGCGGCGGACGCCGTGATGGCGGGCGAGGAGCCCCTCCCCCTCGCACCCGCCGCGCTGGCGGACCTGCGCATCGGCGTGCCTCGCGGGCTCCTGTTCACCGAGACCGACCCGGGCGTCGCCGCCTCTTTCGAGGAGGCGCTCGGGACGCTCGGCCGGGCCGGTGCCCGGATCCTCGACATGGCCCTCGACGACCTGCTCGCGGATTTCGCCGCCGCGACGGCGGCCGCGCCGCTGGCCTCGATCGAGGCCTACGAGGTCCATGCCGACTGGCTCGACCGAGACGGGCCGGCCATGGATCCCCGGGTCCGGGTGCGCATCGAGCGCGGCCGGCCGGTGGGCGCGGCGGCCTATATCCGGATGATGCGCGCCCGCGCGGCCCTGGTCCGGGCCTGCGACGCGCGCCTGATGCCCTACGACGCCATCGCCCTGCCGGCGACGGCGATCCCGGCCCCGGCCATCGCCGCGGTGGAGACCGACGACGAGGCCTTCGCGCGCACCAACGTCCTGATGCTGCGCAACACCATGGTGGGCAACCTCTTCGACCTCACCGGCCTGTCGCTGCCGATGCCCGGCCGGGCGCAGCCGGCCGGACTGATGCTGCTCGCCCGCCACGGCCACGACCGGCGCCTGCTGGAAATCGGCGCGGCGGTGGAGACCTGCCTGCGCTGAGATCGCGTGGGCTTCCCTGGCGCGATCCGCGACGTATCGTGGCGCGCGCCGCAAGGCCGCGCCCGATTCCTCCACCGAGGTCGCCCGATGTCCCTCTCTCCCTCCCGCCGCCTGCTCGCCGCCCTGCTGCTCGGCGCCGCCCTCCCGCTCGCCGGCCCGGCCGCCGCCCTCGAGGCGCCGCAGCCCTCGACCGCCGCGACCACGGGCAAGCCTCGGGTCGTGATCCTGGCCACCGGCGGCACCATCGCGGGGGCGGGGGCGGATGCCAGCAACAGCGCCACCTACCAGGCCGCCAAGGTCCCGGTCGACAAGCTCATCGCGGCGGTGCCGGGTCTGTCCCAGGTGGCGGAGGTCCGCGGCGAGCAGGTCTTCCAGATCGCCTCGGAGAGCTTCACCAACGCGCAGCTCGTCACCCTGGCCAAGCGGGTCTCCGACCTCCTGAAGCAGGACGACGTCGACGGCGTGGTGATCACCCACGGCACCGACACGCTGGAGGAGACCGCCTTCTTCCTCAACCTCGTGGTGCACAGCGACAAGCCGATCGTCGTGGTGGGCTCGATGCGGCCCTCGACCGCCCTCTCGGCGGACGGCGCCCTCAACCTGATGGACGCGGTCGCCACGGCGGGCAGCCCGGACTCGCGGGGCAAGGGCGTCCTCGTGACCATGAACGACGAGATCCAGTCCGGGCGCGACGTCACCAAGCGCGTGAACATCAAGCCCAGCGCCTTCTTCAGCCAGTGGGGGCCGCTCGGCATGGTGGTCGAGGGCAAGACCTACTATTTCCGCGCGCCGGTGAAGCGGCACGGCACCGGGTCGGAATTCGACATCGCGGGCATCGATACGCTGCCCGACGTGGCGATCGTCTACGGCTCGGGCAACATGAGCCCGGTTCCCTACCAAGCGGCGGTGCAGGCCGGCGCCAAGGCGATCATCCACGCGGGCACCGGCAACGGCTCGGTGGCGGGCTACCTCGTCGACACCCTGAAGGACCTGCGCCAGAAGGGCACGCTGATCATCCGTTCCTCGCGGGTCGGCGACGGCTTCGTCCTGCGCAACGCCGAGCAGCCGGACGACAGCTTCGACTGGGTCGTCGCCCACGACCTCAACCCGCAGAAGGCCAAGATCCTGGCGGCGGTCGCCCTCACCAAGACCAGCGACACCAAGGAGCTGCAGCGCATCTTCTGGGAGTATTGATCGGGCCGCGCGGTCCCGGCGCCGGATCCGTCGGCGGTCGGAACCAAGTCTTCCCCCCGCCCTGCCGTCGCGCATCGCGTCCGACGGCAGGGCCGCATGACAGCGAAGCTTTCGCGGCGAGACGACGGTCGGCGGCTCGCCTTCGGCGTGTCCTCTTGAGACGGCGTTAAGCGGCATGCGCGACTGTCGCGGAATGAGGACAGCCCGCCCGCGCGGGCCTCCGGGAAACGCGCAGGGGGCGTCATGCACATCGTCGTGGTCGATCCGAGCCGGGTCGTGCTGAAGGTGATCAGCGCGCTGCTCGACCCCCGGGGCTACACCGTGAACACGTTCACGGATTCGCGCGAGGCGCTCGACTTCGTCACCGCGAACGATACCGTCACGGCCCTGATCACCAGCCTCGAAGTGCGTCCGCTCAGCGGCCTCGAACTGTGCTGGTCGGCGCGCCTGCTCGCCGAGAACCACCGTCCCCTCTCGATCATCACGATGTCCTCGGCCCGCAATGCCCGCAACCTCGCCGAGGCGCTGGACAGCGGCGCGGACGACTTCATCGACAAGCCCCCGGGCGCCGAGGAGCTCTACGCGCGCCTGCGGGCCGCCGAGCGCATGACGACCATGCAGCGCGAGCTGATCCGCCTCGCGGCGACCGATTCGCTCACCGAACTCCTCAACCGCCGCGCCTTCCTGCAACGCCTCGGCGACCTCGCCGACCGCGCCGGCAATCACGGCCGCATCGGCTTCGTGCTCGCGGACATCGACACCTTCAAGACGATCAACGACGAGCACGGCCACGACGTCGGCGACCTCGCCATCCAGGGCGTCGCGCGGGCGCTGGGCGAGATCCCCGACACGATCGTGGGGCGCCTGGGCGGCGAGGAATTCGGGATCGTGCTGCCGGGCCGCACCCTGGAGGAGGCCGAGGCCGCCGCCAACCGGCTGCGCCTGCGCTGCACGCAGCTGCGCTTCAAGGGCAAGCGCGGCCCGGTCCAGCTCACCTGCAGCTTCGGCGTGAGCGCGTGGTCGGAGGGCGAGACGCCCGCGAGCCTGCACAAGCGCGCCGACATCGCCCTCTACGAGGCCAAGTCGACTGGGCGCAACCGCGTCGTCTCGGCCTTCGCCGACCTCGTCCTCGCCCGCGCCGGCTGATCCTGCGCCACCTCGGCAGACTGCATCAATGGCGCCCGGCGACGGGCGCGCCCGGGAGTCCCGCCCGACGCCCGCATGCGTCCCGTTCCGGGACATCGGCGCCGGCCCGCTGGGCCCGGACGGCGGCTCCGTCCCCCATCCCTGCCCCGCGCCGCGGGTCCGGGACGGCCGCGGCCGCGGCGCGTCAACCTTAACGAGAGGTGATTCCGCTGGATTCCCGGTGCCGGGCCCGCCGGGACGCCCGCGCTGGAACGGCCCTTGATCCGTACAGCCCGTCAACCAGGCGCGTGTGCCGCGCCGAGACGGAGGCTGAACGGCATGAGTGACGCCGTGAGAGTGCTGATCATCGATGAGCCGCCGGATCTCGGGGCCGTCTTCCGCGCGACGCTGGAGCATCATCCCGCGCTCGTGACCGTGGACGAGGCGGACCTGCACGCCGCCTCGACGGGGGCGCCCCTCGACGGGGTCGCCCTGGTCTTCCTGCCGGAGCGGCACGCCGGCGCGATCGCGGCCCTGCGCGAGCGGCATCCCCGCGTGAAGGTGCTGGTCGCCTTCCAGGCGGCGGAGGCGGCGACGCTCGCCCAGCTCGCGGCGGCGGGCGCGGACGCCTTCGTGGCCCGCACGGCCGCGCCGCGCGACATCTGCGCGACCATCGTCGCCCTCGCCCGCGGCCTCCCGCTCGCGGACAGCGCGCCGGACCAGGCGGCCCCGCAGGACGCGGCCGCGGCCCTCGGCCTCACGCCGCGCGAGGCGGAGGTGCTGCGCTTCCTCAGCGCGGGCTTCAGCAACAAGGAGGTCGCCCGCCGCCTCACGGTGAGCGTGCGCACGGTCGAGACCCACCGCCTGAACCTGCGCCGCAAGACCAAGACCGGACGGCTCAAGGACCTCGTGCAGCTCGCCCGCCAGATGGGCCTCGCGCCGGTGATCGACAGCGAGCCGGCCGGCTACCGGCCGGGCGCCGCCAGCCGCGCCCCCCGCCTGCGGAGCGCGCACGAGGCGGCGGCCTCCTTCTGAGGAGGTCGCCGCCGGATCACGGGCGCCCCCGGCTTCCCCTCAGGCCGCCCGCCGGGCCGCCGAGCGGCCGCGGGGTTTGGAGCCCCCCTTGCGGCTGCGCCCGCCGGCCGCCGGCGTGGCCTCCGGGCGAGCCTGCGCCGCCGCGCCGAGGCGGGCCTGCAGCAGGGCGAGGACGGCGGTCTCCTCCGGCCGCAGCCGGTGGATCTCCTCCCGGAGCTGCTCCTGCACCTCGTCGCGCACCTGCAGCAGGAACGCGCCCTCCAGGTAGCAGCCCAGGACCTCGGGGTGCACGTAGCACTTGCGGCAGATGGTCGGCGTGTTGCCGAGCCGCTCCGCCACCCGCTCGATCGCCTGCCGGACATTGCGCTTCGCCACCGCCTGGGTGTCGAAGGCCTCGAACTCGCGCAGGGCGAGCGCGGCCAGCACGGTGCCGGACCACGTGCGGAAATCCTTGGCGGTGATGTCGCGCCCGGAGATCTCGCGCAGGTAGGCGTTGACGTCCGCCGAGGTCACGTCCCGCTGCACGCCGTCCGCGTCGATGTACTGGAACAGGTCCTGGCCGGGCAGGTCCTGGCAGTCCTTCACGATCTTCGCCACCCGGCGGTCGCGCACCGAGAGCTGCCAGACCTTGCCGCTCTTGCCCTTGAAGCGGAACTTCAGCTCCGCGCCCTCGATGCTCACGTGGGGATCGCGCAGGGTGGTGAGCCCGTAGGAGCGGTTGGCGCGGGCGTAATCGTCGTTCCCGACCCGGATCAGCGTCGTCTCCAGCAGGTACACGACCGTGGCGAGCACCTTCTCGCGCGGCAGGCCGCGCAGGGCCATGTGCTCCCGCACCTTGGCCCGCAGGCCCGGGAGCGCCTCGGCGAAGGCCATCATGTGGGCGAACTTGGTCGATTCCCGCGCCTCCCGGAATTGCGGGTGGTAGCGGTACTGCTTGCGGCCGCGGTCGTCGCGCCCGGTCGCCTGGATGTGGCCGTTGGCGTGGCGGCAGATCCACACATCCGTGTAGGCGGGCGGGATCGCCAGGCCCCTGATCCGCTTCAGCACCGCCGCCTCGCGCACGGGCCGGCCCTGCGGGTCGATGTAGCGGAAGCCGCGCCCGTTGCGCTTGCGCCGGTAGCCCGGCTCCTCGTCGCTCACGTAGCGCAGGCCGACCTCGCGGGCGGCATCGCGGGCGTCGATGCGATCCTCGGGCGCGGGGGGCGTCGTCTCGGGATCCGACAGCATGCAGGGTCTCTTCTCGGCGGGACGCCGCGTTGAGGTACTTCAACCGGAGCGTGCCGCTCCGGGTTCCTCCCGGGCGCTTCCCGGGGAGTTTCGCCCGCCCCCGGCGCGCGTTAGGAGGGTCCAGCGACAGGGAGACCCGCGTGACCCAGCAGGACGGCAGCAGGACCATCGCCTTCGTGGTCACGGAGGACTGGTTCTTCGCCTCGCACTTCCTGCCGATGGCCCGCGCGGCGGTGGCGGCCGGCCACCGGGTCGCGGTGGTGACCCGGGTGCGGGACCACCGCGCGCCGATCGAGGCCACCGGCGCCCGGGTCGTCGCCCTCGACGCGGAGCGCTCCAGCCTCAACCCGATGGCGGCCGGTTACGCGGCCGGCCAGCTCGCGGCGATCCTGCGCGCCCTGCGGGCCGACCTCGTCCACTGCATCGCGCTGCGCGGCATCCTGGTCGGCGGCGCGGCCGCCACCCTGGCGGGCATCCCGCGGCGGGTCTACGCGCTCACCGGCCTCGGCCTGATCGGCGCGCGGCGCGATCGGGCCGGGCGGCTCGCCCGCGGCGCCCTGCGCCGCCTGATCCGCGGCGGCCTGGAGACCCGGGCCACCCGCTACCTGTTCGAGAACCCCGACGACGCCGCGCTTCTCGGCCTCGATCCGGCCGATCCCCGCGTCACCATCGTGGGGGGCGCCGGCATCGATCCGGCGGCCTGGAGTCCGGCGCCGCTGCCGCCCATGCCGCCCCTGCGGGTCGCGCTGGTCGCCCGGATGCTGTGGTCGAAGGGGATCGACACCGCCGTGGAGGCGGTCCGCCTCGCGCGCGGCCAGGGCGCGGCCGTCGAACTCGTCCTCCACGGCGCGCCGGACCCGTCGAACCGGCGCGCGATCCCGGAGGCGACCCTGCGCGGCTGGTCGCGGGACGGGGTCGCGTGGCACGGCGCCACCGCCGACGTGGCGGGGGCGCTGGCCGCCGCGCAGGTGGCCTGCCTGCCCAGCCGCGGCGGCGAGGGGCTCCCCCGCGCCCTTCTCGAAGCCGCCGCGAGCGGCCGCGCCATCGTCACCACCGACGTGCCGGGCTGCCGCGCGCTCGTCCGCGACGGGATCGAGGGCCTGCTCGTCCCGCCGGACGATCCGGGAGCGCTGGCGGCGGCGCTCGCGGGACTCGCCGCCGACCCGGACCGCCTCGCCGCCATGGGCGCCGCCGCGCGGCGGCGGATCCTCGACGGGGGCTTCACCGAGGCGGCCGTGGCCGGCGCCGTGGCCCGGCTCCACGCGGAGATGCTGGCCTCATGACCGCGCCCGCGCTCGATCCCCTGCGCTTCATCCGCGACAACACCCGCCTGCGCCCGGTGCCGCACGCCCCCGAGATCCGCCTCCACGTCGCCGACGAGGCCACGGACCTGTGGGGCCGCACCGAGGAGGAACTCGGCGAGATCGGCCTGCCCCCACCCTTCTGGGCCTTCGCCTGGGCCGGCGGCCAGGGCCTCGCGCGCTACGTCCTCGACCATCCGGAGAGCGTGGCCGGGGGGCGCCTCCTCGATTTCGCCTCGGGCTCCGGGCTCGTCGCCATCGCGGCGGCGAGGGCCGGGGCCGCGTCGGTGGAGGCGAGCGACCTCGATCCCTTCGCGATCGCGGCGATCGGCCTCAACGCCGCCGAGAACGGCATCGGGGAACGCGTCCGCGCGGTGGCGGGCGACCTGATCGGCCGCGACCACGGCTGGGACTGCGTGCTCGCGGCGGACATCTTCTACGAGCGCGACCTCGCCGCCCGAGTGAGCGACTGGCTCTCGCGCCTCCAGGCCCGCGGCGCCCGCGTGCTGCTGGGCGATCCAGGGCGGGCCTACCTGCCGCAGGACCGCCTGGAGCGCCTCGCCACCTACGAGGTCCCGGTCACCCGGGCGCTGGAGGATGCGGAGATCAAGCGCACCGGCGTCTGGCGGTTCAAGGCGGGCTGACGGCGCCTGGTCGAGGGTCCCCCGTCCCGCACGAGATCAGCATCGGCGGAACGAGAGCCGGGATCCCGCGCAAGGACGGGCCGCGGTGGCTCGCGACGGTCTGCGGGCCGCATCCGGCTCAGGCGGTCGGGGCGTGGGCTCGGACCGAGCCGGAAAAGCAGAGGACGATCTGCGACGTCCCAGGCAGAAACCGACTCGCGGGGCTGTCCGATTGGGTCGCAGGTTCACACCACCCTCTCCGCCCTTTTCCGGGCGCATGGAGCGCCAGCGGAATGCGAGCCGGAAACCAGTGCAAGACTCCGCGAATCGACTGCTTTTCAACACTGGTCTTGGCATTCGGAGCCGCTTCGCGGCAGAGTCCCGTGCTGGATTCCGGATCTCCTTCCGCTGACGCCACAGCATCCGGAAAAGAGGAGGCTGTCATCAAGCGTCCCGGGTTTTATCCGCCAGGGTCCGCTATGCTGGTGACGAACTTATACGATGTGCGATCGATTGCTCGGCGATGCTGCGCCTCGCACGCCAATGCGGACATCGGTTTGCTCAGGCGTGCGGAGCAAAGCTCCGCCGCGCGGGCTTGGTGAGACGGATCACCCGTACATCGCCCGCAGGTCCAGCGTGCTCTCACGCCCGACCGCGTCGAAATGCTGCGCCAGCCACGCCTTCGCCGCCTCCCGTCCGGCGTCGCGCAGCTGGAGCAGGAACGGCCACTGCGCCTTGAGCTTCGTCGAGGCCGCGTAATCGTCGAGCGCGCCGCTGCCGTCGATCCGATGCAGGCGCACCGGCCGATAGCCCTCCGGCGCCAGCGCCCCCTCGTCGATCAACTGCTGCACGAAGTCGATCCCCCGCAATTCGCGCAGCAGGTTGCCGTTGAAGGTGATCTCGTTGAGGCGGTCTCGGATCTCCTGAGGCGTGCGCGGCGTCTCGCGCCGCTCCACGGGATTGATCTGGACGAGGAGGAAGTCGCGGGTCTCGGCACCGTGGTAGAGTGGGTAGAGCGGCGGGTTGCCGAGGTAGCCCCCGTCCCAGTAGGGCACGCCGTCGATCTCCACCGCCTGGAACACTGTCGGCAGGCAGGCCGAGGCCATGACGTGGTCGGCCGTGAGGTCGCGGCCCTCGAACACCGCGATCTTCCCGGTCCAGACATTGGTGGCCGAGATGAAGAGCGGCGTCTCGTTCCCGCTGCGCAGGGCATCGAAATCCACCGTGTCGGTCAGCGCCCGCTTGAGCGGGTTGAGGTTCAGGGGATTGGCCTCGTAGGGGCTGGCGAGGCTGGTCCAGACCTCGGCCAGGGGGCTGCGCCGCCACAGGCGCATCATCCCCTCGACCAGATTCTGCTGCGAGCGCGGGAGGTCGCCGTCGAGGCTCACCTCCTTCCAGAAGGCTTCGAGTTGCGCCCGCGCCCCGTCGGGGCCGCCCTTGAGCCAGCCGTGGGTCATCACCACCGCGTTCATCGCTCCGGCGCTCGCCCCGGTGATCGCCTCGAAGGCGAGCCGCCCGTCCTCGATCAGCGCGTCGAGCACGCCCCAGGTGAAGGCGCCGTGGGCGCCGCCGCCCTGGAGCGCGAGCGCGATCCCCTTCTCGGCCCGCGGCCCGGCCAGGGGGTGGGCGCCGCCCCCGGGCGCGGGCGCCTTGCCGCCGTGCACCGCCTCCACGCCAAGGGGATCGGCCGGAGGGGGGCGGGTTCTGTCGAGCGAGTCGGTCATGGCCTGCCGGAGCGTTGTTGCACTGCGATATAATTTGGTGCGTCGCACAGGCCATGCAACCCTGCCCGGCGCGGGCCGCCTCGACAGGGGCGGCCCGATGGGCCATGAAGCGGTGAACCTCCCGGGTCGGTCGTCCGGTGCGGAGCCGGGGGCGTGCGCGGCGTCACAGACTTGACGCCGGCCGCGCGCAGGATCAGCTAAACGCTTGACGCCGGAGCGCGAAAAGCCCGGCACGAGGGATCCGATGCAAGCCCACACCCAAGCCCAGGACGCCCGCGCCGTCGACGCGTCCGCCGCGCCCGAGATCGCTGGCCCCGCGCCCCGGCACGGCACCGTCGGCGTACGGATCGGCGAGGGCGAGGGCGCCGTGACGATCGGTGGCGGCGCCCCGATCGTGGTCCAGTCCATGACCAACACCGACACGGCGGACATCGACGCCACCGTGGCGCAGGTCGCCGCCCTGAACCGGGCCGGTTCCGAGATCGTGCGCATCACGGTCGACCGCGACGAGGCGGCGGCGGCGGTGCCGAAGATCCGCGAGCGGCTGGATCGCATCGGCGTCCACGTGCCGCTGGTCGGGGACTTCCACTACATCGGGCACAAGCTGCTCGCCGACCACCCGGCCTGCGCCGAGGCGCTGGCGAAGTACCGGATCAACCCGGGCAATGTCGGCTTCAAGGAGAAGAAGGACCTGCAGTTCTCGACCATCGTCGAGACGGCGGCTCGCTACGGCAAGGCGGTGCGGATCGGCGCCAACTGGGGCTCCCTCGACGAGGCCCTCCTGACCTCGCTGATGGACGCCAACGCCAAGAGCGAGAAGCCCCTCGACGCCCGCGCGGTGATGCGCGAGGCGATGGTGCAGTCGGCCCTGCTCTCGGCGGACCGCGCCGTCGAGATCGGCCTGCCGAAGGACCGGATCGTGCTCTCCGCCAAGGTCTCGGCGGTGCAGGACCTGATCGCCGTCTACCGGGAGGTCGCCCGCCGCGGCGACTACGCCATCCATCTCGGCCTCACCGAGGCCGGCATGGGCACGAAGGGCGTCGTGGCGGCCTCGGCCGCCATGGGCGTGCTGCTCCAGGAGGGGATCGGCGACACGATCCGCTACTCCCTGACGCCGGAGCCGGGCGGCGACCGCACCGTGGAGGTGAAGGCCGCGCAGGAACTCCTGCAGACCATGGGTTTCCGCACCTTCGTGCCGCTCGTCGCGGCCTGCCCCGGCTGCGGGCGCACCACCTCGACGGTGTTCCAGGAACTCGCCCGCGACATCCAGAACTGGATCGCCGCCTCGATGCCGGAATGGCGCAAGACCTATCCGGGCGTCGAGACCCTGAACGTGGCGGTGATGGGCTGCATCGTGAATGGGCCGGGCGAATCGAAGCACGCCGATATCGGCATCTCGCTGCCCGGCACCGGCGAGACCCCCACCGCCCCGGTCTTCATCGACGGCAAGAAGGCGATGACGCTGCGCGGCGCCACCCTGGCCAAGGATTTCGAGACCATCGTGATCGACTACATCGAGCGGCGCTTCGGCCAGGGCCGGCGCACCGCCGCGGAGTAAGGTGGCCCGCCCCGCCCGGCACCTGCCGGTGCGGCGGGGGCGAAAGCTAGGCACGCGGGTGGGCGCGTGCTATGAACGCGTCAAATTCGAGGCGGGCGCGCGCCGCGCGTCCGGCCTCCAAGGCTTCGTGCCGCCGAATGGCCCATTAGCATGCCCGGCGGCCCGCGCCGCTCGCGGGCGCATTCCCGATCAGCCATGACCCAGTCAGCCGTGCCCGCGGGTGGTTCTCCGAGCGCCCCGCCCGAAACTCTCACGCCCCCGAGCGGCGGCCCGCCGAGTCCGGCCGGCAGCGTCGACGAGCCGGAGGGCCATTCCGGGACGCATGCCAAGTTCTGGACGCTGTTCATCGGCTCGATCGGGGTCGTCTACGGCGACATCGGCACCAGCCCGCTCTACGCCTTCCGCGAGGCGCTGGGGCCCGGCCGCTCGGACGGAATCGTCCCGCCGGAGGAGGTGCTGGGCACGGTCTCGCTGCTGCTCTGGGCGCTGATCCTGATCGTCACCGTGAAGTACGTCCTGCTGCTCCTGCACATGGACAACCGGGGCGAGGGCGGCATCCTCTCGCTGATGGCGCTCGCCCGCAAGGCGCTGGGCGGATCGCGCACTGTGTTCATGCTGGGGCTGCTCGGCGCCGCCCTGTTCTACGGGGACGCGATCATCACCCCGGCGATCTCGGTGCTCTCGGCCGTGGAGGGCCTGAAGCTCGTCACCCCGGCCTTCGACAACTCCGTCCTGCCGATCACGATCGCGATCATCGTGCCGCTGTTCCTGGTCCAGAGCCGGGGCACCGGCCGGATGGCGACCTTCTTCGGTCCCATCATGCTGGTCTGGTTCGCCGCCCTGGCGGTCGCGGCGCTGCCGCACATCTGGCGGCGGCCCGACGTGCTGCTCGCGCTCAATCCCTGGCACGCGGCGACCTATCTCGTCGGCCACGGCACCGGCGCCCTCGTGGTGCTCGGCGCGGTCTTCCTCGCGGTGACCGGCGCTGAGGCGCTGTTCGCGGATCTCGGCCATTTCGGCCGCCGGCCCATCCAGGCCGCCTGGAGCGCCATCGTCGGCCCCTCGCTCGCCCTCAACTACCTGGGCCAGGCGGCGCTCGTGCTCGCCCACCCGGACGCGACGGACCCGTTCTTCCAGCTCGTGCCCGAGTGGGCGCTGCTGCCGATGGTGATCCTCGCCACCCTGGCGACGGTGATCGCCAGCCAGGCGGTGATCACCGGCGCCTTCTCCTTGTCGCGGCAGGCCGTGCAGCTCGGTCTGCTGCCGCGGCTGGAGATCCGCCACACCTCCGAGTCGCATTCCGGCCAGATCTTCCTGCCGCAGATCAACACGCTGCTGCTGCTGGGCGTCGTCGTGCTGGTCTTCCTGTTCCGCACCTCCAGCGGCCTCGCCTCGGCCTACGGCATCGCCGTCACCGGCACGATGCTGATCACGGCCTGCCTCGCCTTCCTGGTCCTGTGGCGGTTCTGGCACTGGTCGCCGCTGGCGGCCGGCGCCGCGATGGTGCCCTTCATCGCCATCGAGATCATGTTCCTGGTCTCGAACCTGCTGAAGGTCTTCGAGGGCGGCTACGTCCCGCTGATGATCGCGGGCGTGCTGGTCCTGATCATGTGGACCTGGGTGCGGGGCGTCACCATCCTGTTCAACAAGACCCGCAAGACCGACGTGCCCCTGACTGAGCTCGTCGGCATGCTGGAGAAGAGCCCGCCCCACCACGTCAAGGGCACGGCGGTGTTCCTGACCAGCGATCCCGAGACGGCGCCGGCCGCGCTGCTCCACAACCTGAAGCACAACAAGGTGCTGCACGAGAAGAACGTCGTGCTCACGGTCAAGACCATCGACCTGCCGCGCCTGAACGACGCCGACCGGATCCGGATCGAGCCGATGGGGCCGCATTTCTGGAAGGTGGTGATGAAGTTCGGCTACATGGAATCGCCGAACATCCCGAAGGGGCTGGCGCTGCTGCGCAAGCAGGGCTTCAAGTTCGACATCATGGCGACGTCGTTCTTCCTGTCCCGGCGCTCGATCCGGCCGGCCGCGCAATCGGGCATGCCGCTCTGGCAGGACCGGATCTTCATCGGGCTCGCCCGCAACGCCAACGACGCCACGGACTTCTTCCAGATCCCGACTGGGCGCGTGGTCGAGGTCGGCACCCAGGTGACGGTGTAGGGAGCACGGCCTCCGCGAGGGCGCGCTCAGGCGTCGAGCCTGCCGTTCGGGGCGGATGAGGCACCCTGTAGGAACGCCACGAGGTCGTCCAGCAGCGGAGGGCTGGCCGTCGCCGAGGACCCGTTCGCAGGCGGGAGACCGGGCGCGGCCCGCTCCCGAAACGGCTCGCGATCGCCGTCGAGCGCGGCCGGGACGGGCGCGGCCGTCGGGAGCAGTTGACCCTCGACGGTTGGTACGGCCAGGAACAATCGACACCGGTCTTCGCCGGCGCGCGGAGGCACGAGGTCGCGGAAGATCATCTGCTGCTTCCTGATCCGCCCGTCATCGGTCGTATCGGCGTCGACGATCACCGCGACTCGGGCCTGATCCTTGAGCGCCAGCGACGTGCCGAGGGAGATCGCGGAGGACTTGCCGCCCGCCTCCACGACCTGAACGCCGCCGACGCCCAATTCCGCGAGGAATGCGCGCAGGATCGCCGCCTCGGCCGCCCCCTCGGTGATGACGTAAGTGCTCATCCCAGGTGTCGGGCGCGCGAGTCGAAATCGGGCTTCCCGTCCTGCATCAGGACCCGGTACGTGAGCTTCAGGGCACGCCCGAAATCTCGCTTGGCGAGGAGATACGCGATCTCGGGACCCTGCCACAGGAGGATGGCATGCGGCGCCATGAAGTGCGCCAGCGTGACGGCCGGCTCCGTGAAACCGCCGCGGCTGAACACGCTGCCGACCACGCCCGCTGGTCTCCGGAGCAACTGGTTGCGCACCTTCGCCAGCGGCTCCACGTTGACGCGGTCCGCTTGGTCCTTGACCTCGACCATGCACGTGAGGCCGTCGCTGACGATCATGCCGTCGATCTGCTCGACGACCGCGCCGTGCAGCCTGACCGCGTAGGGCGAGACCACCTCCGCACCGCCGAGTTCGAAGGCGCGCAGGATCAGGTACTCAAGGGCCCTCCCGCGCGGCCAATCCGACGCGTCGGGTCCCGGTCCGCCCGCGATCTGCTCCCAGAGCGCGTCCAGTCGAGGGCCCGAGCCCTGTCTCCGTGATCGATGTCCGGAGGGTTCGGCCCGAACGGGCTCCTTTACGGCATGCATCCCCCGCGCCCATCCGACGGGCCGACGCGCCATCCTGGGCCGCGCCGGGCGCCGCGATCTACGGGCCGAAGGTTGAGGGATTCACGCGGCAATCAATCGGACCGCGCAACGGCGCGTTCAGGCACCGCGACGGAGGCGCGTGTCCGGCGTTTCGCGGTCCAACGGCGCAGCTCCGCGCCGTTCCGACAGATCCGGCCGGTCAATGCCTCGCGCCGACCACCCCGTCGATCACCGCCAGGATCTCCCGCGGCGTGTCGTGCCGCGCGAAGCTCGTCGCCAGCTCGCGCGCCCGGGCGCGATAACCGGGTTCGTCGAGCACGGCATCGACCGCCCGCCGCAGGGCCGCTGGGTCGGACGCATCTTCGCGCAGGAAGATCCCGGTCCCGGACCAGCCGACCCGTGCGCCGACCTCCGCCTTGTCCTCCGTCATCCCGGCCGAGACGATCGGAACGCCGGCCTGCAGGGCCGAGAGCACCGTGCCGTAGCCCCCGTTCGTGACCAGGGCGGCGACCCGCGGCATCAGGTCGGCGAAGGGCAGGAAGGACGCGACCCGAGCATTGGCCGGGATCGGGATCCCGATCGCCTCGACGGGCCGGCCCCCGGTCGTCGCCACCGCGAGCACGTCGGTCCGGTCGGCGAGCGCCCGCAGGGTCGGCGCCACGACCTCGCCGAAATCCGCGTTGGCCAAGGTCCCCTGCGTGACGAGCACGATGCGCCGGCTCGAACCGAGGTCCGGCCACCAATCCGGGTTCGGGCCCGCGACGGCGGGCGGCGGCAGCGCGCCGACGAAGCGGATCCCGGGCGGGAGCGGCGCGAAATCGTACTCGAAATCCGGGATCGTCAGCTGGATCACCGCGTCCGGCAGGGTGAGGATGGACTGGGTGAGCGAGGCCGGCAGGCCCGGCAGGCCCATCCGGGCGAGCGCCGCGTCCGCGGCGGCGCGGACCGGCTGGGTGAAGGCGACGTCGACCTGCTGGCGGATCGCCGCGTAGCGCGCCCGCTCCGCCGCGTCCCGGGCCGGCGGGAAGCCGGGGCCCAGCGGCGCCCCGTCCGGCCGGTCGAGGAACAGGAAGCTCACGTTGCAGAGGATCACCGGGGGCCGCGGCGCCGGGTCGAGGAGGAGCGGCAGCACGCCGAGGAACAGGCTCCCCGCCACGATCGCGTCGGGGCGCTCGGCCGCGACCACCGCGCGCAGAACCTCCGCCTGCCGCGGCATGATGGCGATGAAGCGCTGCTCGAATTCCCGCCGTCCCCGCTCCGGGCCGACCGGCAGGGAGGTCTCCCGATACTCCGCCGAGTGGTCGTTGGCGTAGGCCACGCAGCGGAATCCCGCCGCCTCGACCTTGGGGCGCGCGTCCTCCGAGGTGACGACCACGACCTCGTCGCCGCGGCCGGCCGCCACCCGCGCCACCGCGAGGAGCGGATTGAGGTGCCCGGTCAGGGGCGTTGCCGCCAGAAGCAGTTTCATCGCACTCTCCCGCTCGCCGGGCCGCCGCCCCGCACCCGCCGCGGTTGTTCGCGGATCATTCCGCCGCGGTTACGCCCGACTGCCGCCGATCAGACGGCCCCCCGCCCGCGCGTTGAGCCCGACGATCGCCGACACGACGACCCCGTGCAGGGCGAGGTCCGTGGCGGTGGCGTCGTGCGGATGCACCAGGACCAGGATCGAGGCCGCCGCCGCCGCCACCGCGAGGCCGCCCAAAGCCGCCGTCAGGCCGGGCCGCAGCGGGCAGGCCCGCCGCAGCATCCGCATCAGCAGCACGGAGAGGGGCAGCGACGCGGCGATCAGGAGGACGGCGCAGCCCCCCATCTCGCGTCCATCGGGCAGGTCGGTGCCGGGCGCCACCCAGTCCCGCAGGCATCCGAGCCCGCTTGCCCCGATCCACAGCGCCGCAGGGGCGAGCGGCAGCAGCGCCCAGCGCGGCGACCGCCCCGGCACGCTGGTGACGAAGGCCGCCACCGACGCCGTCGCGGCGGTGAGGATGGCCCCGAGCGCCGCGAGCCGCAGATCCATCACCGTCATGCGCAGGCGCAGGCTCGCGAGGTCGCTGAAGGGTAGCACCAGCAGCCCCAGGGCGAGGGCCGCGGCGCACCAGAGGAAGCCCCGCCACAGGGGCGAGCGCAGGGGACGGACGGGCCGCAGGTCGCCGACGAGGCGCTCCACCAGCAGGTCGTGGGCGGCCTCAGACACGACCGTCCTCCCGGTCGGGCGCGAGGGCGGTGCGCAGGGCCTTCAGGGCCCGGTGGAGGTTCACCTTCAATGCTCCCTTGGTCCGCCCGGTCGCGGCGGAGGCCTCGTCGAGAGAACGCTCGTGCAGCGACAGCTGCTCCACGGCCTGCCGCTGGCCCTCCGGCAGGGCCGCGACGGCGCGGGCGAGGCGCGCGTCGCGCTGGCTGGCCTCGACGGAGGCACCGGGGAGCGGGCCCTCGTCGCGCTCGGCCTCGTAGGCGAGCGGATCGTGCACCTCCTGCGGCCGGCGGCCCGCCCGGCGCATCAGGTCGACGGCGCGGCGCTGGGCGATGGCGCGCAGCCAGGGCAGGAAGGGCCGGGCCGGATCGTAGGTCGCCCGGGCCCGGTGCACGGTGAGGAGGGTGTCCTGCACCACGTCGTCGATCGCGTCCGGCCGCACGCCCTGCGCCCGCGCCACGGCGGCGATCACCGGCACGCAGTCGCGCAGCAGGGTCCGATAGGCGGCGGCATCGCCGGCCTGCGCCGCCGCCATCGCGGCCGAGAGCTTGGCTTCACGCTCCATGATCGGGTCCCGGCCCTCAGCTTAGCCCGCGCCGGTCCGCCGCGGGAAGGGGCGGCATCGGCTCGCCCGCGCGCGGCTCGACGAGGAGGCGGCGGCCGAGGCCCGCTCCGGCGCCGATCGAGGCCGCGAGAGCCGCGACCTGGGCGGCGAAGTCGCGGGGGGACGGGCGGTAGGGATGGAACAGGGCGACGAGGGTCGCGGCCGCGGCCGCCGCCGCGAGGCCGATCAGCCCACCGGTGAGGCGGGGGCGCAGGGTGTGGCCGCGCCGGACGACCTCCCCGAGCAGGAGGGCGACCGGCACCGCCATCCCGACGATGAACAGGAGGCCCGCGCCGGTCGCCGCGAGCGATGCCGTCGCATGGTCCATGGGCCGCTCGCTCAGGGCCGCGGCGAGGCCGGTGCCGAGCCACAGGAGTGCCGGCCCGACTGCCAGCGCCGCCCAGCCCCGCCCGCGATCGGGCAGGGCCGTCAGCACCGCCGCCGCCGCCGCCCCGGCCGCCGTGGCGGCGGAGCCGGCCAGCATCACGCCGATCTCCGGCATCGCGAGGATTCGCCCCCCGAGGTCGCGCAGGTCCGAGACGGCCGCGAGCCCGAGACCCATCGCGGCGACGACGGTGCCCCAGGCGGCAATCCGCCGGCCGGGCGAGGCGAGGCGGCGCATCGGCTCCAGGCGCCGCGCCAGCAGGTCGATGGTCGCCCGGTGGCGGCCCTCGGCGCCGCGCGCCCCTCCGTCCCGGGTCACGAGGCGGGGTCGAGGCGCGCTGCAGCCAGGATCCGTCCGTCGGGTGCCTGGAGGAGCAGGGCCGCGTCCTCGCCGGGCGGCGCGGCGTGGAGACCCTCCACGCGGGCGCCGGTCCAGGCGCCGATCTCCCGGATGCCGCGCACGACGTTGGCTTCCACGAGGGTGCGCCCGCCATTCTCGCCGCGGCGGACCGCGGTGCGGTGCGCGTGGTCGAAGCCGACGAGGAGCAGCCGGCCCCGGCCCGCCCCCTCCCCGACCGCCACGGCGAGGTCGCCGCCGCGCCGCCGCAGGCTCGCGGCGGGCGAGGCCGGCAGGGCGGCGCGGGCCTGGGCGATCGCCCCGGCCGCCGCCTCGCGGTCGGAGCCGACGACGCTGAGGGCGCCGTCGACCACGAGCTGCGGCGTGAAGGAGACCCCGTCGAACCGGGTCGCGTAGGCGGCCTGCCGGTCGGTCGCCTCCGGCAGGGAGAACGGGTCCTGCCAGCCGAGCCCGTTCCAGTAGGTGACGTGGAAGGTGAGCGGCAGCAGGTCGGGGCGGCTCGCGGCGAGCTCGCCCAGATAGGCGTCGGCCGGCGGGCAGGAGGAGCAGCCCTGCGAGGTGAAGAGTTCGAGCACGAGCGGCCGATCGGCGGCGGCGGCGGGCGCGATGGCCCATCCGACGGCGAAGGCGGCGAGAACCGGGAGATGGCGGAGCCGGAGGAGCATCAGGGCCGATCCTGGGCGGAGAGGTCGTCGAGGTGTTCGCCGGACCCGAGGCGGCGGTTACGTCGCACCCGCCGCGCCGCCTGATGGCGATTCGGCCCCGGCCATCCGGCACAATGAAAATAAAACTGGGGCGCTCGCGCCGCAGCATGGAAGCAATCGCTCCAAACAACCTCAACAAAGAAAAACCATTTTATTTCCAGTAGCGCAGATCCGCCCTAGGCTGAACCTCGCCATCTCATCGCGTGTCGAGGCAGAGACGCCGCATGGCCGTCGAATTCATCAGTGCCAGTTTCGCGAACAGCTCGTCCGATCTCGACCCGAAACCCGGAGCGCCGCTCGATCCGGCCTATCTGGCGCGCTACGCCCGTACCCTGGACGATGCCGGGTTCAACTACACGCTCCTTCCCTACCATTCCTCATCGTTCGACCCGTTCACGCTGGCCGCGACGGTGATCGCCCATACGAAGTCGGTGGCACCGATCGTGGCGCTGCGCCCCAACACCGTCTACCCGACCGTCGCCGCCAAGGCGCTGGCCACGCTCGACCAGCTGAGCGGCGGCCGCGTCATGGTCCACTTCATCGCCGGGGGCGACGCGGCCGAGCAGGCGCGGGAGGGCGACTTCCTGTCGAAGGAGCAGCGCTACGCGCGGACCGACGAGTACATCCGCATCCTGCGCCGGGCCTGGCAATCCTCGGAGCCGTTCGATTTCGACGGCACCTACTACCAGTTCAAGGGCTTCAGCAACGCGGTCCTGCCGGTGAACGGATCGATCCCGGTCTCGCTCGGCGGCTCGTCCGACGACGCCTACCGGGTCGGCGGCTCGCTCGCGGACGTCTTCGGCCTATGGGGCGAGCCGCTGAAGGAGACGAAGGAGCAGATCGACCGCATCCACGCAGAGGCCGAGAAGGCCGGCCGCGCGGACCGGCCGCGGATCTGGGTGACCTTCCGGCCGATCATCGCCGAGACCGACGACCTGGCCTGGGCCAAGGCGCACCGGATCCTGGAGCGGCTCGAGGCGAATTACGCCAAGGGCGCGCCGACGCGGCCGCTCTCCGGCGGCCCGCCGCAGAATGTCGGCTCCCAGCGCCTCCTCGCGATCGCCGCGCGCGGCGACGTGCAGGACCGGGCGCTGTGGTATCCGACCGTGACGGCCACCAACGCACGCGGGGCCTCCACGGCCCTGGTCGGGTCCCCCCGGACGATCGCGGATTCCATCCTCGACTACGTCGATCTCGGCGCGGACCTGATCTCGATCCGCGGCTACGACAACCTCAACGACGCGATCGATTACGGCCGCTACGTGCTGCCCCTGGTCCGCGCGGAACTCGCCCGCCGGGGCGCCGAGACGCGCCTCCATGCGTGAGGGCGGGGCGGGTCCGGACGTCGCCGGAATCGACCTCGCGCAGGTCGTGGCGACGCTCTCCGCGGCGGCACCGGCGGCGGACGCGGACGCGTCCTTCCCGCACGAGGGCATCCGGGCGGTCCACGCGGCGGGACTGCTCGACCTCACGGTTGCGGAGCGCTACGGGGGTCGCGCCCTCGGCCTCAGCGGCGTCGCGCGCCTCATGGCCGCGCTCGGGCGCGGCGACCCCTCGGTGGCGCTCATCACCCTGATGACGCTCCTGAGCCACCATCACCAGGCGCAGCGGCCGCAATGGCCCGAGGCGGTCTACGCCCGCGTCCTGGCCGAGGGGCGGCGCCGGCCGGTGCTCCTCAACGCGGCGCGGGCGGAGCCGGACCTCGGCTCCCCGGCGCGGGGCGGCCTCCCGCAGACGCGCGCGCGCCGCACCGCCGAGGGCTGGTCGATCAGCGGCACCAAGCGCTTCGTCACCGGCTGCGAGGGCCTGTCCTACGTCCTGGTCTGGGCCAGCACCGACGAGACGCCCGCGCGCGTCGGCACCTTCATCGTGCCGGCCGATGCGCCGGGCCTGCGCATCGAGCGGACCTGGAGCAGCCTCGGGCTGCGGGCGACCGGCTCCCACGACATCGTCCTCGACGCGGTCGCGGTCGGCCCCGACGAGGTGATCGGGCTGACGGAGGCCGGCGCCGCCGTGCAGGACAACCGCGCCCAGGCGGCGACCGCGCTCGTGATCACCGCCCTCTATCTCGGCGTCGCCGAGGCGGCGCAGGACGCCTTCCTGGCCTTCGCGGAGGGCCGCGTTCCCGCCAATCTCGGATATCCGGTCGCCCGGACCGAGCGCTTCGTCGCCCTCGCCGGCGAGATCGACCTGCGGGTCGGAAGCGCGCGCCAGCTCATCCTCGGCGCGATCGACCATGCCGCCGATGCGCCGGAGGCGCTCCTGCGCGCCCGGCTCCTCGCCGGACGGCAGCTCCGGGAGGCGGTGCAGATCGCCGCCGGCGCCCTCGGCAATCCGGGCCTGAGCGGCGACGGCGACCTCCAGCGGCACTTCCGCGACATCCAATCCGTGCTGGTCCACGCCCCGCAGGACGACACGGTGATCACCCTCCTCGGCCGAGCGGCCTTCGCGGCCCGCACCGGCGGCCCTTCGCGGCCGGACGGGAGGGAGCGCCCCTCCCACGCGGACGCGGAGCGCACACGCCTCGAGCGTCCCCCGCGCGACGGCGCCCTGCGCGCAATCAGGATCCCGTCATGACCCATCGTCCTCCCCGTCCCGCCCCGTCGCGCCGCCGGGTGATGAGCGGCGCCGCCGCGCTCGTCGCGGCCGGCGCGCTGCGCCAGCCGGTCGCGGCGGCGGCCGGGCCGGGCTCCGGCAATCCGCGCGAGGGGGGCGACATCGTCTTCCTGATCGATTCCCTCGGGCCGACCTGGATCCCGAACAACAGTGCGATCTCCAGCTTCCAGGGCCACGTCTGGGGCCACGTCACCGACAAGCTCGTCTACGTCGACGCCGAAGGCAGGGTCAGTCCCTGGATCGCCGCGCGCTGGGAGCAGAACGACGACGCCACCGCCTTCACCCTCCACCTGCGGGACGGCGTGACCTTCTCGGACGGCACCCCGCTCGACGCGGCAGCCGTCGTCGCCAATCTCGACATCTGGTCCGCGGGCCGCATCCGGGAGGGCATCAACCCGATCGGCCTGTTCCCGAAGACCTACGACCGCGCCGAGGCGGTTGACCCCACCACCGTGAGGGTGTTCTTCAAGGCGCCGGCCCTCGGCTTCATCCCGACGCTCGGCTATCACGGCTCGATCCTGATCTCCCCAAAGACCCTCGCGCGGCCGGCTGCCGAGCAGGCCGACCTCGCGAGGACCTCCGGCAGCGGCCCCTTCCTGGTCGCGGCCTGGAAGGAGGGCGACTTCGTCAGGCTGGTCAAGCGCAAGGACTACGCGTGGGGTCCCGCGGCGGTCGGCCATACCGGCCCGGCCCATCTCGATTCGATCACCTACAAGGTGGTGGCCGAGCCCTCCCTGCGGGTCTCCGCCGTCCAGTCGGGCCAGGCCGACGTCGCCTACAACGCCTCGCCTCAGGAATTGCGGTCCCTCAAGGAGGCCGGCTTCACGGTCGCGACGCCGCGCTACCTCGGCTTCGTCAACGGCTGGGCGATCAACACGAAGCTCGCCCCCTACAACGACCTCAGGATCCGCCAAGCGCTCCAGGCCGGCATCGACCGGCAGGAGATCATCGACACCGTCTACACGCCCGACTGGAAGCTCGCGACGTCGTTCATCCAGAGCAACGTGCCCGGCGCGAGCGATCACGGCGCCCTGCTCGCCTACGATCCCGCCCGGGCCGGCAGGCTCCTCGACGAGGCGGGCTGGGTCCGGGGCCGCGGCGGCATCCGGACCAAGGACGGCAGGCCGCTGACGCTGACGCTCTACCCTACCCCCTACCTCGCGACCGCGAAGGCCGTGGACGAACTCATCGCCCAGCAGCTCGGCAAGCTCGGCTGGAAGGTCGACATCCGGAGCTACGATGTCGCGACCTTCGGCCAGAAGGTCCAGTTCGGCGGGCCGGCCGTCCCGGCCTACGAGGTGACGCGCAGCTTCATCGACGCCGGCACCGTGGCGGGCATCCTCACCGACGCCAATCAGGGCGAGAACTGGTTCGCCCTCGGCGAGAGCGACGCGACGCTCAACGCCCTGCGCGACGGCATCGCCGGCGCCCGCTCCCTCGCCAGCCGCGACCGGCTCCTCGACGATCTCCAGAGATACGTCCTCGAACAGGGCTACTTCATTCCACGCACGCAGATCGTCCAGCGCATCTACGTGCAATCCCCGACCCTCACGGGCGAGACCTACAACGGCATCGCCTATGCCAGCTACTACGCGGCCAGCAAGAGCGATGGACCCGCGGCGCGTCCGGACCGGGCGGCGCGGTGACCGGCATGGGACGCCCCTACGCGACCTATGCGGGCAGACGCCTCGTCCAGGGCGTGGCGGTCATCCTGCTCGCCTACCTGTTCACCTTCGTGGTCGTCAGCGTCCTGCCCGGCGACCCGATCACCACCGTGCT
Organism: Methylobacterium sp. JK268; assembly: GCF_054052225.1. Taxonomy (NCBI): domain Bacteria; kingdom Pseudomonadati; phylum Pseudomonadota; class Alphaproteobacteria; order Hyphomicrobiales; family Methylobacteriaceae; genus Methylobacterium; species Methylobacterium sp. JK268. Next base: position 19,486 of record NZ_JBSVZN010000026.1, on the reverse strand, counting down.
GCGCGATCCCCAGAACGGGTTCACCGAGGAGCAGATCCGGGCGATCGTCGCCGCCCAGGGCCTGGATCAGCCGCTCCCGGTCCAGCTCTGGAGATCGCTGTCCCACTTCGTCGTCGGCGATTTCGGCCTGTCGATGCGGTCCACCCGGCCCGTCGCGACCCTGATCGCCGAGGTGCTGCCCTCGACGCTGGTGCTGGCCTCCGGCGGCCTCGCGGTGGCGCTGCTGCTGGCCGCCGCGATCGCCTGCGGAACCCAGATCCTGCCGCTTCGGTACGGCCAAGGCGCCCTGCGGACCCTGCCGTCGCTGTTCCTCTCGGTCCCGAACTTCGTGATCGGGCTCGTCCTGATCCACGTCTTCGGGTTCCAGCTCGGCCTGTTCCGGGTGATCGAGCCGGACGGAGCCTGGGCGACCGCCTTCGCGGCGGTGGCGCTCGGCATCCCGATCTCGGCGCAGATCGCCGAGGTGCTCATCGCCAACCTCGACGGGGAGGCGGGTCAGGACTACGCCACCGTCGCGCGCAGCCGCGGCCTCGGCCCGGTGCGGCTCCTCGTCCGGCACCTCCTCAAGCCGTCCGCGCTCCCGGTCGTCACCGTCATCGCGCTCGCGGTCGGCGAGGTGCTGGGCGGCTCGCTGATCACCGAGACGGTGTTCGGACGCACGGGCATCGGGAGCCTCGTGCAGCGCTCGGCGGCGGCGCAGGACCTGCCCGTCCTGCAGGCGGTCGTCTCGCTGGCGGCGCTGGTCTTCGTGGTCGTCAACCTGTTCGCCGACCTCGTCTCCCCCCTGCTCGACCCGCGCCTGCCGGCGGCCGGCGGCGTCGGGACCCGGCCCGTCGCCAGCGAGCCCGCGCTGCGGACGGTGGCACGATGAGCGTCGCGTCCCTCTCCCCGGCCCGGTCCGCAGGAGCCGCCCACCCGGCCCTCCTCCGGCTGCCCCCGACCGTCGCCCTGTCCCTCGCCGTCGTCGCGCTGGTGATCGGCTGGTCGCTCGCGCCGGGCCTGTTCACGGGCCAGGACCCCGTCAACGGCGTGCCGGCCCAGAAGCTTCTGGGCCCGAGTGCGGCGCACTGGTTCGGCACCGATCACCTCGGTCGCGACCTCTACACCCGCGTGGTCTACGGGGCGGCCTCGTCGGTGACGAGCGCGCTCATCGCCGTCGTCATGAGCGTCGTGATCGGCGGCCTGATCGGACTCCTTGCCGGATTCCTGGGCGGCTGGACCGACGTCGTGCTCGCGCGCTTCGTCGATATCCTCCTGGCCATCCCGCGATTCCTCCTCGCCGTCATCGTCGTCACGGCGCTCGGCTTCGACACCACGAACACCGCCCTGGCGACCGGACTCTCGGCGGTGGCGGTGTTCGCCCGGGTGATGCGGGCGGAGGTCATCAAGACCTGCCGGGCGACCTTCGTCGAGGCGGCGTTCCTCCAGGGCGGATCGCGCTGGTCCATCCTGATGCAGCACGTGCTGCCGAACGCCTCCCGCTCGGTGCTGGCGCTGGCGGTCCTGCAATTCGGGCTGTCGATCCTGGTGATCGCCAGCCTCGCCTTCCTCGGATACGGCGACCCGCCGCCCGCCTCCGACTGGGGCCTGCTGATCGCGACCGGCAGGGACTACCTGCGATGGCCGTGGCTGGTCTACGCCCCGGCCCTCGTCACGATCGCGACCGTCCTCTCCGTCAACAGGATCAGCCGATGGCTGCGCAAGACCGCCTGACCGCGACGGCCCTGCATGCCGTGCCGTCCCGGGCGCCGTCGACGGACGCCCTGCTGCGCGTCGACGGCCTCTCGGTCTCCTACGGGCCGCACGAGGTCGTCCGCGGGGTCGGGTTCACCCTCGACCGCGGCGCGAGCCTCGCCCTGATCGGGGAATCCGGCTCGGGCAAGTCGAGCATCGCCCGCGCGGTGCTGCGGCTCCTCCCGGACGGCGCCCGCGCCGCGGGGCGGGTCGCGTTCGACGGGCGCGAGGTGCTGGGCCTCCCCGAGCGCCGGTTCCGGCCGCTGCGCGGGCGCGCGATCGGCTTCGTTCCCCAGGACCCCGGCACCGCGCTCAACCCCGTCCGCACGATCGGCGCCCAGGCCGAGGAGGCAGCCGCCCTCCTGGACGAACCCGACCGGCGGCGGCGTCGGCAGCGCATCCTGGACACCTTCGCCGAGGTCGGGCTCGACGATCCCCGGCGCGTCTGCGACTCCTACCCCCACCATCTGTCCGGCGGCATGCTGCAGCGCGTGCTGATCGGGCTGGCGATCCTCCCGCAGCCGGCGCTTCTGGTCGCGGACGAGCCGACCTCCGCACTCGACGTCACGATCCAGAAGCGGATCCTCGACCTGCTCTCGCGGCTGCGGCGGGAGCGCGGCATCGGCCTGCTCCTGATCACCCACGATCTCGCGATCGCCACCGAGCGCGCCGACGCGCTGGTGGTGCTCAAGGACGGCACCATCCAGGAGGCGGGCGCGACGGCGGCGGTCTTCGCCGCGCCGCGATCGGCCTACGCGCGCAAGCTACAGGCCGACGTGCCCGTCCTCAACCCCGACCGCTACGCCGCCCTGCGCGGGGTGGGCGCGCGCCGCCTCGCGGAGAGCGCGGCGCCCGAGAGCGCGGCGCCCAAGATCGCGGTCGACGGCGTGTCCAAGACCTTCACGGTCGACGGCAGGGCGGTGGCCGCCGTGGACGGCCTGTCCTTCACCGTCCCGGCCGGCACCACCCACGCCTTGGTGGGCGAGTCCGGCTCGGGCAAGACGACGACGATCCGGCTGCTGCTCGGGCTCGAGCAGCCCGATGCGGGCGAGATCCTGGTCGCCGGCGAGCGGGTGGACGGGCGCTCGCACGAGGCCCTGCGCGTCCTGCGCCGCCACCTCCAGCTCGTCTACCAGAACCCCTTCACCTCCCTCGACCCGACCTGGACGATCGAGCGGCTGGTGCGCGAGCCCCTGGACCGCTTCGGGATCGGAACCCGCGGGGAGCGGACAGAGCGGGTGCGCGCGGCGCTCGCCGATGTCGGGCTCGGCGCACCCCTGCTCTCCCGCCGCCCGGACGCCCTCTCGGGCGGTCAGCGCCAGCGCGTCGCCATTGCCCGGGCGCTGGTCCTCCGGCCGGACGTGATCCTGCTCGACGAGCCGACCTCGGCGCTCGACGTCGGCGTGCAGGCCGAGATCGTCGAGGTGCTGCTCTCCCTGCAGGCGCAGTTGGGGCTGACCTACGTCTTCGTCTCCCACGACCTCGCCCTGGTGCGCCAACTGGCGCACACGGTCTCGGTCATGCACCGCGGGCGCATCGTCGAGCACGGGACCGTCTCCGCCATCTTCGACGCCCCACGGCACGCCTACACCGCGTCGCTGCTGGACTCGCTCCCCGCGGGGTTCGCCCGCGTGCCGCAGCCGGTCGGCCCCGTGGCGCGGATCGCCTGAGCCGCTTCCGTCGGCCCGAAACCGGCGCCGAGGCCGGCCGCCAGGGCGGCGCGCCGCGTGATCGTCAGGTGCTGCTCCGTCGCCGGCCGGGCTCAGTCGCCCCGGTCTCCGACCGAGCGAGACCTGCGGCAACAGCAATCACCCGCTCACGGGTTCCGGCGAGGCGGCCGCCGCGCCGGAACCCGTCATTGCGCCGCGGCAGCCCCCGCGGGCGGCCCGTCCTTGCCCCGCCAGCGGTTGATCCGGATCAGCCCGTGGCGGATCACCACGTAGAAGACCGGCGTCAGGAACAGGCCGAACACCGTGGCGCCGAGCATGCCGAACAGCACGGCGGTGCCGAGCGCCTGGCGCATCTCGGCGCCGGGGCCGGTGGCGATGGCGAGCGGCACCACGCCGAGGATGAAGGCGAAGGCCGTCATCAGGATCGGGCGCAGGCGCAGGCGGCACGCCTCGACCGCGGCGGCGACCGGGCCGCGATGCTCGCTCTCCTCGATCTGGTGGGCGAACTCGACGATCAGGATCGCGTTCTTGGCCGCCAGACCGATCAGCACGATGAGGCCGATCTGGGTCAGGATGTTGTTGTCCTGCGCCCTCAGCTGCACGCCCGCGAAGGCCGCCAGCACCCCGGTCGGCACCACGAGCAGGATCGCGAGCGGCAGCGCCCAGGATTCGTACTGCGCGGCGAGCACCAGGAAGACCAGCAGCACGCCGAGCGCGAAGACGTAGATCGCCGTGTTGCCGACCGCCTTCTGCTGGTAGGCGATCTCGGTCCACTCGAAGCTCATGCCCTCCGGCAGCACCTTCTTGGCGAGCGCCTCCATGGCGTTGAGCGCCTGGCCCGTGGACACGCCGGGCCGCGTGTCGCCCTGCACCGGGATCGAGTAGAACAGGTTGTAGCGCTGCACGATCTGCGGCCCCGCGATGTCGCGGATCCCGGCGAGCGAGCCCATCGGCACCAGGGCGCCTGTGGAGGAGCGCACCTTGAGCTGGGCGATGTCGGTTTTCTCCAGGCGGAACTTGGCGTCGGCCTGGGCGCGGACCTGGTAGATGCGGCCAAAGGTGTTGAAATCGTTGACGTAGGCGCCGCCGAGATTGACCTGGAGCGTCGAGAACACGTTGGCGAGCGGCACGTTCAGCATCCGCGCCTTGGTGCGATCGATGTCGAGGTAGATCTGCGGCGTGTCGTTCCCGAAGGTGGTGAAGACGCGGGTCAGGTTGGGGTCCTGGTTGGCCTGGGCGATCAGGTCGCCCGAGGCCTGGAGCAGGCTCGCGATGTCCGATCCCGTCCGGTTCTGGACCTGCATCTTGTAGCCGCCCGCGTTGCCGAGGCCGCGCACGGGCGGGGGCGGGATGGCGATGATGCGCGCCTCCGTGATCGAGGCGGTCTTTCCGAAGACGTCGCCCAGGATCGCGCCCGCGTTGCGCCCGCGCGCCAGCCGCTCCTGGAACGGCTTGAGCGTCAGGAACATCACGGCGCCGTTGGTGGTGTTGGTGAAGGTCGCGCCGTCGAAGCCGGAGATCACCACCGCGTTGGCGACGCCGTCGATGGTGAGCGCGCGCTTCGCCGCCTCCGTGACCACGGCGGTGCTGCGCTCGAGCGCCGATCCCGGCGGGAGCTGCACGACCACGATCAGGTAACCCTGGTCCTGGAGCGGGATGAAGCCGGTCGGGGTGGTCTGGGCGAGGTGGAGCGTGCCCGCGATCACGCCCCCGTAGAGGACGAGCATGACGAGGAGCGGGACCGTGCGCCCGGTGAGGAAGCGGATCGTCGCGGCGTAGCCGTTCGCCGTCGCGTCGAAGCCGCGGTTGAAGGTGTTGGCCGCGAAGGCCCCGAGCCGCGCCAGGACGAAGCGCGGCCGCGCGTGGGCGTGGTGGGGCTTGAGCAGGAGCTTGCAGAGCGCCGGCGACAGCGTCAGCGAGTTGAACATCGAGATGATGGTCGAGGCCGCGATCGTCAGCGCGAACTGCCGGTAGAACTGGCCCGAGATGCCCGGGATGAAGGCCGTCGGGATGAACACCGCCGAGAGCACCAGCGCGATGGCGACGACGGCGCCGCCGACCTCATCCATGGTCTTGTGGGCGGCCTCGCCGGGCGTGAGCCCGTCCGCGATGTTGCGCTCCACGTTCTCCACCACCACGATCGCGTCGTCGACCACGATGCCGATGGCGAGCACCAGCCCGAACAGGGTGAGGTTGTTGAGCGAGAAGCCGAGCAGCGCCATCACCGCGAAGGTGCCGACGAGCGACACCGGGATCGCGATGATCGGCACGAGCGCCGTGCGCCAGCTCTGCAGGAAGACGAGGATCACGACCACCACGAGGACCACCGCCTCGCCGAGGGTCTTGTAGACCTCGTGCACCGATTCCGCGATGAACTCCGTCGGGTTGTAGGCGATGCGGTACTCCAGGCCCGGCGGAAAGTTCTTGGCCAGGTCCTTCATCAGGCTCTGCACCTGCTCGGCCGCTTCGAGCGCGTTGGTACCGGGCCGCTGGAAGACGCCGACGCCGATCGCCGGCTGGCCGTTCAGGAAGGACTGGGTGACGTAGTCCTTCTGGCCCATCTCGACGCGGCCGATATCCGAGACGCGGACGAGGCGGCCCTCGGACGCCTTGACGATGACCTTGCGGAACTCGTTCGGATCCTGGAACCGGCCCTGCGTCTGCACCACGAGCTGGAACGCCTGCTCGGTGGGCGCGGGCGGCGCGCCGAGCGCGCCCGAGGCGACCTGGACGTTCTGCTCCTGCAGGGCGTTGACCACGTCGGTGGCCGAGAGCTGGTAGGCCGCGAGCTTGTTCGGGTCGAGCCACAGGCGCAGCGCGTACTCGCTGCCGCCGAACACCGTGATGTCGCCGACGCCGTTCAGGCGCAGCATCTGGTCGCGGATGTTCAGGTAGATGTAGTTGGCGATGTAGTTCTGGTCGTAGGTGTTGTCGGGCGACAGCAGGTGCACGACCATCATCAGGTCGGGCGAGGACTTGCGGACCGTGACGCCGAGGTTGCGCACGTCGGGCGGCAGCCGCGGCGTCGCCACCGAGAGCCGGTTCTGGACCAGCACGTTGGCGATGTCGAGGTTGGTGCCGAGCGCGAAGGTGACGGTCAGCTGCATGTTGCCGTCGTTGGTCGACAGCGACGACATGTAGAGCATGTTGTCGACGCCGTTGATCTCCTGCTCGATCGGCGTCGCGATGGTGGCGGCCACGGTCTCGGCGTTGGCGCCCGGGTAGGAGGCGCGCACCACCACGGTCGGCGGCACGATCTCGGGATACTGTGAGACCGGCAGCGAGGCGTATGAGACGTAGCCGATGATCAGGATGACGATCGACGTCACCGAGGCGAAGATCGGCCGGTCGACGAAGAAGTGGGCAAACCGCATCGGAGACCTCCGGCCCTGAACCCGCCCGGGGGGCGGCCGGCCGCTGTGTCGTGAGGGGTGAGCGCCGCGCGCGCCTCTCGGGCGCGCCGCGCCCTCAGGTCCGGGTCGGGGGCAGGTCCTTGCGGTCCGGCGTCACCTTGGCGCCCGAGCGCACGCGGGTGAGCCCGCTGACCACGATCGACTCGTCCCCCTTCAGGCCGTCGCGGACGATCCGGTAGCCGTCGATCTTCGGGCCGAGCCGGACGTTGCGGGTCGAAACGGTGTTGTCGTCGCCGACCACGTAGACGATGCGCTTGTCCTGGTTGGCCGCCACCGCCTCGTCGGGGATCAGGATGCCCTTGTAGGGCTGCGAGGCCGGCATGCTGACGATCCCGAACAGGCCGGGCTTGATGAAATTGTCCGGGTTCTCGACGGTGGCGCGCAGCAGCACGGTGCCGGTCGATTCGTCGACGCGGTTGTCGACGAAGTTGAGCTGGCCCTTGCGGGTCGGCTTGTCCTCGCCGGTGAGCGCCACCAGGATCGGCACCGTGTGCTCCTTCTGGGTGGCGCCCATGCCGATCTTGAGCGTGCCCTGGTAGGTCAGGAAGCTGCGCTCGTCGACCGTGAAGGAGAAGTAGATCGGGTCGAGCGAGACGATGTTGGTGAGCAGCGTCTGGTCGGTGATGACGATGTTGCCCTCTGTGACGTTGCGCTGCGAGATCCGGCCGGTGATCGGCGAGCGCACCTCGGTGAAGTCGTAGTTGAGCTGCGCCTGGCGCAGGGCCGCCGTGGCGTTGTCGACGTCGGCTTGCGCGGTGAGCGAGGCCTGCCGGCGCTGATCGGTGACCTGCTCGGAGATGTTGCCCGAGCGGCTGAGCGTGGTGGCCCGCTCCAGGTCGGTCTGGGCGAAGTTCAGCCGGGCCTGGGCCGAGGCGAGGGAGGCCTGGGCTTGGTCGAGGGCCGCCTTGTAGGGCCGCCGGTCGATGGTGAAGAGCAGGTCGCCCTTCTTGACCACGGCGCCGTCCTGGAAGTGGATCTTCTCGAGGTAGCCGGTGACGCGGGCGCGCACGTCGACGTTCTCCACCGCGTTGAAGCGGCCCGTGTAGTCGTCGCGCTCGACCACGTCCTTCACCACGGGCTTGGCCACCACCACGGTTGGCGGCGGCCCGCCCGGGGCCTGGGCGAGCGCCGGCCCGGCCGCCGCCGTGAGGAGCATCGAGACCATCGCTGACAGCCAGCGCCTGCGCATACGCACTCTCCCGTGCCTCGGGGGTTTCGCCACCGGCCGCATCCCGGATCCCGCCCTCGGAGCCGCGCCGGATCGGGCCGCTGCGGGAACCGCCGCCCGAGACGCGGGCGCGGCCCTCCCGGGACCCTCGCGGTTGAGACAGTTCCGGGCCACCGGCCCGGAGACCACTTTCCTACTCGATCGCCTCGCCGGCGCCGAGCCAATCCTTGAAGCCGCCCGCGTAGTGCTCCGTGAGCGGGACGCCCTGGCTCTGCGCGTAGGCGAGCGCACGGGCCGAGCGCACCCCCGCCGCACAGGACAGCACCGGCCGGCGCCCATCAGCCGCGATCAGCGCCTGCAGGGCGTCGAGGTCGAAGGCCGAGAGCGGGTGCGAGACCGACCCCGGAATGTGGCCCCGCGCGAACTCGTCCGGCTCACGCACGTCGACGAGCAGCACCGTCCCCTCGGCCAAGCCGCGCTTCACCGCCTCGCGATCCCAGTCCACGATCGTCATGCCGTCCACCTGAACCGCGGGGCGCGGGCGATGTGGCCCGATCCGCGTATCCGGACCCGTGCCCGATCCGTGCGACCGGGTCATGATCCGGGTCTATGATCCTGACCGAGAAGGGTGACGCGCCGGTCCGCGCCCGTTGCCGCGCGTCGCCTCGGGCGGATCCCGCCGCCCGGGATCCGCTGACGATTGGGATTAATCATCAGCGCTTAAGCTGGCAAGACCGGCCATGTGCGGCATCGCACCGACGCGGGCTCGCGCGGCCGGCTCGCGGATGTCGGCACCGCCGCCCTTTTCGCCACCGAGCGGGCTCCGCTGCGTCGGAAAATGCTCGAGAGCAGGATCCGATCGCGCCGCCATCGGCTCCTGCTCTCGATCTTTGTCTTTGCCGCATTTTCTTCGACGAACCGGGAGCCACTTCGTCGGAAAATGCTCTAAGGGCCGGCACCGCTCGCCCTCGGCCCGGATGCGCATGACCGACCGTCCCCTCGCCCTCGACCTCACCCGCCTGATCACGCGCCTCGCCCACGCGCATCCGACCGGCATCGACCGGGTCGACCTCGCCTATGCGCGCCACGTCCTCGCGCGGCCCGGCCCTGTGCACGGGCTGGTCTCGACGCCCCTCGGGCCACGGGTGCTCGGGCGGGACGAGACCGCCGCCATCGCGTCGGCCGCGGCCGCGGCCTGGGCCGAGGACGGGGTCGCCGAGGCAGACCCGGCCTATCGCGCCCTCGCGGCACGGCTGGGGGCGGGCGCCGTCGCGGCCGCGGCGCCCTTCTCCCCTGCGCCCGACCGGCGCCGGGTGCAGGCCGCGATCCGCCTTCGCCTCGCGCGGGCGCCCGGCATTGCGGCGCTGCCGCCCGGCACCCTCTATCTCCACACCTCGCACCTGCGCCTCGACCGGCCCGGCCGCTTCGACTGGCTCTACGACCGGCGCGACGTGCGGCCGGTCTTCTTCGTCCATGACCTGATCCCGATCGACTTCCCGGAATACGGCCGCGCCGGCGAGGCCGAGCGCCACGCCGTGCGGATGCGGACCGTCTCCCGCCACGCCGCCGCCGTGGTGGTCAACTCCGCGGATGTGGGGGCGCGGTTCAGCGCCTACCTGGCGGGCCGGCACCTGCGGGTGCCGCCGGTGACGGTTGGTCCGCTGGGCGGCGAGCCCGCCTTCTCCGACCGCAGCGGCGCCGCGCTCGTGCCGGACCGCCCGACCTTCCTCGCCTGCGGGACCATCGAGCCGCGCAAGAACTACATCGGGCTCCTGACCCTGTGGCGCGACCTCGACGCGCGGCTCGGCCCGCGGACGCCGCGCCTCGTCATCGCCGGGCGGCGGGGCTGGGAGAGCGAGAACCTGATCGACCTCCTCGACCGTTGCCCGGCCGTGCGCCGCCACGTGGTCGAGGTCGCGGGGCTCTCGACCGCCGGCCTCGTGCGCCTGATGCGCGGCGCGACCGCCCTGCTGATGCCCTCCTTCGCGGAGGGCTACGGCCTGCCGCTGATCGAGGCCGCCGCCGCCGGCCTGCCGGTCGTGGCCTCGGACCTTCCCGTGCACCGGGAGGTAGCGGGCACCTTCGCGGAATTCCTCCACCCGCTCGACGGACTGGGCTGGGGCCGAGCCGTGGAGGCACTCGCCGCACCGGGCTCTCCGGAGCGCCGGGCGCTCGCGGCGCGCCTGGACGGCTACGTGCCGCCGAGCTGGGAGGCCCATTTCGCGCGGGTCGATCCGCTGCTCGACGGCCTGGCGTGAGCGGCGCCGGGCCAGTCGCGCAGAGGCGAATCGTCCCCGGGATCCCGATACGCACCGACGCGGCCCCGCGGCGGGCCCGACGGCGTCGCCGGCCGCGCTCCTCGCGCCTGACCGGAACGGCGATTCGACAGTCGAGACAACAATCTATCAGTCTTCCCACTGACTGAACATCCTTCTAGACTTGTTCAGCACGAGGAGATCACGCCTCGATGCGGGGAGGACATCATCATGCGACTTCGCGCGGCGATCATTCTCGTTGCCCTGACGGGCATGACATCGGCGGGCCCGACCCTTGCCCAGCCGTCGCCCGCTCCGGCCGGAGCGCCGCAGCAAGCGATCCCGCCCTACGGACCGCCGCTGAACCTCGAGACGGCGAGGAAGGTCGCGGAGGGTGCGGAAACGGAGGCCAGGAAGAACGGCTGGCCGGTCGCCATCGCGATCGTGGACAGCACGGGCCACCTCGTGCTGTTCGAGAAGCTCGACAACACGCAGTACGGCAGCATCGAGGTCGCCACGCAGAAAGCCGTGACGTCGATCAACTATCGGCGTCCGGGGAAAGGCTTCCAGGACGCCCTGGCCGGGGGCGGCGTGGCCCTGCGCATCCTCACCCTTCCCGGGGTGAGCGCCTACGAGGGCGGCTACCCCCTGGAGGTCGACGGCAAGCTCGTCGGTGCGATTGGCGTGTCGGGGGTCCTGCCGTCCCAGGATGATCAGGTGGCGAGAGCCGGGGCCGCGGTGCTGGCGGGGCGCTAGAGCAGCATCCGATCGCGTTGCAATCGGATGCTGCTCTAGGTCTCTGATTTTTACGCATTTTCTACGACGAACCAGCATCCACTTCGTCGGAAAATGCTCTAGCGCGACGGGCCGAAAGCGGGGCGATCGCCGTACCGGCCCCGATCCCGGACGGAGCGCGGTGCGGTCGTGGTTGCGCCGGGACGGGTTGACGAAGGCCGCGCTCTCTCCTTACGTCAGACCATGCGCGCACGCCCGCCGGGATGGTCGATCGGCCGCGCGGCCATCGCCGTGGCCGCGCTCTACGCGCTGTGCCTGCAGATCATGATCGGCGGCCTCGCGCCGCCGACGCGCGTCGGGACGGCACCCGCGCTGCTCTGCGGGCACCAGGACGGCGCCGGCGCGCCCGACGCCGCCCTGCCCTGTCCGCATCCGTGCTGCGCGGCCGGACAGGCGACGCCCTTCGCCGTCCCGGCGTCGCTCGCCTACGAGACGATCGCCTGGACCCTCGCCGCCCCGCCCCGCCCCGGACGGCGCGGCCGCGACGAACCCGGCCCTCGCCCACCACCCCGTCGCGCCGTGAGCCCGCGAGGTCCCCCGCAGGCCTGATCGATCCGCCCCGTCGATCTCCTGCCACCGGATCTCCCAGCCATGCCGTCCTCCCTCCCCTCGACCGCCGCCGCGCGCCGCACCGGCGACGCCCTGTATCGCGCTGTCTGGCGCTGGCACTTCTACGCGGGCCTCGTCTGCCTGCCCGTCCTGTTCAGTCTCGCCCTGACGGGGTCGCTCTACCTGTTCAAGGACGAGATCAACCGCTCGGTCTTCGCGGCCCGGACGCTGGTCGCGCCGCGGGAGGGCCCGACGCTCTCGCCCGAGCGCCTGGTCTTCATCGCCTCGGAGGCCGTGCCCGACGCGGTGCCGGAGGCCTATACCAGCCCCGAGGCTCCGGACCGGTCGGCCCTGGTGGTGATGGCCGGCCCCGCGGCCAAGACCCACGTCTACCTCGATCCCTACGACGGCAGGGTGCTCGACCGGGTCAACCGCGACGCGGAGGCGATGCGGGTGGTGCGCGGGCTGCACAGCCTCGCCTCTCTCGGCCCGGGGCCGAACGCGCTCGTGGAGATCGTGGCCGGCTTCGCCCTGATCCTGGTCGTCACCGGGACCTATCTCTGGTGGCCGCGCGGCCGTCGGGGCGGCGTTGTGTCGGTGCGCGGCCGGCCGCGCCAGCGGCTGTGGTGGCGCGACCTGCACGCGGTAACGGGCTTCGTGGCGGGCGGCGGCCTGTTCTTCCTCGCCCTCACGGGCCTGCCCTGGTCGATCGTCTGGGGGGACCAGTTGCGCGCGATCGCGAACCAGGCGGGCCTCAACCTGCCGACCGGGATGTGGAAGGACCTGCCGGTCTCCCGGGTGCCCCTCGGCGAGGTACTCGATTCCGCGGGCTGGGCCCTCGAAGCCGCCCCTCTGCCGCGCTCGCGCGACCGCGGCCCGGCGCCGATCGGCATCGACCGGGCCGTCGCGATCCTCGGCCAGCACGGCATGCCGGCGGGCTACGAACTGGCGCTTCCCCGCGGCGCGGCCGGAGTCTACGCCGCCACGATCTACCCGCGCGATCCCGCCCGCCAGCGCATGATCTCCCTCGACCAGTATAGCGGCCGGGTGCTGCTCGACGTGCGCTTCTCCGACATCGGCCTCGTCGGGCAGGCCATCCAGTACGCCATCGTGCTGCACAAGGGCGAGTACGGGGGCCGGATCAACCAGTTCGCCATGCTGGCCTTCTGCCTCGCCACGATGCTGCTCGCGGTGACGGGCGCTGCGGCGTGGTGGAAGCGCCGCCCGGCCGGGCGGCTCGGCATCCCGCCCTGGCCGGAGGACCGACGGGCCGTCGCCACGGTCACCGGGATCGTGGCGGGGTTCGGCCTCGCCTTCCCGCTGACCGGGCTCGCGATCCTGGCCATGCTGGCCCTCGACCTCGCCGGCCAGGCGATCGGACGCGCCAGGCGGCGGGCGGTCCCGGCCTGAGGCGGCAGGACGCGGCCCGGACTTTGGCATCCCGCCGCCGGGCCGCTAAACGTTGCGGTTTCTCTGCCGGACCGCTGCCATGCCCGAGACCTCCTACCCGCGCGACCTGATCGGCTACGGCCGCACGCCGCCCCACGCCGACTGGCCGAACGGCGCCCGCCTCGCCGTGCAATTCGTGATCAACTACGAGGAGGGCGGCGAGAACTGCCTCCTGCACGGGGACCGCGCCTCCGAGGCCTTCCTGTCGGAGATCGTCGGCGCCGCGCCCTGGCTGGGCCAGCGCCACATGAACATGGAGTCGATCTACGAGTACGGCTCTCGGGTGGGCTTCTGGCGGCTGTGGCGGCTCTTCACCGAGCGGCGGATGCCGGTGACGGTCTACGGGGTCGCCACCGCAATGGCCCGCAACCCCGAGGCGGTCGCGGCCATGAAGGAGGCGGGCTGGGAGATCGCCTCGCACGGGCTCAAGTGGATCGACTACAAGGACTTCGCCGCCGAGGAGGAGCGCGCCCATCTCGGCGAGGCGATCCGGATCCACCAGGAGGTCACCGGCGAGCGGCCCCTCGGCTTCTATCTCGGCCGCACCTCCGAGCACACCCTCCGCCTCGTCATGGAGGAGGGCGGCTTCCTCTACAGCGCCGATTCCTACGCGGACGAGCTGCCGTACTGGGTGGACGGTCCGAAGGGCAAGCAGCTTGTCGTGCCCTACACCCTCGACGCCAACGACATGCGCTTCGCCACCGCGCAGGGCTTCAACAGCGGAGACCAGTTCTTCGCCTACCTGAAGGATACGTTCGACCTGCTCTACGCCGAGGGGGAGCGGGCGCCGAGGATGATGTCGGTGGGCCTCCACTGCCGCCTGGTCGGGCGGCCGGGCCGGGCGGCGGCGCTGGCGCGCTTCCTCGACTACGTGGCGGGGCATGGCGACGTCTGGGTGGCGACGCGGCTCGACATCGCGCGGCACTGGATCCGTCGCCACGCCCCCCGCGACCTCAAGCCCAGCACGATGAGCCCGGCCCTGTTCCGGGAGCGCTTCGGCGACGTGTTCGAGCACTCGCCCTGGGTGGCGGAGCGGGTCCTGGCGCAGGGGCTCGGGCCGGCGCAGGACGATGCCGATGGGCTCCATGCCGCCATGGTCGCGGCGATGCGAGGCGCCGATCCGGAGCGGCTGACCGCCCTCATCCGCAGCCACCCCGACCTCGGGGAGCGGGTCGGGACGCTGACCCCCGATTCGGCGGCCGAGCAGGCGAGCGCCGGCCTCGACGCCCTCTCGGAGGAGGACCGCGCCCGCTTCCTCGACCTCAACGCCCGCTACCGGGAGCGCTTCGGCTTCCCCTTCGTGATGGCGGCGCGGGACCGGCGGCCCGACGAGATCCTGTCGGCCCTGGAGACCCGCCTGGAGAACGATCCCGAGACCGAGCGGGAGGCGGCGCTCGCCGAGATCGAGACGATCGCGCGGCTGCGCCTCGGCCAGCGGCTGCCGTCGCGGCCCGACCTCTTCGCGACGACCGGGTGAGGCCGGGCGACTTCGCATCGGGCCGCGGCCGTTCTACAAGGCTCCGCAAGCTGGAGGGGAGAGGAACGCCGTGAAACTGTATGGCAGCAGCGTGTCGCCGTTCGTGCGCAAGGTGCTGGTCGGGCTGTTCGAGAAGGGCCTCGATTTCGAGCACATTCCGGTCGGGTTCCACGACCCGGACCAGGATTTCCAGGCGTCGAGCCCGCTCGGCAAGATCCCGGCGCTCTGCGACGGCGACTTCCGCCTCGCCGATTCGACGGCGATCCTGCACTACCTCGACGCCGCGCACCCGGCGACGCCGCTGCTGCCGGCCGATCCGCGGGCCCGGGGGCGCGCGATCTGGTTCGACAAGTTCGGCGACACGGAGCTGATGGGCCCGCTCCTGCGGCCCTTCATCCACCGGGTGCTGCGGCCGAAGGTGCTGAAGCTCCCGGGCGACGAGGCGGTAGCCCGCAAGGCGATCGACGAGGAGCAGCCGAAGCTGTTCGGCTATCTCGAGACGCAGATCGACGGGCCCTACCTGGTCGGCGGCGCGTTCAGCGTCGCGGACATCACCGTGGCGACTGGGTTCGTGAACCTGCGCATGGCCGGCGAGGAGGTCGATGCGGGCCGCTTCCCGAAGCTCGCCGGCTGGCTCGCCGGAATCCTGGAGCGGGAGTCGTTCCGGGCGGCGCAGGCGGCGCGCAAGCGCTGAGGCGGAGAGTTCGTCGATCCGCGACTGGGATTTCGATCCGCAGCCTCGCGGGCCGGCACCACTCACGCGCACGCCATCGGCCGCATCATGGGCGAGATGGCGGTGCGCCGCGGGGGGTTCGGCGTGATGGGGGCGGACACGGCTGGGTGAACCCCGGACGCGTTCGTCCACGACACCCTCCCCTTTTCCGGACGACTGAAGCGGCAGCGGAAGGAGATCCGGAAACCAGATGATGAAGTGCCGCGAAGCGGCTCCGGATGCCAGCACCGTTGCAGGCATAAGGACGCTGCGCGTCTTCTTGTGCTGGTTTCCGGGTCGCATTCCGCTGACGCTGCATGCGCCCGGAAAAGAGGGTTAGGAGACGAGGCTTGACCCATCCTCATGGGACGCAGCGGCCGACTCGCTCTTTCGCGCGGCTCAGCCGAGCAGATCATCGAGCGTCAGGTTCAGCGCCCCTGCGATCGCGCGGTCGATCTCGACGGTCCCGTCACGCTTCCCGGCCTCGACCTGCGACAGGGTGGCTTGCGACAGGCCGGCCAGTTCGGCGAGCGCGGCGACGCTGAGGCCCCGGTGCTCCCGCCAGACACGGATCCGGCTCTCGCCCGAAAGCAGGCGGCCGACGACCTCGTCCGGGATCACCTCCTCCTCACCGGCGGCGAGCCTGCGGCGGAACTCGGCGATCGCCGCGCGGTCCGCGGTGTCCTCGGCCGCCTCGACGAGTGCCCGGTCCTCGGCCTCGGACAGAACCACGACCGTCTCACCGGACGGCGTTGTGATGACCTGCGTCCTCATGGGTCGGTCCCCATACCGTCGCCGATCTGGATCTCACCCTCGGGGCGCTGCCGCGGGCCGCTCTCCCGCGACGATCAGGACGGCATGCGCTCCGGCGACGCGACGGTAGCAGGGGCGCACCCGCCTCACCGCGCGCGGGCGCTCCGGCGGTAGAACCCGTCCACTTGCGACTGCGCCTCGGCCCTGTCGCGGTCGTTGGCGGTGGCCAGGGCCTGCTCCTGCAGGGTGACGATCCACTGGTCCTTCGGGCCCTCGGCGGCGTCGCGGGCCAGCGTCAGCCAGGCGAGGCCGCGGGCGCGCTGCACCGGCACCCCTTGCCCGTTCATCAGCATCTGGCCGAGCAGGGCCTGCGCGGCCGGGTGGCCCTTCTCGGCCGCGAGGTTGAACCAGCGCGCCGCCTGCCGCGTATCCTGGGCGACGCCCGTTCCGTCGAGGTAGAGCCGGGCGAGGTTGTACTGCGCGTTCGGATCCCCGTAGTACGAGGCCGCGTAGTTGAACATCTCGTAGGCGCGCTCG
The DNA here is from genome assembly GCF_054052225.1 of Methylobacterium sp. JK268. Classification (NCBI taxonomy): domain Bacteria; kingdom Pseudomonadati; phylum Pseudomonadota; class Alphaproteobacteria; order Hyphomicrobiales; family Methylobacteriaceae; genus Methylobacterium; species Methylobacterium sp. JK268. The sequence goes on along the minus strand of NZ_JBSVZN010000026.1, from coordinate 2,974 downwards.
ACGTTCGGCTGAACGTAGGAGTCCTTGATCCCTTCCAGGAAGTAGCGGCCGATCGCCGTGAAGGCGCTCGCCACCACGGTGGCATTGGCCGAATCCGGGCCCTCGTCGGCGTTCTCGTCGGCGATCTTCGAGAAGAACTCGAACGCCTTCAGGTCGTCGTGCGGGACGCCGTCGCCCTCCGCGTACATCCGGCCGAGCTTCCAGAGCGCCAGTGCGTGGCCCTGGCCGGCCGCGTATTCGAGGGCGCGCGCCGCCCCCTCCTTGTCGCCCGCATTGTAGTCGCGCACGCCCGAGCGCACCGCCTCGCGGGCGCTGCGGTAGCCGCCGGCCGGGACCGGCAGGCGCGCGGTCGCGTCGAGCGCCGCGGCCGGGCCGCCGCTCGCCAGCGCGGCGGCGACCAGGGCCGCCGCCAGGATCCTGCGGCCGCCGGACCCGAGTCCGTCGTGGCGGCCGTCCTCAAACATCCGCATAGGCGAGCGTCTCCTGGGCCCCGCCCGGATGAGTCACGGCGCCGGTCACCGCCGGGCCGACGGTCTGCGCGTATTTCCAGAGGTAGCCGGAGGTCGCCTCGTTGGTGCGGGGCGCCCAGGCCTTGCGGCGCTCGGCCAGTTCCTCGTCCGAGAGGTCGACGCTGAGCGTGCCCTGGATCGCGTCGAGGCGGACCATGTCCCCGTCCTTGAGGAGCCCGATTGGGCCGCCCACCGCCGCCTCCGGCCCGACATGGCCGACGCAGAAGCCGCGGGTGGCGCCCGAGAAGCGCCCGTCGGTGATCAGCGCGACCTTGTCCCCCATCCCCTGCCCGTAGAGGGCCGCGGTGGTCGCCAGCATCTCGCGCATGCCGGGGCCGCCCTTCGGACCTTCGTAGCGGATCACCAGGACGTCGCCCTCCTGGTAGCGGCGGTTGGTGACGGCGTCGAAGCAGGCCTCCTCGGTGTCGAAGACCCGGGCCGGGCCGGCGAAGACCTGCTTCTCCGGCGGCATGCCGGCGACCTTCACGATCGCGCCCTCGGGAGCCAGGTTGCCCTTGAGCCCGACGACGCCGCCGGTCGGGGTGATCGGCGTGTTGGCCGGACGGACCACGTCCTGCTGGTCGTTCCAGGCCACCTTGGCGAGGTTCTCCGCGATGGTGCGGCCCGTCACGGTCAGGCAGTCCCCGTGCAGGAAGCCGTGGTCGAGGAGGGTCTTCATCAGGAGCGGGATGCCGCCGACCTCGAACAGGTCCTTGGCGACGTAGCGCCCGCCCGGCTTCAGGTCGGCCACGTAGGGCGTGCGCCGGAAGATCTCCGCCACGTCGAAGAGGTCGAAGCTGATCCCGGCCTCGTGGGCGATCGCCGGCAGGTGCAGGGCCGCGTTGGTCGAGCCGCCCGAGGCCGCCACCACGGTGGCGGCGTTCTCGAGGGCGCGACGGGTGACGATGTCGCGCGGGCGGATGTTCTTGGCGAGCAGGTCCATCACCATCTCGCCCGCCGCCGCGCAGAACTTGTCGCGGATCTCGTAGGGCGCCGGCGCGCCGGCCGAGTAGGGCAGCGCGAGGCCGATCGCCTCGGAGACCGTCGCCATGGTGTTGGCGGTGAACTGCGCGCCGCAGGCGCCCGCCGACGGGCAGGCGACCTGCTCCAATTCGTCGAGGTCGTCGTCGGTCATGGCGCCGACCGAGTGCTTGCCCACCGCCTCGAACAGGTCCTGGACGGTGACCGGGCGGCCCCGGAAGGTGCCGGGCAGGATCGAGCCGCCGTAGATGAAGATCGACGGCACGTTGAGGCGCACCATGGCCATCATCATGCCGGGCAGGGACTTGTCGCAGCCGGCGAGGCCCACGAGGGCGTCGTAGGCGTGGCCGCGCATGGTCAGCTCGACGGAATCGGCGATGACCTCCCGGGAGGGCAGCGAGGCGCGCATGCCCCGGTGGCCCATGGCGATGCCGTCCGTGACCGTGATGGTGCAGAACTCGCGCGGCGTGCCGGCGGCGGCGGCGACGCCCTTCTTCACCGCCTGCGCCTGCCGCATCAGCGAGATGTTGCAGGGGGCGGCCTCGTTCCAGCACGAGGCGACGCCCACGAGCGGCTGGTGGATCTGCTCGCGGGTGAGACCCATCGCGTAGAGGTACGAGCGGTGCGGCGCCCGGGCCGGCCCCTCGGTGACGTGGCGGCTGGGGAGCTTCGACTTGTCGATGGTGTGACGCGCGTCCATGGCCTGTCCCGTACTCTGTTCCTCGCCGGATCGGTCGGTCTTTCCCGCTGCCTGATCCTCCCGCCATGCGTCCTTTTGGAGGCCGGACGACGGCGCTGAACGACACCCCCGAGGGAAACTCCGCCAGCGCCGCCTGCGATCCGCCGGTGTGCCCGGTTTGCCGCAGTAAATCGTTGTGGGGACAGCCGTTTAACGTGGCCGTTGAGGTGCCGCCGGTTTATGGCGGGAACGCGGCGGCAGAGGGGGCGGTTGAGGGCAAAGCTGGGATGCTTTCGGGGTGTTGCGACCTCGCCACAGCTAAGCTTGCGGGGCCGGGTCGCACGACCAGTCGAGGGGGCGGGATGGCGGTTCCGTGGGCGGCGCGCCCCGGGTGGTTTTCGACGCCGTGAGACGGGTCGGGCAGGGCCGGCTCCGACCCCGGGGTCGCGGGGACCGCGCATCGGTGGTCCGGGTGAATCCTCCCCCGCCTGCGCACGGCTGTGCAGACGAAGCGAGAGGGCCTTCTCCCGAAAGCGCTACTGTGTGCACACGCCGATCGAAAAACGGCCTCACGACAATCGCTTGTTCGAGCGTATGCCTCGGTGAGTCCGGGGCGGGGAACCCCTCTCCCGTGCGGGCTAACTCATTCACACTTCGCCGGATGAGGCGCGGGTTTCCCCTCTCCCCGCACGCGGGGAGAGGGCTGCGTCCCCCTTGTCGGGTCCGCAGCGAGCCCGAAGGGCGAGGGTGAGCGACTGTCTGGCGTGTCAAGTCTGGGCGGCGAGTTGGGCGCGGACATCACGGG
>NZ_JBSVZN010000025.1:0-145467 GCF_054052225.1 Methylobacterium sp. JK268 | reverse complement strand
TAGAGCGTTTGCCGTTCAGTTAGAAATAGCTTGGCTTGCGGCTCAGTCGGCATCGTAGCCCGACGCAGCGATGATGCGGCCGCACTCCCGTGGCTTGAAGCAGCGCAGGATGCGCTGGACGGCCCGATACAGAGCCTCCTCGCTGCGCGCTGCCGCCTTGCGCAGCAGCGCCTTGATCTTGGCAAACACCTGTTCGATCGGGTTGAAGTCTGGCGAGTAGGCGGGGACATACAGGATCCGCGCTCCCACCTCCGCGACTGCCTCGCGCACCCCCTCCACCTTGTGGGCCGACAGGTTGTCGAGGATCACCGTGTCGCCCGGGCGCAGGCTCGGCGCCAACTCCTCCTTCACGTAGGCCAGGAATGCGGCACCGGTCATCGCGCCGCGGCGCAGATGCGGGGCGACCAGCCCATCGCTGCGCAAGCCCAGCACCAGCGTCGTGCTCGCCCAATGCCCGTGCGGGGTCGCCATCCGGCATCGTTCGCCGCAGGGCGCTCGCCCGCGCAAACGCGCCATCTTGGTGTTGACCCCGGTCTCGTCCACGAACACCAGCCGCTCCGGATCCAGGTCGAGCTGGTCCTCAAACCACGCCTCGCGGACTTCCTTCACGTCTGGGAGTTGCTGCTCGGCGGCATGCGCTGTCTTTTTTTATATGTCAGGCCGTGCCGCGTGAGCAGGCGCGCGATCGCGCTGAGCGAGGTCTTGACCCCGCGCCGGGACAGACGACCCTTCAACTCGGCCAGCGTCAGGTCGGGCGTCCGCGCGACCTGGTCGAGCAGAACCGAGGCGTGCTCTTCGAGATCAGCCGAGCGACGGTCCCCGCCCATGGGGGCAGCTGCTAGCGAACCGTCGCAGCTCAACTGGGTGCGCCACCGGCTGGCACTGGCTGGGCTGACGCCGAACCGCTCGGCGACTTGCGAGCAGGACAAGCCCTGCTCCAGAGCAGCAACGACGCGACGACGAAGATCGACGGACAGGGCGGCAGGCACGGTTCCTCCTCGTGCACCTGAGGATTGATCTCCACCAGGTAACATCCACATAGGAGCGGGACCACGTCCAGCCAAGCGAAGCCATTTCTACCTGAACGATAAATGCTCTAGCTTATGCCCGCAACGCTGGCAGCGTGTTCGACGTAATCTTCGACGCTCTCGACTGCATCTATTTTCCGCCCATCAAGCCTTTTGACTTGCGAAGGCTGTCGTAAGCGACGGAGGTCAGGATGACCGTAATGGGTCGCAAGCGGCCCCTCGCACGGTCAAGCTGGTTGGGTTTCCTTTGCGTTCAAGCGGCGCAGCGGACCGCAGTGGGTGCCGCCAGGGGGCGCCTGCGTCGTAGCGGCAGCCCCTTTCCCGGGTCTTTTTTCTCGTTCCCTGACGCCGCATTGTCCGGGAAAGTGGGATGCGAGTCCGAGTCGATTGGGCCCGCCCGACCAGCCTGCTTCCATCGAAAGATGCATCGTCGCGCGATATGGTCGACGTGCGCTCGCGTTGTCGCCTCGGGTGATGTCCCGCCCCATGGAACGTTCAGTGCGTCGCCCTGGCCAGCGCCACGATGGCGCCGACGATGACGATCGCCTGAAATCCAATCGATCCGATCATCCACTTGATGATCTCGGATTTCGTGGTTTCGATCTTCGCTTCCAGGCGGAGTTCGCTTTCCCTCAGATTGGCCTTCACGGCCGCGATGTCGGACTTCGTCGCCAAGTCGCTCTGGATGGCTTCCGACAGGGCGTCGGCCAGCCCTTCCGCCTGCTCGGGCGACATCTTCGCCTTGTCGCGAAGGGTTCGCACGAACTTCAGCGTGTCGAAGGCGACGGACGTCATCGGGATTAGGCCTCGGTCCGCGTCGAGCGATCCACCCCAGAGCGACATCACAGACAGACTGACGGGAACCACGACGGAGAGGATAGCTCGGATCGCTCCGGTTTCAAACCCTGCGGCAGGTGTTGGGAGCGCGGCGGTTGCGGATGGCCGCGCCCGGCAGGTGCGGGAGACGGCCGACGTCCCCGCAAGCCCTCACGGCTGCAGCCGCCGCCGCGCGAGGTCCACCGCCTCGTCGGCCGAGGCCGCACTCTCCATCGGGATCCCGAAGGCCCGGCGTGTCAGCGCGGCCTGCGCGTCGAAGGCCAGCCTCGCCTCCGGGTCGGGCTCGACGGTGATCAGGGCGCGGCAATGCCGGGCCAGCGCCTCCTTGTGGCGCTTGAGCCAGAGGCCGCGCCGCACGCGGTCCTCGTGCGGCTCCGCGGCCCGGCCGCCCGCGAACAGGATCACGAAGGGGGCGCCGTGGGCGACGAGCGCCTCCATCTCGCGCTCCCAGGCGGCGGCGTAGCCGGGCGCGACCTGCTCGGGCCGCCAGCGGACGAGGGGGAAATCCGCCACGTCGTGGATAGCGAAGGACGAAGCGTCGAGCGTCATGGCGGGCTCCTCAGGCGCAGGAGGCGAGGGACGCCGCCTCGCCGAGGAGGCGGCGGGTGGCGTCGAGCGACGCGGCGATGGCGGCGTTCGCCCGCGCGCGCATGTCGGCCTCGTAGACGCCGACCGCGTCGATCAGCGGCGCGCGGCCGGCGGCGGCCTCGGCGAGATGTCCGGCGAGCCGCGCGGCGTCGGCCAGGGCGCTGTTGGCGCCGAGCCCGCCCGCCGGGCTCATGGTGTGGATCGCGTCGCCGAGGAGCGTGATCCGGTTCGGGCTCCAGGGCACGAGGGGAGGGGCGCTGCGCACCGGCAGCGCCGCGATCGTCGCCGCATCGGCCTGGGCGAACACGGCCCTCAGGCCGGGATGCCAGCCGCGCGTGAGCGGGCGGATCACGTCGCTGAGGACATCGCCAAAGGCGCCGAGGCCCAGGCGCTCCGACAGCCCGACGATGGCCCAGTAGAAGGAGTCGGCGACGGGCGTGAGCCGCGCGGCCTGCGGCGGGAAGCGGTAAGTGAGGGGATCCAGGATCACCGCGACCTCCTCCGCGAAGACCACCGTGGGACCCGCCAGCAGGGGCGCGGCGATGCCGCTCTCCCGCGCCGGCACCGTCAGCCCGTACAGGCAGGCCGCACCCGTCTCCCGGGGCGCGGCGTCCGGCAGGATGGTGTCCCGCACGGCAGAGTTCACGCCGTCGGCGCCCACGAGGATGTCCGTGTCGATGGTGCCGCCCTCCGCGAAGGTGACGCGCAGCCCGCCTTCCGCGCGGGGCACCGCTGCGGCGAAGGCCCGGCCGAACCGCACGCGGTCCGCGATGCCGTCGAGGAGCACCTCGCGCAGGGTCATCCGGTTGGCGCTGAGATCGCCGCTCCCGCCCTCGGCCTCGGTCGTCGCCGCGAGCCGCCACGTCTCGGCGGCGCGACCGCGGACCGGCCGGAGATCCGGGCCGAGGAAGGCTCCGGCAGACCCCGCCACGGAGCAGGTCTCCCGGAACAGCCGCGCGAGGTCGGGCGGCAGGCAGGCTGCCAGCGCGCGTTGCCCCGTCTGGTCGATCCGGATCCGATAGCCCTGGCTCCGGGTGCCCGCCGCCGGATCCTTCTCGAAGACGCTGAAGGCGACACCGCGCCGCCGCAGGCCCTGGGCGAGGCAGAGGCCGCCGAGGCCCGCCCCGATGATCGTCACGTGAAGAGGTCTCGACACCATCCGCTCCCGACCGGATTTCGCGGACATGACGTTAGGTCCGGCGGGCGCCGCCATGGTATCGCGATCGGGTCGATTGATCGCGAGAACCGGCCAAAGCGATGCTGCCTGCCCCGGACCCCGTCGACGCGAGCGAGCGGCCCGACGGCCCGGTCCTCGTCGCCCTCGAGGGGAGCGACGATCCGGGCAGCCCGTTCCGGCTGGGGACGCGCGAGGTCGACTGGCACGCCCATCTCCGCGGGCAGGTCTTCTGCGTGGAGACCGGCCTCATCCACGTGCGCACCGCGCGCGGATCGTGGATCCTGCCGCCGCAGCGGGCCGGCTGGATGCCGCCGGGCGAGCGGCATGCCGTCACCTTGAGCGGCGCGACGCGCGGCTGGACCGTGCTGATCGCCCCCGCGGCCTGCCGCGACCTGCCGGATTCCCCGCGCGTGTTCGGAATCGGCGAGCTGATGCGGGCCCTGGTGCGGCGCGCCGTGACCTGGACGCCGCGGGACATCCTCGCGCTGCCGGAGGAGCGGGCCGCGCAGGTGCTCCTCGACGAGATCCGGAACGCCCCGCGCGAGCCGCTGCACCTGCCGATGCCGCAGGATCCCCGCCTCGTGCGGATCGCGCGGGCGCTCGCCGCGCAGCCCGGCGACACCCGCTCCCTGGAGGAATGGGCGGCCTGGGGCGCCCTCTCGCCCCGCTCCCTGCGCCGGCTGATGCGGGCCGAGACCGGCCTGAGCTTCGCCCAGTGGCGCCAGCAGGCCCGGCTGATCCGCGCCTTCGAGCGGCTCGCCGCCGGGGACGCGGTCGGTGCGGTGGCGGAGGATCTCGGCTACGCCTCGCCCTCGGGGTTCATCGCCATGTTCCGCCGCGCCACCGGCACGGCGCCGACGCGCTCGCTGGCGGGGCGGCGCCCGGTCTGACCCGGCCTCACGTTGCCCGCCACATCCGCCGCAGCACCCCGTCCCGGCGGGCGTAGTGGTGGAACAGCCCCGCCGCCGCGTGGAGCCCGGCCACGATCACCACCGTGTTGGCGGCGAGTTCGTGCCAGTGGTGGATCGGGCGGCGCCAGTCCCTGTCGCCGACCTGCGGCAGCGGGATGGTGCCGAACAGCACGAAGCCGCGCACCAGCGCGTCCGCGATGCCGAGCCCCGCCACCGCGATCAGCAGCAGGTAGAGCCCGGTATGCGTGCTGCGCTCGACGAAGCGCAGCGGCCCGTCATGCGCCGAGGGCAGGGCCCGGCCGGGGCCGATCCGCCAGACCACCCGCGTCAGCAGCGTCGCGGTCAGCACGAGGCCGAGGAGCACGTGCGTCGACCACAGCCCCGTGCGCAAGGGGCCGCGCGGCCACCAGTCGTTGGTCTGGCCGAGCCCCCACAGGGTCGCCACCAGGAGCGCGGTCAGCCAGTGCAGCACGATCGTGGTGGTGTCGTAGCGGACCAGCACGTCCTCCGGGGCCGCGGTCGTGGGATTCGCCATGGCGCTCTCCTTCGCTCGTCCCCGGCAGTTATTGGAATGATTCCAGTTTGCAAGCCGCCATCCTGTTGCGCCGACGCCGCATCCGGCCGCGATCGGCGCCGGATTGCCTGTGCATAAGGCCCGATCCCCGCCACGGCCTTGATCCGGAGCCAGGGTCGGGCGGGCAGAATGCCCGACCGCGTCGCGGCGGTGCGGACAGGAGGCGGAATGGGGATCGAGGGGTTCGTGGTCGACGCGGTCACGCAGGGGGCGCAGCGGCGCGCCGCGGATCCGCGCGCCTCGGCCTGGGTCTCGGCCAATGCCGGCGCGGGCAAGACCAAGGTCCTGACCGACCGGGTGGTGCGGCTCCTCCTGCACGGGGCGCCGCCCTCGAAGATCCTCTGCCTGACCTTCACCAAGGCGGCCGCCGCCAACATGGCGATCCGGGTCTTCGAGCGGCTCGGGCGCTGGGTGACCCTGCCCGAGGAGGCGCTGCGGGCGGAGCTCACGGCGCTCGAAGGCGAGCGGCCGGACGCCGCCACCCTGCGCCGGGCGCGCCGCCTCTTCGCCCGCGCGGTCGAGACGCCGGGCGGCCTCAAGATCGAGACCCTGCACGCGCTCTGCGAGCGGCTGCTGCACCTCGTGCCCTTCGAGGCGAACGTGCCGGCCCGCTTCGTCGTCCTCGACGAGGCCCAGAGCCGCGAGGCGCTGGACCGGATCATCGACAACGTGCTCGCCGACGCGGTCGACGGGGGCCACCCGCACCTCGCCGGGGCGCTGGCGCTCGTGGCGCCGGAGGCGGCGGGCGACGTCCTGCGCCGGGCGATCGGCGAGGCGGTGCGGGCCCGCGCGCTCCTCACCCACCGGGACGGCGTCGCCGCGCGGCTCGATGCGCTGCGCCGGGCGCTCGGCCTCGCCCCGGGCGAGGACGTCGCGTCCATCGAGGCGCGGATGCTCGACGGCGCCCCGGCCGACTGGGCCGGGCTCGCGGCCAAGCTGCGCACCGGCAAGGCCACGGACGAGAAGCGCGCCGACGCCCTGGCGCTCGCCGCCGCCGCGGAGGGGCCGCAGGCCCTGCCGCTCTACCTCGCGGTGTTCTTCAAGGACGAGGGGGAGGGCGAGCCCTACGCCGCCTCCACCCTCGGCACCAAGGCGGTGCCCGATGCGGTCAAGCAGGCGCTGCTCGACGAGCAGGCCCGGCTCGGACTCCTGCGCGAGCGCCTGAAGGCGGCCCGCGCCCAGGCCCGCACCGCCGCCCTGTTCACGCTGGCGGCCGAGATCCACCGGCGCGTCGAGCTGCAGAAGGCGCGGCTCGGCGCCCTCGACTTCGACGACCTGATCCACAAGACCCTCGACCTGCTGACCCGGGTCGATTCGGCCTGGGTCCTCTACAAGCTCGACCGCGGCGTCGACCACGTGCTGATCGACGAGGCGCAGGACACCAATCCCGAGCAGTGGGAGATCCTGCGCCGGATCACCGAGGAGTTCTGCGCCGGCGAGGGCGCGCGCAGCGGCGGCCTGCCCCGCACCCGCTTCGCGGTGGGCGATCCCAAACAGTCGATCTACAGCTTCCAGGGCGCCGCCCCGGAGGAGTTCGAGACCACCCGGCAGGCGTGGCGCAAGGCGGCCCTCGCGGCCGGGCTCGCCTTCGAGGATGTCGGGCTCACGCTGTCGTTCCGTTCGGCCAAGGGCGTGCTGCGCGGCGTCGACGCCACCTTCGCGGTGGCCGAGCATTACCGCGGTCTGTCCTTCGGCGACGGGGCGGTCGGCACCGTGCACGAGACGGTGCGGGTCGGCGCGCCCGGCCAGGTGGAGCTGTGGCCGACGGAGGAGCCCTCCGAGGAGGCCGAGCCGGATGCCTGGGTGCAGCCGGTGGACTCGGTCGAGGCCGGCGCGCCCGCCCTGGTGGTGGCGCGCCGCGTCGCCCGCGCGGTGCGGTGCTGGACCATGCAGGGGGACGAGACCGGCCGGATCTGGCGGCCGGGCGAGATCCTGATCCTGGTGCGCAAGCGCTCGGCGGCCTTCGAGGCGGTGATCCGGGCGCTGAAGGGCGAGGGCGTGCCGGTGGCCGGCCAGGACCGGCTCGACATCGCCGCCCACATCGCCGTGATGGATCTCGTGGCGGCGGGGCGCGCCGCCCTCCTGCCGGAGGACGACCTCACCCTCGCCACCGCCCTCAAGACGCCCCTCGTCGGGCTCGACGACGACGACCTCGTGCGGATCGCCGCCCGCCGCGATCCGGCCGAATCCCTCGCTGCCGCCCTGACGCGCCGGGCGGAGGAGGGGGACCCGGCGGCGATCCGCGGCGCCGCGGCGCTCGCGGCCTGGCGCGACCTCGCCCGCGCGGCCGGGCCCTTCGGCTTCTACGCGGAGCTGCTCGGGCCGCGCGGCGGGCGCAGCCGGCTCGTGGCCCGGCTCGGCGGCGAGGCGGGGGACGCGATCGACGTCTTCCTCACCGCGGCGGCCCAGGCCGAGCAGGGCGCGGACGCGCCCTCGCTCACCGGGTTCCTGTCCCGCTACGCCCCGAGCGGGGGACGCGACGCGGGCGGGCACACGGTCAAGCGCGACCTCGAATCGGCCCGCGACGAGGTGCGGGTGATGACCGTGCACGGCGCCAAGGGCCTGGAGGCGGGCCTCGTCGTGCTGATCGACGGCTGCGAGCCGCTGGGCCGCAACGACCCGCCGCTGCTGCCGGTGCCGGTCCTCACTCCCGGGGGCCTGCCCGATGGCACGGTGCCGGTCTGGTCCCCCTCCCGGGGGCACGATTGCCCGGCGGGCGCATCGGCCCGCGCGGCGTTGCACGAGCGCGCCCGTCAGGAGCACAACCGCCTGCTCTACGTGGCGATGACCCGCGCCAAGGACCGGCTGGTGATCGCGCCGTACCGGGGGCGCGACAAGGAGAGCCCGGAGGCGTGGTGCGAGATGGTCCGCCGCGGCCTCGCCGAGGCGTTCGGGGCGGTCGAGCTCGCCGAGATGCCCTACGGCCCGGCCCGGACGTGGCGGCACGGCGCCGCGCCGACGGCCGCGCCCGTCACGGAGGTCCCGGCCCCGCCGCCGCTGGAGCGGCCCGCCTGGCTGTTCCGCCCGGTGGCGCCGGAGGCCGAGCCGCTGCCGCCCCTGCGCCCCTCCGGCCTCGGCGCCGCCGACGAGCCGCGCCGCTCGGATGCCCGCTCCTCCGACCCGGCGGCGCGGCGCCGCGGCGTGCTGATCCACGCCCTGCTGGAACACCTGCCGGACGTGGCGCCCGAGCGGCGCGCGGCGGCGGCCGCCTCCTTCGTGGCGGCGCGGGCGCCGGGCCTGCCGGTGCGGGACCGGGAGTCCGTGGTCGCGGGGGTGCTGCGCCTCCTCGCCGAGCCCGACCTCGCGGCCCTGTTCGGCCCGCAGGCCCGGGCCGAGGTCGCGGTGGCCGGGACGATCGCGCTGCGCGGGGCGGAGTGGCCGGTCCACGGCCGCATCGACCGGCTCGCGGTCGCGGACGATGCCGTCTGGCTGTGCGATTTCAAGACCGGCCGCCCGCCCGAGGCGGGCGCGCCGACCCCGGTCGGGATGGCCGCTCAGGTGGCGCTCTACGCGGCGCTCCTGGCGCGCATCCATCCGGAGCGCACCGTGATCCCGCTCCTCGTCTGGACGGCCGGGCCGGTCATCCGCCGCCTCAGCGGCGCGGATTGCGCGGCGGCGCTGGACACGATCCGCCCGGGCTGATGCGGCGGGGACGGGGGAGACCCCGCCGCCGAAACTAGGCCTGCGGCGCGGCGGCCTCGGCCTCGGCGACCGCCAGGCGCGCCGGTTCCGGGCTCCCGTTCGCGATCGGCAGCCCCTGGGCGGCGAGGTGTTCCTGGGCCTCGCGCGCCTTCCGCTGCGCCTCGGCCGCGTCAAGGATCGCCTCCGCCTCCGCGGCGGACGCATCCTGCCGCGCAGGTGTCGCGGCGATGCACCAGTAATCGGCGCTGTCCGTCTCCGGGGCCGGCACGGGCACTACGCCGCCGCCCGCCCGGCGCTCACCCCGGCCGCGGAAACCATAGGCGCCCCGCGCCGTGGGCAGCGCGGGGACGGTGGACGGGCTCGCGGTCGGCTCGGACACGGGCGGTGGCTCCTCAGAGGACGGACCGCGCGGGGCGGCGCCCCGGCCGCTCGCGCGGCCCTGCGGCAGGGCCGTCCGTCGCGCCCTGCACGACGGTGAATGCGGCAGGTTCCTCTAAGGCGAGGTTCAGCGAATCGGAAGACTTGTCAAGACCTGGCCGCCGATGAGCGCCGCGCCGCCAAGCTCAGCCGGCCGCGGAGCCGCGCCGCGTCGGGATCACGTCTCGGTCAGCGTCCGCACCGCCTCCGACGCGCCGTCGGCGATGGGCAGGCCCCGCGCCGCGAGGGCCTCCCCGGCCTTCCGGGCGGCCGCCCGAGCCGCCTCCGCGTCCCACGCGGGCGCGCCGTCCGCGGTCGTCGCGGGGCCCGTCCCGCCCGGCGCCGACGCGATGGTCCAGTACCCGCCGGCCTGCGCCGAGACCGGGGACTCCGTCCGCGGCGGTGCCGCGGCGTCCGCCGTCGGGGCACCGGTCACGGCGGGTGGGGCGCCGGGGGTCGGGGGCGTGATGCGAGTCATCGCGGGAGTCTCGCCGCTCCCGTACCTGCGGGGAAGGCGCGACAAGGTCGCACCGGGCCGACCGCCCGCGCCCGAATTCCCTTGTCCCTCCCCATCCTCTAGGGAGGGGCCGACGCCCTCAGAGGATCCCCCATGGCCGACACGCCCTCCGTGGAACCGACCCGCATCGACCCGAAGCTCCTGGAACTGCTGGTCTGCCCGCTCACCAAGGGCCGCCTCGAGTACGACTCGGCCCGCCAGGAGCTGATCAGCCGCTCGGCCAAGCTCGCCTACCCGATCCGCGACGGCATCCCGATCATGCTGCCGGAGGAGGCGCGCCCGCTCGCGGAGTGATCCCGTTGTCCGGCGATCTCACCCGCCCGGCCTCCGGTACCGGGCGGGTGAGCGGCCGGTCCGGTGCCGGAAGCGGGTTCTGAACGCGGCCTCGGACGCGTAGCCGGCCGCTGCCGCGACCTGCGCCACGCTGTCGTCCGTGCGCCGCAGGCGGTCGGCGGCGAGGGCCATGCGCCACGCGCCGAGATAGGCGAGGGGCGGGTGCCCGACGATCCGCCGGAACCGCTCGGCGAAGCTCGACCGCGACATGCCGGCGAGGGCGGCGAGGTCCGCCACCGTCCAGCGCCTGGCGGGATCGGCGTGGATCGCCCCGATGGCGCGCGCGAGCCGCGGATCCGCCAGCGCGGACAGCCAGCCGGCGCACCCTTCCGGCCCGGCGGCGAGGAACAGCCTCAGAACCTGGACGAGCATGAGCTGCGCGAGATGCGCGATCGCCAGCGCGCCGCCGGGCTGCATCTGCCGGAGTTCCACCGCGAAGTTCTCCAGCGCCCAGCGCAGCACCCCGGCCTGGGCCGTGGCGTCGCGGACATGCAGCAGCGCGGGCAGCGCGCCGATCAGCATCGCCGCGGGGCCGCCGTCGAAGGCGAAGCGCCCCCCGACGAGGAGGAAATCCCCGCCGCCCTGGTGGATCGCGATCCCGTCGGGCGCCCGCGCGTAGATCGGCTCCGCGGCGACGGTGGGACGCGACGGGTCGGTCGCGACGGTGAAGGGGCGTCCGCGGGTGAGCAGGAAGCAGTCGCCCTCGGCCACCCGCTGGGCCGCGGCCTCGCCCTCGACCGAGACCCAGCAGCTGCCCCGCAGCACCGCGTTGAACTTGATGCCCTCGTGCGGCGGGAAGCGGATCGCCCAGGCGCCGCCGGCGTCGAGGCCGGCGCTCGCCGCGTTCCGCGGCTTCAGGAGCGAGAGAACCTGCGAGAGGGCATCCATGGGCGGAAGCGGACGATCGCGACGACAATCCGGATCCTAGCGCATGGATGCTCCGCGCGCCGCCCGCCATGCTCCTGACGTTGAGGAATGCCACGCGGGAGCGACGGGATGGCGAACGATCAGAGGCCCCTCGGGTCCGGCTTCGGGCCGCGCAGCACGGCGGACGAGGTGCTGGCGGGGTGCGATCTCACCGGCCGCCTCGCGGTCGTGACCGGCGGCCATTCGGGGCTCGGCCTCGCGACCACGCGGGCCCTGGCGCGGGCGGGCGCCGCGGTGATCGTCGGGGCGCGCGATCCGGCGGCGGCGGCGCCGGCCTTGGCCGGCCTGCCCGGGGTCGCGGTGGCGGCGCTCGACCTCGCGGACTTGGCGAGCGTGCGCGCCTTCGCGGACCGTCTCGTGGCGTCCGGGCGGCGGGTCGCGCTGCTCGTCAACAATGCGGGGATCATGGCCTGCCCCGAGACGCGGGTCGGGCCCGGATGGGAGGCGCAGTTCGCCGTCAACCACCTCGGGCATTTCACCCTCGCCTGCGGGCTCTGGCCCGCCCTGCGCGGGGGCGCCCGGGTCGTCGCCGTGTCCTCCGCCGGCCACCACGCCTCGCCGATCCGCTGGGACGACCTGCACGTCGCGCAGGGCTACGACAAGTGGCGCACCTACGGCCAGTCGAAGACCGCCAACGCCCTCTTCGCCCTCCACCTCGACCGCATCGGCCGGGCGGAGGGCGTGCGGGCCTTCTCGCTTCATCCCGGCAAGATCCTGACGCCGCTCCAGCGCCACCTCGGCCGCGCCGAGATGGTCGCCCAGGGCTGGATCCACCCCGACGGGCGCCTCGCCGACCCGACCTTCAAGTCGCCCGAGCAGGGGGCGGCCACGCAGGTCTGGGCGGCGACGGCTTCGCGTCTCGACGGTCTCGGCGGCCTCTACTGCGAGGATTGCGACGTGGCCCCGCGCGCCGGGGAGGCCGGCGCGCCGTTCGCGGGCGTGTGCGACCACGCCGCCGATCCGGGAGAGGCCGAGCGCCTCTGGGCCGTCTCGGCGGACCTCACCGGGACCGACATCCCGGCGGGCGGGTGACCAAGCGTCAGAGGAAGCTCTGCGGGTCGACGTCGATGGCGACGCGCACGTTGCCGCGAACCTTCGGGCCCCGGGCCAGCCAGTCGCGCAGGTAGGCCTGGATGTCGACCTCGCGCTCGGCCTTGACCAGGAGGCGGAAACGGTGGCGGCCCCGCACCAGGGCGAGGGGCGCCTCGGCGGGGCCGAGCACCATCACGCCGGGCGGCGGCTCGGCGACCTGGGCGAGCGCCCGCCCGTGGGCCTCCGCCGCCTCCCGCTCCGCCGCCGAGACGATCAGCGCGGCGAGGCGTCCGAAGGGCGGCAGCCCGGCCATGGAGCGGGCCGCGATCTCCTCCTCGTAGAAGCGCTCCGTGTCCCCCGAGAGCAGGGCCGCGATCACCGGGTGCTCGGGCTGGTAGGTCTGCACCAGGGCGCGGCCCGGCTTCTCGCCGCGCCCGGCCCGGCCGGTGACCTGCTGCAGGAGCTGGAAGGTGCGCTCGGCCGCCCGCGGGTCGCCGGAGGCGAGCCCGATATCCGCGTCGAGCACGCCCACCAGGGTCAGGTGCGGGAAGTTGTGCCCCTTGGCGACGAGCTGCGTGCCCACGACGATGTCGCAGCCGCCCTCCGCCACCGTCTGCAATTCGGCCCGCAGCCGCTCGGCGCCGCCCGGGAAGTCGCTGGAGAGCACGATCACCCGCTTGTCCGGGAAGGTCGCCGCCGCCTCCTCCGCGATGCGCTCGACGCCCGGCCCGCAGGCCGCGAGGTTGTCGAACGTGCCGCATTCCGTGCAGGCCTCCGGCCGCCGCTCGGCGTGGCCGCAATGGTGGCAGACCAGCGCCCGGCGGAAGCGGTGCTCCACGAGCCAGGTCGAGCAGTTCGGGCATTGGTAGCGGTGGCCGCAGGCCCGGCAGAGGGTGAGGGGCGCGTAGCCGCGCCGGTTGAGGAACAGGAGCGCCTGCTCGCCGCGCCCGTTGGTCTCCGCGATGGCGGCGGTGAGCGTCGGCGACAGGTAGCGCCCGCGCGGGATCGGCTCGCGGCGCATGTCGATGGCGGCGATCTCGGGCAGGCGCCGGCCGCCGAAGCGCTCGGGCAGCAGCACCCGCCGGTAGCGGCCGCGCTCCGCGTTGACCCGGGTCTCGATCGAGGGCGTCGCCGAGGCGAGCACCACCGCGGCGTTCTCGAGCTTGCCCCGCACCACCGCCATGTCGCGGGCGTGGTAGCAGACCCCGTCCTCCTGCTTGTAGGCGGCCTCGTGCTCCTCGTCGACGACGATGAGGCCGAGCGTGGCGAAGGGCAGGAACAGGGCCGAGCGGGCGCCCACCACCACCGGGATCTCGCCCGCCGCCACCCCCGCCCGGATGCGCTCGCGCCGCCGGCCGCCCACGCCCGAGTGCCAGGCCGCCGGCCGCGCCCCGAAGCGGGCGGCGAAGCGGTCGAGGAACTGCGCGGTCAGCGCGATCTCGGGCATCAGCACCAGGGATTGCACGCCCCGCCGCACCGCCTCCGCCACCACCTCGAAATAGACCTCGGTCTTGCCCGAGCCGGTGACGCCCTCGAGCAGGGTCGCGCCCCCGTCCCCGGCCTCGCCCCCCTCCCGCGGCGGGGCGGTGAGCGTGGCGATCAGCGCCCGGGCCGCCGCGGCCTGCGCCTCGGAGAGGGGCGCGTGCGGGTGGTCGGGGTCGGGCGGGGCGGCAATGGGCTCGGGGGCGAGCGCCACCGTCTCCAGCACGCCGTCGTCGATCAGCCCGTCGACCACGCTGGCGCTGACGCCGGCCTCCAGGCTCAGCGCCCGCTTGCCCCGCACCGCCCCGTCGGAGGCCACCGCCAGCACCTTGGTCCGGGCGGCGGTGATGCGGCTCGGCGGCAGGCCGGTGGCGCGCACCCCGATCCGGGCCGTCTCGGCGCGGCTGCCCTCCTCGGGCACGCGCAGCGCCATGGCGAGCGCCGAGCCCTTCGGGGCGAGGGTGTAGCGGGCGATCCAGTCGACGAGGCGGCGCAGCGGCGGGCGCAAGCCCTCGTCGGCGATCTTGCCGGTGACCCGCCGCAGGTTGCCGCCCGCGGCGCTCTCGCGCAGGGACCAGACCACCCCGACCGTCTCGCGCGGCCCGAGGGGCACCTGCACCACGTCGCCCTCAGCGAGGGCGAGCCCCGCCGGCACGGCGTAGCTGTAGGCCGTGTCGAGGGCGAGGGGGATCAGGACGTCGGCGATCGCGGCACTCATCGCGCGGGGCGGGGCTCCGGAGAACGAAACCGGAATATAGGGGCGCGATCGCGGTTTCGCCGCACCCTCACGCCTCCTCGTCCTCGCCGATCCGGCGCCGCACGCCCCACTCGGCCAGCACGGCGTTGAGGTCGTCGAGGACGAAGTGGCGGGCGCTGTCCTGGTCGTAATCCTCGGCGAGCAGCGCGTCGTACTCCGTGAAGACGTGGCGCGCGTAGGCGACCATGCCGAGCCAGGCGGCGGTCTCGGGGGCCGCGCCCCGCAGGCCGGGGCTCGCCAGCGCCCGGTCCACGATGGCCTCGGCCTCGAAATCCGGCACCCGGGGAGCGAGGCGGACGAGCGCCTCGGCGACCTCCTCGCGGCGGGTGAGGCCGCGGCGGGGCGGGGGGGCGGAGCGGCGTGCGGTCATGCGGGGATCCTCGCGCGTCGCGTCCCGGGCTGTCGATCCCCGGTGACCTACGACGAAGCGGCGGGCGTTTCGTCGGACAACGCTGTCGCACGCCCGGGCGCGGCCGGGCCGCGCGAGACCCGCCGGGCGAGGCGCCCGGCGGGTCGTGCCGAGGGGCGCGGGGCGGCACTCCGCGCCCCGCAATCCGTCACCAGCGATAGAGGGCGTTGTCCAGCCCGACGATGACCATGCGCTGTGCATTCGGGATCGCGACAGCCCGGGCCCGCCAGTCCGATACCACGTTGGTCCACTGTTCCGCCGTGGTGTCACCGATCTTGCGCCACATCGACTGATCGCCCGAGATCACCATGACCCCGCCGTCGGCCGAGGCCGCGATGTCGATCACGTTGTGCCCGACCATCACCCACTGATTGTTCTGGTCGATCCGATAGACGTTGTTGTCCATTCCGATCGCCCACAGGCTGCCGCGGTTCATCGCCGCCACACGCTTGGCCTTCCCGGGCACCTGGTACCAGTCGGAGGCGAAGTTGTCCGCCCGCTTCACCCAGATCTCGTCGTTGTGGTTGGTGACCACGACGGTTCCGTCCGGCGCGGCCGCGACGGTCCTGGCATCGCCGCCGACGGATGGCCAGGATCGGTTGGTGGGGTCGTAGCGCCGAATGATGGAGTCGGTTCCGACGATGTAGATGCTGCTGGCGTTCACCGCCGCCACGTCGAGCGCGTTTCCGGAAAGCTGGGTGAAGTCGCCTCCGTTGAGTTTCTGCCAGATGGTCTTGTTGTCCGAGTTGATCACGACGATCGAGCCGTCCTGGGGCGATGCCACCCGGCTGGTCGCGGACCCGATCTGCTGAGGCAAGGCGGTCTGGGCCGGCCAGGCCGTGGCGCCATCCAGCGCAGGGACGGCGCAGAACGAGGCGTCCTGCTTGAACAGGTCGGACCCGTCCGACTGCGTGATGTAGAACTGGAAATTCCGATGCCGGAGGTAGTATCCGGGCCAGTTGATCGCCTCGTAGGACGAGCAGGTGCCCGTGTTGCAGCCGCAATTGCCGGTAAGCGATCCGATCTGCTTGAAGGTTGCATCCTTCTTGAAGTAGTCGCTGTTGTCGTTAGTCTGCTGCCAGACCTGGAAGTTCTGGTGACGCAGGTACTGGCCGGAGGCGGTGGAGGAGGCGAAGGAGACGCCCTGGCCGGCGAGGCCGGCCACGAGGCGGAAGCTGGCCTGTTGGCGGTCGGACGCGCTGCCGGGCGCCATGAGCCGCGCGGTGCCGTTGACGTTCGTGAGGTAGCTCCCGGTGTAGTTGCTCGATTGCAGGCTGATCGGCGTGCCGGTCGCCGTCGCGCCCCCGGCAGCCGTGCTGGTCCCGCCGCCCGTCGTGGTTCCCGACCCGGCGCCGGAACCGCCGCCGTTCGCGGCCTGTGCGCCCGCGGGGGCGGCAGGGGCCTGCGGTTGGGCATTCGGCGTGATCCCGTAGCCCACCGCCACGATCACGCCCGGGGAGGGGACGCCGTTCCCGTCGATCGCGACCAGCTGATAGTAGCCGGGGGGCGCGACGGCTTGGCTGCCCGGCGCCTGCATCGTGACCACGGTGCCGTTTTGCGTGAAGGACGCCACGTAGCGCCGCTGACCGCTGTTGAAGCTGTGCGTGCCGGCGGTCAGCCCGATCATCACCACCTGGGCGATGCCGGCTTGGCTCGACACCTCGAACTGCAGGGACTGGGCGTGCGCGACCCAGCCCGCCGCCAGGCTGACGATCTGGGGGCGCGGCGCCAGGGCGGCCCGCCCGTTGACGCGCGTGAACAGGTAGGGCGGGTAGTAGACCTCCGCGTTCTGGTTCGAGACCGGGCCGGGCGCTCCCCCGCCCGCGACCAGCACCGTGCCGTTCTGCATCAGCGTCGCGGTGGAATGGTAGCCGCGGTAGATCGCCTCGGACGGCCCGAGCGTCCACCGACCACTCGCCGGATTCCAGAACTCCATGGCCAGGACGGCGTTGCCGTCGGCCTGGTCGTCCGCGGTGCTGCCGCCGGTCACCGCGACGATGCCGGTCGGCAGCACCGTCGCGGTGGCCCAGGAGCGGCCGGAATTCATCGACGCCACGTCGGTGGCGACCGGGTTCGGCCCGTTGATGTCGATCACTGTCGCCCGGCTGCTGGCCGTGAAACCGGTGCCGTTGTCGTAGCTGTTGCCGCCGACCTGCAGGATCTTGCCGGTGTCGTACATGACCGCGGTCGAATTCGGCCCGACATTGGGCGCGTCGGCGGGCGTGTTCGCGGCCCGCTGCGCGCTGCGGAACGGCGTCGCGGTCACGGCGCCATTCCCGCTCGGATCGAGGGTCCACATGGTGTCGGAGGAGATGCCGAAGACCTTGCCGCTCGGCGCCACCCAGGCGCGCGGGTACCAGTAGCGATTGTTGTCCGGGCCGAACGCGTCGCGACTGTTGGCGCCGAACAGGCTGCGCCAGCCGGTTTGCCAATTGTAGATCTCCGGGGTCATCCCGGTGATCCTGCCGTTGTTGATGGTCCCCTGCGGGTCGGACCAGCCGTCCGCGTAGGGGTAGACGCCGCCCAGGATCAGCTTCTGTCCGTCGGCGAGGGTGATCAGGGTCGAGTAGTAGCGGTCGTTGGCGAGCTTGGCCTGGCCGTTCGCGGAGCCGAGCGCCGAGATTCCGGTGCCGGCGGCGTTGACGACGGCGCTGCCCTTGTCGGTGCCGGAATCGAAGATGCCCCCGGCAATCATCAGCGACCCGTCGGGCTGCAGGGCCTGGGTGCCGCAGAAGCTGTTGATGCCGGTCACGCCCTGCAGGGTGACGTGGCCGCCGCCGAAGCCCTGGTACGGGTCCCAGACGTCGATCGTGCGGCCGTCCTGGGTCCCGGGGGCGTTCACCGGGGTGCCCCAGGTGGCGAGCTTGCCGTTCGGCAGCAGCGCGGTGGAGAGCGCGTTGATCGGCCAGGGCTGGACGCTCGACCACATGCCGGTGGCGGGTGCCGAATCCGGGATGGCGAGGTTGGCGAAGGCCGGGTCCTGGACCTGGTTCACGACCAGCGGGAACTGCGCCGCGGCGGCGGGGAACGCGGTCGGGCCGCCGGCCAGGATGGTGAACAGGAGCAGGCGCTCGCGGCCGACCCGCGACCTCGCCCGTGACGCGTTGTGCTTCATGTCGGGATCCTCGTCGGGAAGAGGGAAGCGCGGGAGCAGGGTCGGCCCCCGCGCGAAGCGGCCCGGGCGGGGCCCCGAGGCTACCAGCGGTAGATCGCGTGATCGTCGCCGACCATGATCACCCGCTGGGCGTTCGGCGCGGCCACCGCGATGGCCTTGCGGTTCGTCGGAACCTTGGTCCAAGCGTCGGCGGTGTTGTCGCCGATCTTGCGCCACACGCTTCCGTCGTAGAGGCTGATCGTCACCACGGCCCCATCCGACGATGCGGCGATCTCGGAGACGCCGGTCCCGACCCGCGTCCACTGACCGTTGCCGTCGATGCGGTAGACGTTGTCGTCGGTGCCGACCGCCCACAGGCTGTTGCGGTTCATCACGGCGATCCGCTTCGCCTTGCCGGGGATCTGGACCCACGCGTCGCTGGTGTCGTCGGCTCGCTTCAGCCAGACGTCGTTCCACGTGTTCACCACCGCGACCGTGCCGTCGGCGCCGGCGCTCATGTGTTGTCCGTACGCACCCACCTGCGCGTAGGTCTGCGAGCCCGCGTTCCAGCGCCAGATCTTGTTGTCGATGCCGATCAGGTAGATCCCGCCCGCATTCGTCGCCGCGACGTCGAGGCCCAGATACGGGAATTTCGACCAGTTGTTGCCGTCAGAGACGTATTTCCAGGTGGTTTGATCCCACATGTTGACGCTGAGCAGCGTGCCGTCCGACGCCATGGCGATGCGGTTGACCCACTGGCCGATCTGCGACCAGCTGTTGGTCGGTCCCGGCATGCCCGGGATCGCCCCGGACCCACCGCCCACGACGCCGCTGCCGACCCCGCCGTTCTGCGCCGTCATGACCATCGGCGCCGCCACCTGGCCGGGCGCGGTGATCCCGCTGCCCACCGAGACGATCACGCCCGGGGAGGGCACGCCCTTCTGGTCGACCACCGCCAGCTGGTAATAGCCCGGCGGCACCGTCGCTCCGGAGGCCGGTCCCTGCATCGTCACCACGGTGCCCGACTGCGAGAAGGACGCCACGTAGCGGCGCTGCCCGCTGTTGAAGCTGTGCGTCACCGAGGTGAGGCCGAGCAGCACCACCTGCGCGATCGCGTTCGTCGAGGAGACCTCGAACTGGAGCGACTGGCCGTGGGTGATCCCGGTGGAGGCGAGGCTGACGATCTGCGGGCGCGGCGCCAGCCCGACCTTGCCGTTCACGCTCGCGAACAGGTAGGGCGGGTAGTAGATCTCGGTGTTCTGGTTCGCCACCGGGCCCGGCGCGCCGCCGCCCGAGATCATCACCGTGCCGTTCTGGAGCAGGGTCGCGGTGGAGTGGTAGCCGCGGTAGATCTGCTCGGAGGCGCCGAGCGTCCAGCGGCCGCTCGCCGCGTTCCACAGCTCGGCGGCCAGGACGGCCTTGTCACCGGCGTCGTCCGCCCCCTTGCTGCCGCCATTGACCAGGACGGTGCCGGTCGGCAGCACCGTCGCGTTGGCCCAGCTGCGGCCGAAATTCATCGCAGCGGTGTCGGCCAGGGTCGGGTTCGCCCCGTTGAGGTCGACCACCGTCGCCCGGCTGCTCGCCGTGAAGCCGTTGCCGTTGTCGAGGCTGTTGCCGCCGACCTGGAGGATCTTGCCGTTGTCGTACATCACGGCGGTGGAGTTCGGCCCGACATTCGGCGCATCGGTCGCGCTGCTGGCGTTGCGCTGCGCCTCGCGGAAGGGCATCGCGGTGATCGCGCCGTTGCCGCTGTAATCCATGTACCACATTTTGTCCGACGAGATCCCGAAGATCTTGCCATTCGGCGCTTGCCATGCGCGAGGATACCAGTAACGATTGTTGTCAGGGCCGAATGCATCACGGCTATTGGCGCCAAACACACTGTGCCAGCCATTGTACCAGTTGTAGATCTCCGGGGTCATGCCGGTGATCTGACCGTTGTTGATGGTGCCCTGGGGATCCTTCCAGCCGTCCGCGTACGGATAGACCCCGCCGAGGATCAGCTTCTCGTAGGTGGCGAGGCTGATCATCGTGGAGTAGTAGCGGTCGTTGGCGAGCTTGAAGTTGGTCCCCGAGACGCCGGTGGCGGTCGGGTTGACGACCGCGCTGCTCTTATCGCTGTTCGTGTCGGGATCGAAGATGCCGCCGGACGTCAGAAGCGAGCCGTCCGATTGCAGCGCGCCCGTGCCGCAGAAGGTGTTGGCGCCGACATGGCCGTTGAGCTGAGTGTGGCTGTCGTTGCCGAAGCCGCGGGTCGGGTCCCAGATGTCGAAGGTGCGCCCGTCCTGGGTGCCCGGCGCGTTCACCGGCGTGCCCCAGGTGGCGATCTTCCCGTTGGGCATCATCGCGGCGAGGATCGCGTTGACGGGCCAGGGCTGGGTCACCGACCACATCCCGGTCTGGGGCGCGGAATCGGGGATCGCGAGGTTCGACAGGATCGGGTCCTGGGCCTGGTTCACTACGACCTTGAACTGCGCCGCCGCGGCCGGCAGGGCCGACAGCGCGGTGGCGAGGATCGTCGTGCCGAGAAGGAAGCGGCGATCGGCGCGGTCGCGCGGTGCTGCCGGGACAGCCGTCCGGTCTGTCATCGTTCTGTCCTTGAAGCTCATGGAGACCGAGAGGTCGGCGCACCATCCTCGCGCGCGGGCTGGCGGATGCCCCGCTCGAATCGGTCGAGGAGGGCGAGGTCCCGGAGGAGGCGGGACCGGTCGAGCAGGTCGGCGCCGTAGGTCATCGCCAGCGTGCCCGCGCGGTCGAAGGCCAGGAGTGTGGGCGGCGGGGCCGGCAGCCGGTCGCGGGGGTAGCGCAGCGCCGCCGCGTAGTGGGCGACCGCCGCCCGGTCGCTCGTGAGCAGGCGCACCCGGTCCGGACCGATCGTCAGCGCCTCGCCGAAGCGGTTCAGGGCTCGGGCGTCGTCCCGGTCCGGATCGACTGAGACCGCCAGGACGGCGACCCGCTCGCGCAGGGGCGCGGGCAGGGCGGCGACCAGGGCGTCGAGGTCGCGCGCCAGCACCACGCAGGTGATCGGGCACTGCGTGCTGACGAAACCCACGACGACCACGCGGTCGCGCAGCGCGCCGGCCGCCACCAGGCGGCCGGTCTGGTCCCAGTGCTGGCCGCCGGAGACAGGATCCGGCCAGAGCAGCGCCTCGAGGTCGCTGCGCAGCCCGGCTCCCGTCTCCGCCGCCCGCGATGCCGCCGGCACGCCGCCGGCCAGCAATACTCCGAGGAGGCACGCGCAGAGTCGTCCTCGCCGATACGCGCTCATCGTGGTGGACCACGCCCTGGAATCTTGACTGCCCCAGAGATAGTATCCACTATGACTTTCGGTCAAGAACCGGGTCAGATTCACGCGATTTTTCGGTTAATTTCCTCGCCAGCGACCGAACGATTGCGCATCAGTAGTCTCACGCCTTGTTTACTCTGTGGAAACTCGTGATGACGCGCCGCCTCGATTCCCGTGCCGATCCGGGACGCCCGTACCGATCCGGGGCAGACGTGTGTCGGCACTGATCTCATCGCCCGAGGAGGTCGGCCGTGCGGACGACGAGGGCGGTCCGATCCGCCAGCGCCGCGAGGGCGGCCCGCTGCACCGCGGGCGCGGGCAGCGGGGGGCCGCCGAGCGGGTCGGGCAGGGCCCGCGTCGCGGTCGCGTCGCCCGCGACGGTCACCCGGTGGCCGAGGTCGAGGGCAGCCCGGGCGGTGGAACTCACGCAGTTGTGGGTCATGAATCCCGCGATGACGAGATGCGGGCGGGCGAGCGAGGCCAGCAGGGCGGCGAGGTCCGTTCCCGCGAAGGCGTTCGGCAGGGTCTTCTCCACCACCCTCTCGTCGGGCAGGGGGGCGACCTCGGGCAGGATCCTGCCGCTGCGGGCCGCCCGGTCGAAGAGGCCGCCCGCCCGTCCGCGATGCGCCACGTGCAGGACCGGCGCCCCGGCCTCCCGCGCGCCCGCGAGCAGATCGGCGAGACGGTCCAGGGCGGCCTCGACGCCGTCGAGCGGCAGGTCCCCGTCCGCCGCGTAGGCGCCCTGCGCGTCGATCACGACCAGCGCGGCCTCGCCCAGGGGCGGGCGGGTCGGGGTGACGCCGGCCATCGCCAGCAAGGTTCTCGGTTCGCGCATCCCGTGCTCCTTCGTCCCCGGTTCGGCGGGCATGCCGGACCGCCACACCTCCTTCCTCCCTGCGCCGATGCTTGGCGAGCGGCGAGATACGTGGTGAAACCTGCACGATTGCAGCCGAGGTCCATCGATGGAGAACTGGGACGGGTGGCGGACGCTCCTCGCCGTGGTGCGGACGGGGCGGCTCTCGACCGCGGCGGGGCGCCTGGGCATCGACGCGACCACGGCCGGCCGGCGGGTGCGGCGGCTGGAGGCGGATCTCGGCCGGGCGCTCCTGCGCCGCGAGGGCGGCCTCCTCGTCCCGACCCGCACCTGCCTCGACCTGATGCCCCGGCTCGAAGCGGCCGAGCGGGCGCTGCGGGAGGCGGCTGGGCAAGGGGCTGGGCAAGGGGCCGGGATGGGGGGTGAGGAGGGGCCGCGCCCCGGCTGGCGCCCGGTGCGGGTGACCGCGGTGGCGGTGCTCTGCGACCACGTCCTGGCGCCGGCCGTCCCGCTCCTCCTCGCCGACCGGCCCGGGCTCGGCCTCGACCTGATCGCGGAGGACCGCAACCTCAGCCTCACGCGGCGGGAGGCGGACCTCGCAATCCGCCTCGGACCCCTGGCGCCGGGCGGTCCCCCCGCCCGCGCCATCGGCCGGCTCGATTACGGGATCTACGCCGCGATGCCGGAGGCCGCGCCGGACTCGCTGCCCTGGGCGGCCCTCGACGGCAGCCTCGCCCACCTGCCCGAGGTCCGCTTCGTCGAGCGCGCGGCCGGGCGGGCCGGGCCGCGCCTGCGGGCCTCGCGCCTGGAGACGCTGCTGCGCCTGACCCGCGCCGGGGGCGTGCGCGCGCTCCTGCCGGACGTGGCGGCGTTCCTCGATCCGGACCTGCGGCGCCTCGCCCCGGAAGCGGCCCTCAGCCGGCCGGTCTTCCTGGTCGGCCACCCGGAGGACGACGCAGCCCCCCCGGTGCGGGCGGTGGCCGCCTGGATCGAGCGCCTGTTCGCGGCCGGCGCGCAGGGCCCCGAGGAGGCGGCTGGCCCCCAACCCGAGCGGCCGTTAAGATGAACCGTAACCGCGCGATTTCGCCACCCTCCAGCCTCGAAGATCCGCCCCATGCGCCTTGTCCTCGCCACGGTCCTCCTCGGCCTCGCCGCCCTGCCGGACGCCGCGCTCGCCCAGCAGCCGAGCCCGACGAGCCCGTCCGGCCTCGCCCAGCCCGCTCCGGGCGTTCCCGGGCATCGGCAGCCCCGTCCCGACGGGGCCGGGCGCCCCGACGCGACCGGGCGGCCCGACGGGGTCGGGCGCAGGGGTGAGGCGGCCGGCGCGAAGGTGCCGAGCGCCGAGGAATCCGCCCGCAAGTCCGCCGCCCGCGACAAGGCCTGGGACGCCAAGATGAAGCGCACCCTCGGCTCGATCTGCTCGGGCTGCTGAGGCCCCCAATGATCCGCTTCGAGGGGGTGGGGAAGACCTATCCGGGCGCGCCGCGCCCGGCGGTCGCGGCGCTCGACCTCTCCGTCGAGGAGGGGACGACCTGCGTGCTGATCGGCCCCTCCGGCTGCGGCAAGTCGACCACCCTGCGGATGGTCAACCGCCTCGTCGCCCCGACCTCCGGCCGCGTCTCGGTGGGAGGCGAGGACGTGGCGGGGCTCGACCCGATCCGCCTGCGGCGGCGGACGGGCTACGTGCTCCAGGGCATCGGGCTGTTTCCCCACCGCAGCGTGGCGCAGAACGTCGCGACGGTGCCCGGCCTCCTCGGCTGGCCGCGCCCCCGCGTCGCCGAGCGGGTCGACGCCATGCTGGACCTCGTCGGGCTCGACCCCGCTACCTTCCGGGACCGGCGGCCAGATTCGCTCTCGGGCGGGCAGCGCCAGCGGGTCGGTGTCGCCCGCGCGCTGGCGGCGGACCCGCCGGTCCTGCTCATGGACGAGCCCTTCGGCGCGGTCGATCCGCTGGAGCGCGGGCGCCTGCAGGGGGAGTTCCGGGCGATCCTGCGGCGCCTCGGCAAGACCGTGCTCTTCGTCACCCACGACATCGACGAGGCCCTGCGGATGGGGGACCGGATCGGCGTGATGCGGGAGGGGCGCCTGCTCCAGGTCGACCCGCCCGAGCGGCTCCTCGCGCGGCCGGCCGATCCCTTCGTGGAGGAGTTCGTCGGTGGCGACCGCTGGCTGCGCCGCCTCGCCCTGATCCCGGCCGCGGCGGCCCGAACCGAGGGCCCGGCGCCCGCCGCCGCGATGCCGCCGCAGGCCTCCCTGCGCGACGCGCTGGCGCTGCTCCTCGCCCGGGAGGGCGACGCGGTCCGGCTCGCGGAGGGCGGCGTGGTGACGCTGGCCTCCCTGCGGGCGGCGTCCCGCGATCCGGCCGGCGGCTTCCCGTCCCCGCCGTGATGGTGTAGCGCGGCGCCTCGAAGACCCGGCCGGCCCCCGAGGACAGCCATGACCACCCGCCTCGACGACACCTTCACCCGCTGCCGCGCGGAGGGCCGCGCTGCCCTCGTCACCTACGTGATGGCGGGCGATCCCGACCCCGAGACCTCGCTCGCGCTGCTGCGGGCGCTGCCGGAGGCCGGCGCCGACGTGGTGGAGTTCGGCCTTCCCTTCACCGACCCGATGGCCGACGGCCCGGCGATCCAGGCCGCGGGCCTGCGCGCGCTCAAGGGCGGGCAGAGCGTGGCGCGGACCCTCGACCTCGTGCGCCGCTTCCGCGCCGAGAACCGGGCGACGCCCGTCATCCTGATGGGCTACTACAACCCGCTCTACACGTACGGGGTCGAGCGCTTCCTGGCGGACGCGGTCGCGGCGGGGGTCGACGGGCTCATCGTCGTCGACCTGCCGCCCGAGGAGGACGACGAACTCTGCCTGCCCGCGCAGGCGGCCGGCCTCGCCTTCATCCGGCTCGCCACCCCGACCACCGACGCGCGCCGCCTGCCGGCCGTGCTCGCGAACACCTCGGGCTTCGTCTACTACGTGTCGATCACCGGCATCACCGGCGCGGCGACCCCGGATTTCGGGGCCGTGGCGGAGGCGGTCGGGCGCATCCGCGCGCAGACGCCGCTCCCGGTGGTGGTCGGCTTCGGCGTGAAGACCGGCGCGCACGCGGCCGCGATCGCCCGCGCGGCGGACGGCGTGGTGGTGGGCTCGGCCCTCGTCGGTGCGCTCGCGGGCTCCCTCGACCCGGAGGGCCGCGCCACGCCGGGCAGCGTCGCGGCGGTCGCCGGGCTGGTGCGCGACCTCGCGGCGGGCGTGCGCTCGGTCGCCGAGCCGTCCGCCGAGCCGTCCGCGAAGCTGGCTTCCGGGCCGGCGGCCTGACCGCAGGAGGAACCCCATGAAGGTCGAGACCATGAACTGGATCTCCGAGGTCGTTCGGCCGCGGATCAAGACCCTGTTCAAGCGCGAGACGCCCGAGAACCTCTGGGTCAAGTGCCCGGAGACCGGGCAGATGGTCTTCCACAAGGAGGTGGAGGCCAACGACTTCGTGATCCCGGGCTCCGAGCACCACCTGCGGGTGACCGCCCAGCAGCGGCTGCGCATGACCTTCGACCAGGGCACCTGGCTCGACGTGCCGCTGCCGGAGGTGCCGGTCGATCCGCTGAAGTTCCGCGACGAGAAGCGCTACGTCGACCGCCTCAAGGACGCCCGGGCGAAGACCGGGATGACGGACGCGTTCAAGGTCGGGTTCGGCCGCGTCGGCGGCCTGCCGATGACGCTGGCGGTGCAGGATTTCGGCTTCATGGGCGGCTCGCTCGGCATGGCGGCGGGCGAGGCCTTCCTGCGCGGCGCCGAGACCGCCCTCGACAAGGGCACGCCCTACGTGCTGTTCGCGGGCTCGGGCGGGGCGCGGATGCAGGAGGGCATCCTCTCGCTGATGCAGATGCCGCGCACCACCGTGGCGGTGCGCCGCCTCAACCAGGCGCGCCTGCCCTACGTGGTGGTGCTGACGAACCCGACCACGGGCGGCGTCACCGCCTCCTACGCGATGCTCGGCGACGTCCACCTCGCGGAGCCCGGCGCGCTGATCGGCTTCGCGGGGCCGCGGGTGATCGAGCAGACGATCCGCGAGAAGCTGCCCGACGGGTTCCAGCGGGCCGAGTACCTGCGCGAGCACGGCATGATCGACCAGGTCGTGCACCGCCGCGACCTCAAGGCCACCCTCGCGCGGCTCTGCGGGCTGCTGATGCGGGCGCCGGGGGCCGAGGCGGGGGCGCCGGCGCCCGAGGCCGCCGCCGCGGTACCGGCTTGAATCTCACTTGAGGGAACAATACGGGAGTGCGACCGGGATTGAAGGCTGCGCCCCTTGACGGACGACGATCTGAAGCGACGGATCACGATCCACAATGAGAAAACGAAGCTCACTGCCGGAGCCACCAACACGATCGCGCTGGCGCTTCTCGGAGGTGGTTTCGTCATTCCGCTGGTGGCCTTGAGCTTCCCGCTGACATCGGCTCCGCCTGCCGGACCCGGAACCCTGCTCACCGCGGTGGTTTGGGCTTTCGCCGCGGGCGGACTACATTGGTGGGCGAGGTCGATGCTCGAAGGCCTTCGCTGATGCAGATCGTCCATCTCTACCTTCTCGTGCCGCCCCTGCTGGCCGTCGTCGCGGCGTGGCTCGGCGCCCGAGCGATCCAGCGGAGCGCTGCGAGGATCGACGCGGACACCGCGCGCCGGAAGGCATCCCATTCGGCGGCCGAGTGACGGGTTCATCCCCGGCGAGGGCGCGTGCCGGTGCCGCAGCTTCGCGCATGGAGCCGCGGTGATCCGGACGGCGCGCCACGCCGGACTGGCCCGTGCGGTTCGCGTCGCGTCCGCGCGCCCGTCTGGCCTCACCCCGGTGAATGCCGACGTGGCCTCAAGTGAGGCTTGCTGCGATCCGGCAAGTCTGATCCGTTCGGCCGATGAGCATCGCGCAGGGCGCTTCGCCGTCGTGTATCCCGATCGGTCAGGTCCAGACCGCGACCGTGCAGATCCGACGTCGCGGCGACGGGCCGGCGCAACCACCCCACCACGAGACCACCGCCCGATGGAGTCCTCCGACGCGCTGATGGCGCGCTTCCTGGCCCTGCACCCGCGCACGATCGACCTGTCGCTCGGGCGCATCGCGCGCCTGCTCGCGGCCCTGGGTCATCCCGAGCGGCGCCTGCCCCCGGTCATCCACGTGGCGGGCACCAACGGCAAGGGCTCGACCATCGCCACCATGCGGGCGATCCTGGAGGCGGGCGGCCTCGCGGCCCACGTCTACACCTCGCCCCACCTCGTGCGCTTCCACGAGCGCATCCGGCTCGGCCGGGTCGGCGGCGGCCGCTTCGTCGCGGAGGATCGCCTCGCGGACGCCTTCGCGCGCTGCGAGGCCGCCAATGCGGGCGAGCCGATCACCGTCTTCGAGATCACCACCGCGGCGGCGCTCCTGCTCTTCGCCGAGTGCCCGGCGGACGTGCTCCTGCTCGAGGTCGGGCTCGGGGGGCGGGTCGACGCCACCAACGTCATCGACCGCCCGGCCGCCGCCGTCGTGACGCCGATCGGGCGCGACCACGCGGAGTATCTCGGCAACACGGTCGAGGCGGTGGCGGGCGAGAAGGCCGGCATCTTCAAGCGCGGCTGCCCGGCCATCATCGCGCCCCAGGACTACCCGGAGGCGGACCGGGTCCTCTGCGAGCGGGCGGAGGCCGTGGGGGCGGCGCCGGTCCTGGTCGGCAACCAGGACTTCTCCGCGCACGAGGAGCGGGGCCGGCTCGTCTACCAGGACGAGGAGGGCCTCCTCGACCTGCCCCGGCCGCGGCTCGCCGGCCGCCACCAGATCGTCAATGCCGGCACCGCGATCGCGGCGCTGCGGGCGGCGGGATTCGGGGATCTCGGCACCGCCGCCTTCGAGACCGGCCTCGCCCAGGTCGATTGGCCGGGGCGCCTGCAGCGCCTCTCCCGGGGGCGCCTTGCCGGGCTGATGCCGGCCGGCAGCGAACTCTGGCTCGATGGCGGCCACAACGTCGATGGCGGGCGCATCCTCGCGGCCGCGATGGCGGACCTGCAGGAGCGGGGCGACGCCCCCCTCGTCCTCGTCGCCGGGTTGCTGGGCACCAAGGACGCGGAAGGTTTCCTGCGGAACTTTGTCGGCCTCGCCCGCGCCCTGGTGGCGGTGCCGATCGGCGGCCAGATCGCCGCGCGGCCCGCCGAGGAGGTCGCCGCCATCGCGGGCGGGGTGGGCCTGCCCGCCACCACGGCGCCGAGCGTCGAGGCGGCCCTCGTCGCCCTGCAGGACCGCGCCTGGGAGGCGCCGCCCCGGGTGCTCATCTGCGGCTCGCTCTACCTCGCGGGTGCCGTGCTGACCGCCAATGGGACGCCGCCGGCCTGACAGCATTCGGACCGGAAAATCTCGTTCCCGAAGCCTTAACATCAGACGACGCGCCGCTCCGTCCGGCGCGGCCTGCCGCATATTCGGCATTCCCCGAGGGACAGTCGGGGCTCAACCTCGCGATTGTGGCTTTGGGGCGATCCTGTGGCGCAGGCGCTACATCGGCCTCGGCGGAAATGGTCTAGCTTCGCGGTCGATCGGGGAACCTGCTGGGGACCATCATGAAGAGACTTCTGAGTTCGTTTGCTGCCTTCACTGCTCTCACGGCCGCCGCCACCGCGGCCGACCTGCCGCGCCGCGTCGCCCCCCCGGTGATCGCGCCGGTTCCGGTCTTCACCTGGACGGGCTTCTACGCCGGTTTCAACGCTGGCTACGGGTTCGACGCCAGCTCGACCAACCCGGGCGTGATCGTCCTCACCCGCGACCCGCGCGTCGTGGCCGGCCCGGCCGGCTCGGCGCTCGCCATCGGCTGGACCGGTGACCGCAACAACGAGGGCTTCACCGGTGGTGGCCAGGTCGGCTACAACTACCAGTTCACGCCGGGCTCCGGCGTCGTGATCGGCATCGAGGCCGACGCGCAGTACGTCGATTTCGGCCGCAACCGCAACGCCTTCTCGTTCGCGATCCCGAACCAGGCCGGCGCCCAGTTCAACGGCGCCAACGGCCTGCGGCTGTTCGATCCGCGCGGCCTCTCCGGCCTCGACTACTTCGGCACCGTGCGCGGCCGCATCGGCTACGCCTTCGACCGCGTGCTGTTCTACGGCACCGGCGGCTTCGCCTACGGCGGCGGCGGCGGCAGCAACTTCGGCCTGCCGAACGGCGACGACTTCCAGACCGGTTGGGCGGCTGGCGGCGGCATCGAGTACGCCCTGCCGACCGACTCCTTCCTGAACTTCTTCCATTCTTCGGCGGTGACGCTGAAGGTCGAAGGCCTCTACGTGAACCTCGACCGCAACCGCCGCAACGGCGCCTACGCGTTCGACAACAACGGCGTGATCGTCGCCGGCCTGCCGAACTCGGTCATCCTGGCCAACACGGCGGGCTTCCCGGTGATCAACAACCTCGCCCGCCGGAACACCGAGTTCGCGGTGGTGCGCGCCGGCATCAACTACAAGTTCGGCACCTGGTAGGACCGGGCCACACGCCTTGTTCTCGGAGAAGCCCGGCCGCGAGGCCGGGCTTTTTCGTGGGCGGCGGCGCATCAAAAAAGCCCGGCCTGCCGGCCGGGCTCCTGCGAATCGCGGCGGTGGCGCGGTCAGGCGCTCGTCGACTGGATCCAGCGGGCGAGGTCGCCCTTGGGCGCGGCGCCGACCTTCTGGCTGGCGAGCTGGCCGTCCTTGAAGATCATCAGCGTCGGGATCGACCGGATCCCGTACTCGGAGGCGATCCCCGGATTCTCGTCCACGTTGACCTTGGCGATCTTCACGCGGCCCTGCATCTCGCTCGAGATCTCCTCCAGCGCCGGCCCGATCGCCCGGCACGGGCCGCACCACTCGGCCCAGAAATCGACCACCACGGGCTCGGACGCCTCCAGGACGTCCTGCCTGAAGCTCGCGTCGGTCACCTTCACGGTTGCCATCGCTCAACCCTTTCTGTCCGGGACGCGGCGGACCCGGCCTCATCCCGCGTCGCCGCAACGTAGGAAGCCCGACCGGGCCGATCAAGCGGCTCCGGCCGCGCCGGACCGGGACGTGCGCCGCCGCACATGGCCCCGCGTCGCACCGGGAAGACTCACCGTCTCGCGTTGTGTCTCGAATTTGCTAGTTCAGGTTGCTTTTCGAAGCTCATCCAGCAAGATCCCCCGACCCGCGGATGTCGTCTCCGCGCTGCACATCGACTGAACGGGGAAGCGGACCGATCCTCGCGGGGATCGCGTCGCCGGGAGACGCCGATGATCGGTGAGTTCGGGAGGATGTTCGATGGCAGTCGCCCATCTCCGCGCGGGATAAACCTGCTCTGGCGGCCGGAATTGCTGTGGACCCACGCGGTATCGGACATCGTCATCGGCCTCTCCTACTTCTCGATTCCCCTCGCGATGGCGGCGTTCCTCGCCCGGCGGCCCGACCTGCCGTTCCGCCGGATCTACTGGGGCTTCGTGGCCTTCATCCTGGCCTGCGGGACGACGCATCTCCTGGACGTCTGGACCCTCTGGGTTCCGGACTACGCCGTCGCGGCGCTCGCCAAGGCGGTGACGGCGGGCACCTCGGTGTTCACGGCGGCGACGCTCTGGTGGCTCCTCCCCGAGGCCGCGACGCTGCCCACGCCCTCGCAGCTGCGCGAGGTCAGCCGGGAGCGCGACGCGGCCGAGACCGCGAATGCGCAGAGCAGCGCCTTCCTGGCCCGCGTCAGCGGCGAGATCCGCACGCCGCTGAGCAGCATCCTCGGCTTCACGGACCTGCTCCTCGGCGAGTCGGACCTCAGGCCGGAGGACCGCCGCCGGCTCGACATCATCCAGGAATCGGGATCGTCCCTGCTCGCGGTCGCCGAGACCATCGTGGACTTCTCGCGGCACGGCGGGGAGGGCGGCGAGCCGTTCGACCTGCGCGGGCTCGTGATGGCCGCCGCCGCCGTCGCGCGCTCCGCCGCCGCGGGCCGCGGCACCGCGATCTCGGTCGCGATCGACGAGGGCGTTCCGGAGCGCGTCCGGGGCGACGCGGACGCGCTGCGGCGGGTGGTCCTCGCCCTCCTGGCCGAGGCCGCCGCGCCCGGCGGGCCCGTGGCGCTCGCCCTGCGCGGCGCCGGGGAGGGCGGGGTCCTCGCCCTGACGGTCGCGGGCCCGGAGGAGGCCTTCGCGGAGGCGCCGGCGGAGGGCGCGGCGCGCACCGGACCGGAGCAGGGTCTCGCCCTCTGCCGCCGCCTCCTCGCCCGGATGGGCGGAGACATCGCCGTGGCGCGCCGCCCGGGGGAGGGCGCGACCGCGCGGGTGCGGCTCGCCCTCGAAGCCGCCCCCCGCCCGGTGCGCGACCCGGCCCCGCGTCGCGGCGCCGCGTCGGAGGCGTTCCCGACGGCGCCGCGGATCCTCCTGGTGGAGGACGCCCCGGAGAACCAGGAACTCGTGCGCCTGATGCTGGAGGAGGAGGGCTACGCGGTCGAGGCCGCCTCGGACGGCGCCGCGGCGGTGGCCCGGATCCGCGCGGCGCCCTACCGCCTGGTGCTCATGGACGTAGGGATGCCGACCATGGACGGCATCACGGCGACGCGTCGGATCCGCGAACTGGCGGGACCCTCGGGCCGGGTTCCGATCGTCGCCATGACCGGCAACGTGCTGCCCCAGCACCTCGACGCCTGCCGCGAGGCCGGGATGGACGATGTCATCGCCAAGCCCTTCAAGCGCACCGAGTTGCTGGCCGTGATCGCCCACTGGACCCGGCTCGAATCCGCGGCCGGATGAGCCGGCCGGACCGGCGGGCTGGACAACGGGGCGGGACCCGCTACTCTTGGCAGCGCTTTCAACAAGCGACACCTCGACCATCCCCGCCGTGCCCCCCGCCGGCGGGGATTTTTCTGCTGCCCCACGGCCTCGAGAACGGCCGCGAAACCGCTTGCCGGGCACTGGAGGCTCGCGTACTTTGCACTGCAAAGCTCGTCGGATCCGAGGGCGGGCAGCAGGGGCGACGGGAGCGATGCGGCACCGGACGGACCGGGACCTCGACCAGGCGCTGGCGGACATCGTGGCGATCCGCAGCCAGATCGCCCGCGACACGCATTTCCGCGGCCTCGGACCCGCCACGATCGCGGCGACCGGCGGGCTCGCCCTCATCGCCGCCGCTCTCCAGGCGGTCTGGCTCTCCCCCGCCGGGGCGCTCGCCTACTTCTTGTTCTGGATCGCCGTGGCGGCGCTGGCCCTGGGAATGATCGGGGTCGAGGCGGTCACCCGCTCGCGCCGGCTGCATTCCGGCCTCGCCGACGCGATGATCGCCGCGGCGGTGGAGCAGGTGCTGCCCTCCCTGGCGACGGGCGCCCTGGTGGCCGTTGTCCTCGCCCGGGTCGCGCCCGACAGCCTCTGGCTGCTGCCGGGGCTGTGGCAGGTCTTCGTGAGCCTCGGCCTGTTCGCCGCCACCCGCACGCTGCCCCGCGCCGTCTCCCTGGCGGGGGCGTGGTACCTCCTCGCCGGCCTCGCGGGCCTCGCGCTCGCCGCCGAGACGCGGGCCCTGTCGCCCTGGGCCATGGGCCTGCCCTTCGGTGTCGGGCAGGTGCTCCTCGCCCTCATCCTCCACCGGACCTGCCGGGATGCCGATGGCTGAGCCGACCGGACGCTTCTCCTACGAGGGCCTCGACCGGGTCATCCACGAGCGGGCGCGCCTGAGCGTCCTCACCTCGCTCGCGACCCATGCCGACGGCCTCAACTTCGCCGACCTGAAGCAACTCTGCGGCCTCACCGACGGCAACCTCAGCCGCCACCTGCAGGTCCTCCAGGAGGCCGGGCTCGTCGCCCTGCGCAAGGGCTACGCCCAGAACCGGCCGCAGACGGTCTGCCGCCTGACCCCCGACGGGCGACGGCGCTTCGTCGAGTATCTGGGCGTGCTGGAGCAGGTGGTTCGCGACGCCGCCCGGGCGGTGGACGAAGCCCCGGCCGCCCTGGGCGCCTCGCGGCCCTGAAGACTTCGCTAACCCGTCCGGTCCATTCTGACCACCCTCACGCAAGACCCGTCGCCCGGAGACTTTGTCATGCAAAGTACTTGCGCCCGCGAAGGCGGCCTGCACGTCGCCGTGATCATGGACGGCAACGGGCGCTGGGCGACGGCCCGCGGCCTGCCGCGGACGGCCGGGCACCGGGCCGGGGTGGAGGCGATCCGCCGGGTGGCCGAGGCGGCGCCGGACCTCGGCGTCGGCACGCTCACACTCTTCGCCTTCTCGGCGGACAATTGGCGGCGCCCGACCGCGGAGGTCGCGGCCCTGATGGGCCTGCTGCGCCGCTACCTGCGCCACGAGACGGCGCGGCTCGCCCGCACCGGCACCCGGCTCAGCGTGATCGGCCGCCGCGACCGGCTGCCCGGTGGGCTGCCCGACGCCCTGGCGCGGGCGGAGGCCGCCACCGCAGGGGGCGACCGCCTGCACCTGCGCATTGCCGTCGATTACTCGGCCCGCGACGCGATCCTGGCGGCCGCCGCCGCCGGGCCCTGCGAGGGCCGCGAGGCCTTCGGGCGGCGGCTCGGCGGGGGGGCGCCGGACGTCGACCTGATGATCCGCTCGGGCGGCGAGAAGCGGCTCTCGGACTTCCTGCTCTGGGAATGCGCCTACGCGGAACTGCATTTCAGCGACCGGATGTGGCCGGATTTCGGGCCGGAGGATCTCGCGGCGGCGCTCGGCGAGTTCGCGCGGCGCGAGCGTCGCTTCGGCGGCCTCGGGCCGGTGCCGGAGGCCGCCTGAGGCTGGCGGGCCGCGCCGGCTCGGGTAGAAGGGCGGGCAGGATCGCAGTATCGGGACCGCCATGCCGCTCTACGCCCTCGACGCCCTCGTTCCCCACCTCGCGGACCCGGCCCGGGTCTGGATCGCGCCCGACGCCCAGGTGATGGGCCAGGTGGAACTCGGGCTGGACGTCAGCATCTGGTTCGCGGCGGTGCTGCGGGGCGACAACGAGCCGATCCGGATCGGCGACCGCAGCAACATCCAGGACGGGGCGGTGCTGCACACCGACCCGGGCTTCCCGGTGGAGATCGGGGAGGGCGTCACGGTCGGCCACCGCGCGATCGTCCATGGCTGCACGGTGGGATCGAACTCCCTCGTGGGCATGGGGGCGACCCTCCTCAACGGCGCCCGGATCGGCCGCAACTGCCTGGTCGGGGCGAACGCGCTCGTCACCGAGGGCAAGGTGTTTCCCGACAACAGCCTGATCGTCGGCGCCCCCGCCAAGGCCGTGCGCAGCCTGGACGAGGCGGCCGTGGCGGGGCTGCGGCGCGCGGCCGAGCGCTACGTCGCCAACGGGCGGCTCTACGCGGCCGGCTTGCGGCCGCTCGCGCCGTAGCCGGGCCTCAGCCCCGCTTCTCGCTCCCGGCGGCCTGGGTCGCTTCGCCCGGCAGGACGAAGACCTGGCCCGGATAGATCCGGTTGGGGTTGCGGATCTGCGCCTGGTTGGCGCCGAAGATCACCGTGTAGCGCACGCCGCGCCCATAGGCCTTGCGGCTGATGCTCCAGAGATTGTCGCCGCGGGCCACCGTGGCGGTGCTGACCGCGGTCACGAACACGGTGCCCGGCTCCCGGCCGCGATCCTGCGCCAGTTCGGCAACGGC
This sequence comes from Methylobacterium sp. JK268, assembly GCF_054052225.1. Lineage (NCBI taxonomy): Bacteria > Pseudomonadati > Pseudomonadota > Alphaproteobacteria > Hyphomicrobiales > Methylobacteriaceae > Methylobacterium > Methylobacterium sp. JK268. Next base: position 111,069 of record NZ_JBSVZN010000025.1, on the reverse strand, counting down.
GGGTGCCGCGGGCGCCACGGCGGCATCGACGGCGGGCGTGGCCGGGACCGGACGCGGCGCGGGGACGGGCGCGGCCGCCGAGGCCTCGCGGTGGGGCTGTGGGACGGGGGCGGGCGCCCGGGCCTGTTCCGCCGGGCGGGCGGGCCGGGACGGCGGGCCGGGCTGCGGCCTCGCCTCGGCAGCGGCCGCGTCGAGGGAGGGCGGGACCGCGAAGTTCACCTCGGAGCGGGTCTTCACCATCCCGGTCGCCGGGTCGACCTGGTCGATCCGCACGCGGTACTCGCCGGGGCGCACGCCGCGCCCGATCGCGAAGGCGATGCGGCCGTCCGGCCCGGCCCGGCCGGGGGCGACCAGCGTATCGTTGAGGTAGAGCCGCACGCTCGCCTGCGGCGCGCCCTGCGCGCTCACGAAGAGCTTGCCGCCCGCCTCCGCGTCGACGCTGGCGATGCGGATCGGCGCCGTCGCGGCCGGGGCTGCGGGCGGCTGTTCCGCCGACGCCCCGGGCCCTTCGCGGGAGGCGAGGGCGGGCGGGCTCGCGGAGGAGGCCGCGCGCGCCGGCTCGTCCGGCTGCGAGAGCACCGCGGTCGGCTGGCCGGGCGCCGTCACGGCGACGAGGGGCTTCGTGGCGCGGTCCGGGGCGACCGCCACGACGACGCTCTCGGGGCCTCCCGTCCGCTTCCCGTCCGGCGCCACGCTGCGCAGGCGGATCTCGTGGCTGCCGGGCGGCAGGGCGGGGGGCAGGAGCGCGAACTGCCCGGCCGCATCGGCCGTGGCGCGGGCCAGCACCTCGCCGTTCCGCAGCAGCTCGACCTCGGATCCCGGCGCCGCGCGGCCGGCCATCACGCTCTCGCCCGAGGGCTCGACGCGGATCACGTCGAAGCGCGGGACGCGCGGCGCTTCGGCCGGCGGCGGGGTCGGCGCGGGCGAGAGGGCCGCCGCGGGGGCGGGCGGGCGCTCCGACGGCGCGGGCGCGGCGGTCTCCGGTGCCCGGCCGGTGGTCAGCAGGCGGGTCCCGCTCGTCACCACACCGATGAGCGCGATCCCGCCCGCGAGCCCGATCCCCGCGAGAACCACGCCCCGCCGCAACTCCGCCGTCATGGCGTTTCACTCCTGTGGCGCCGGCTCCGCACCGGCGCGGCCATTCGCCTCCTGGTCGACAACCCCGGTCGAACCCCGCCATACTATCAGGCATGTCCGGAAGACACCAAGCTGCGGGGGCTTTCGTCCTTTGACGGGATCTTGGGACCGGATCTTGCTCCGTGCGACGGGCTGCGCCCGGACGGTCCGGGATCCGGTGACGCAGCGGAACGGCGCGGAGCTTTGATGCGGACGGTATGCGTGTATTGCGGCTCGGGCTTCGGCGCCGATCCGGTGTTCCGGGACGCCGCCCAGGTCCTCGGCCGCACCCTGGCCGAGGCCGGGATCGGCCTCGTCTATGGCGGCGGCAATGTCGGCCTGATGGGCACGGTGGCCCGGGCGGTGCTCGACGCGGGGGGCCACGTCACGGGCATCATCCCGGACTTCCTGAAGTCGCGCGAGCGGATGCTCGACGACGTCCAGGAGACGATCGTCGTCTCGGACATGCACACCCGCAAGCGCCTGATGTTCGACCGCTCGGACGCCTTCGTGGCGCTCCCCGGCGGCATCGGCACGCTGGAGGAGCTGGTCGAGCAGATGACCTGGGCGCAGCTCGGCCAGCACACCAAGCCGATCCTGCTCCTGTCGGTGGCGGGCTTCTGGGCGCCGCTCCTCGCGCTCATCGACCACATGCGCGCCAAGGGCTTCATCCGGGAGGGGCTCGACCTCAACTACCTCGTGGCCGAGCGGCCCGAGGCGGTGATCCCGATGCTCGAGGACGCGCTCCGGGCGCGGCCGGCCCGGCCGGAGGCGGAGGCGCTGATCGAGGAGCGGTTCTGAGGGGAGCGCGCGCCCGCCACGCTTCCCCGCAAGCGGCAGGGCTGTCCGGGAAAATGCGTGGCACTTCTCCCCTCTCCCGAGTGGGAGAGGGGTCGGGGGTGAGGGTGGCTCGGTCTCAGCAAGAAGACACAACCGTGCCGCTGGTTGCTCGACGGTTCAGTCCACTTGCTGAACCCGAGCCACCCTCACCCCTGCCCCTCTCCCACTCGGGAGAGGGGATCCCGCGTGAGCTGGACTGGCGGTGTCCGTTGTCGAAACATCATTTTTTCGGAGACAAGGCGTATTCGAAGGGGCCTTGGATTTGCCCCGGACAGCCATGGGCACGCCCGAACGTGTGAAGCCGCGAGCCCGCAGAGGGGGGAGGGTTCAGGCGCCCGCCGCCCTCACCCCTCCACCGTCCAGGTCGTCGTCCCGTCCTTGTTGTCCTTGAGCGTGACCCGCATCGCCGCGAGCGCGTCGCGCAGCCGGTCGGATTCCGCCCAGTTGCGCGCCGCGCGGGCGGCCTTGCGCTCGGCGATGAGCTGCTCGACCCGCCCGACATCCACGCCCGCGGCCGCCACCGCCGCCTCCCGCCGCGCCGAGAGGGTCGCCCCGAGCAGGCCCATCAGCCCGGCCCCGGCCTTGAGCGCCGCCGGATCCTGCAGCTGGTGCAGCTCGCCCAGGGCCGCCGGCGTGTTGAGGTCGTCGAGGAGCGCGTCGCGCACGCTCTCCGGCACGTCGGGCGCCGGGGCGACGTCGCCCACCGCCTCGCTCCAGCGCTCCAGGGTCCGGCTCGCCTCCTCCAGGGCGCGCAAAGTCCAGTCGATCGGCTGGCGGTAGTGGCTGCGCAGCATCGCGAGCCGCACCACCTCGCCCGGCCAGTCGGCCAGCACCTCGCGCAGGGTGACGAAGTTGCCGAGCGACTTCGACATCTTGTCGCCCTCGACCTGCAGGAAGCCGTTGTGCAGCCAGACATTGGCCATCACCGGCGTGCCGAAGCAGCAGCGCGACTGCGCCACCTCGTTCTCGTGGTGCGGGAAGACGAGGTCGATGCCGCCCGCGTGGATGTCGAAGGTCTCCCCGAGATGCGTCCACGACATCGCCGAGCACTCGATGTGCCAGCCCGGCCGCCCCGGCGCCGCGATCCCGCAGGGCGAGGGCCAGGACGGCTCGCCGGGCTTCGAGGGCTTCCAGAGCACGAAGTCGAGCGGCGAGCGCTTGTAGGGCGCCACGTCGACCCGCGCGCCGGCCTCCATCTCGTCGAGGGGCCGCTTCGAGAGGGCGCCGTAATCCGGCATCGAGGGCACGTCGAACAGGACGTGGTCCTCGGCCACGTAGGCGTGGCCCGACGCGACGAGCCGCGCGATCATCTCCGCCATCTCGCGGATGTGGTCGGTGGCCCGCGGCTCGACGAAGGCGGGGCGCTCCCCCGGCCGGTTCACGTCCTCGGGCATCAGCACGCCGAGCTTGCGCAGATCCGCGTGGAAGGCCGCGAGCGTGCCGTCCGTGAGCTCCCGGATCGAGATCCCCCGCTCGGCCGCCCGTGCGTTGATCTTGTCGTCCACGTCCGTGACGTTGCGGACGTAGGTGACCGCGCCGGGTCCGTAGAGGTGGCGCAGGAGCCGGAACAGCAGGTCGAAGACGATGATCGGCCGGCCATTGCCGATATGGGCCGCGTCGTAGACCGTCGGCCCGCAGGCGTAGACGCGCACGTTCGCCGGGTCGATCGGCGCGAACGGCTCCTTGGCCCGGGTGAGCGTGTTGTAGAGGCGCAACAACGGGGCCATGAAACACCTGCTCCCTCGGCCGGCGCGGGATTCCGGCCACGCTGTCCGGTCCGGCACGTAACATCTTGAGCCGCCGCGCATCCCGGGGTCCGAACCGCGCCCGGGGCGGGCCGGGGTGTCCGATCCGTTTCCGCGCGCTGTTGCAGCCGCGAGACGCCGCGGGCGGCCGAACCGGGTTAGCCCAATTCCGCGCGGTTTTCGAGCAGCCGGCGAAGGGACGGACCGCAAGCGGTCCAACCCCCTGAACCGGCGCCCGCTCCGGGGCCGCGCCTCGTCCGCGTAAAGGTTTTGTTTACCGACCCCTTCGAGTGTCGGTCCCCAAAGTCTCCGATCCGGAAGGCACCTCCATGCGTCGCTCCCTCGCCGTCCTCGGCCTCATCGGTCTCCTCGCGACCGCCGCCCCCGTCCGGGCGGCCGGAACGGACGGTGCGACGGCGCCCGGTGTGGAGAAGACCTTCCTGATCCCGTCGAGCGACGGCTACGGCGTCGCCGAGTGCCTCAGCGTCGGCAGCGGCGAGTGCGGCCAGGTGGTCGCCGACGCGTGGTGCGAGTCCCAGGGCTTCGCCAAGGCGGGCGGCTTCGGGGTCGCCGCGCAGGACGAGTACACGGGCGCGATCGACGCCCCGGCGGTCCCGGTGACCCGGCCGGCCGAGCGCCCGATCCGCATCACCTGCAAGGATTGAGGCCGCGCCTTCAGCCCTTCAGGAAGTCCCCGCATTTCGGCGGCGGCTCGGTGCCCCAGGGCATCAGCGGCACGGTCGAGGTCGAGTTCTTGGGCGAACCCTCGATCAGCTTGTCGGAATACACCATGTAGACCAGGGTGTTGCGCTTGGCGTCGCAGCCCCGGACGATCTGCATGCTCTTGAAGATCAGCGAGCGGCGCTCGCTGAACACGACCTCGCCCTGCGAGAGCTTGCGCTTGATCTGGACCGGTCCGACCTGCCGGCACGCCAGGGAGATGTCCGAGACCTGCTCGGCGAGGCCGAGCGTTCCCTTGATGCCGCCGCGCTCCGGCAGCGTGTAGTGGCAGGCCACGCCCGCAACGTCCGGATCGTCGATGCCGTAGACGACGAGCTTGTCGTTCGGCGTCAGCGGGCGCCACACCGTCGACTTGTCGAAGATCCGGTCGGGCTCCTGTGCCCGCGCGGCGCTCGCCAGACTTGCGATCGACGCGATCGCCAGGACCGCCAGCCTGAGACCCGGACGCCACACCATTCCTCGATCCCCTCGAAAAGACCGTTCCCGTATGTAGGATGGCTGTCGCCCGGCGGCCAGGGCGGGTAGAACAGCCAAGTCTCGCTGCGTCGGTGCGGGACGCCGCCGGTCCGCCGCCCTGCGGCCCCCCTGTCAGACCCTCGTCGGACCCCCATGACGCTGTCCCGCCTGCTCGCCCGGTGCCTCGCCGGGATCGTTGCCGCGGTCGCCCTCGTTCAGGGCGCCCGGGCCGAGCCGAACGCCGCCGCCTGCCAGCGCTTCCGTGCCGAGCTCGCCAATCTGCAGCGGGATTCCAGCCGCGGGCAGGTGGAGGAGATCCAGCGCCTCGTGGCCTACCGCAACTCGATCGGCTGCGAGGGCGGGCGCTTCCTGTTCTTCGACATGCGGCCCCCGCAATGCGCCCAGGTCGAGCAGCAGATCCGGGCGCTCAACGCCGGCTACGGGGCCGGCAACACCCAGGTGGCCCAGGCCCGCCGCGAGCAGCTCGTCGCCGCCGTGAAGGACGCCTGCACCGGGCTGCAGCAGCCCCAGAGGGTCGCGGACGGCCTCGCCCGCGGCGGCTCGCAGGTGATCTGCGTGCGGCTCTGCGACGGCGGCTACTTCCCGATGCCGAACCTGCCGGATGGTCGCGAGGGCGCCGACGAGATGTGCCACGCCCTCTGCCCCGGGACCGAGGCGGCGGCCTACTCGATGCCCCCGAACGATGCCGGCCTCAAGGACGCGGCCGCGGTCCAGACCCGGCGCGCCTACGCGGCCCTGCCGAACGCCTTCAAGTTCCAGAAGAGCTTCGTGCCGAACTGCTCCTGCCGGGGCGAGAACCAGACCTGGGCGCAGGCGCTGGTGAAGGCCGAGAGCATGCTGGTCCAGCACAAGGGCGACATCTTCGTCACCCCGGCCCAGGCCGAGGCGCTGTCGCGGCCGAAGGTCCGCCTGACGCTGGTCGGCCGCGCCGACCGGGCCGCCGCCACCATCGCGGCCTCCGCGGCGGCCCGCGCCGGCCTGGAGGAGCCGCCCGGCAGCGAGGCGCCCGCGGTGCCCAAGCCGGCCTCCGACGAGAAGCCGGCCGTGCGCGTGATCGCGCCGACGATCATCCCGGTGCCCTTGGCCGCCCGCGGCGAGGGGCTTCAGGCCGCGGCGCCCGCGGGCGGCGGGGCCGGACCGGCGCCCATCGCGACGCCTTAAGGCAAGGCCTCCGTCAATCGCATTTCGGCGACCGTCACATCGTCGAAGAACTGTTATAAAGGAATTTCGGCATAGTTCTGCGACGTGCTGATCACGGTGCGCGACGAGAGCGATGCAGATCGACCTCCACACCCTCTGGTACCTCACGGTCGGGACGCTGCTCGTCTCGGCCGCGCTGGTGCTGTGGGAGCGGCAGGCACATCCCCGGCGCGCGCGGGAACTGGCATGTCTCGGCGGCAGCTTGCTGGTCTTCGCCGCGGGCTGCGTCATCGGCCTGAACCGCGGCCTCTTGCCGGGTGCGAGCGGATCGGCCCTCACCAACCTCGTGATGGTGTCGGGTTACCTCACGGTGCTGCACGGCGCCGCCCGTTTCGACGGCCCGGGACGGCCCGGTTGGTCGGCGGCCGCGGTCGCCGCCCTCGCCCTCACCTGGGCCCTGATCGGCGTGCATTATCCGCAGGCGTTCTGGAACCACGTCGGCTCCCTCCCGATCGCGGTGATCTGCGGGCTTACCGCCCGGACGCTCCGGCGCAGCCCTGCGCTGCGGGGCCTGCGCTCGCTCCCGATCGCGGTCGCGATCTCGGCCGGGCACGGCCTGTTCTACCTGGCGCGCGGGGCGCTGGTGCCGGTGCTTGCCGGTCTGTATGGCGACGACCTCCTCGCCCTCGTCGCGCGGGTCACGATGTACGAGGCCGCGCTCTACGCGGTGGCCATGCCGATGGCGTTCCTGGCCCTGGTCCGGGAGGAGGCACAGGGCGACCTCCTCGCCCTGTCGCGCACCGACCACCTCACCGGCCTCGCCAATCGGCACGGGTTCTTCGCGCAGGCGGAGGCGGCCCTCGCCGCGCCGCAACAGGAGCCGCTGGCGCTCCTCGCCGCCGATCTCGACCACTTCAAGACGATCAACGACCACCACGGCCACGCCGTCGGCGACGCGGTGCTCGCCGCGTTCGCGGAGACAGCGCGGCGGGTTGCCGGGCCGGGGGCGATCGCCGGCCGGCTCGGCGGCGAGGAATTCGCCCTCCTCCTGCCCGGGCACGCGACCCGCGCCGCGCAGGGCGTGGCGGAGGCCCTCGCGCGCGGTTTCGCCGAGGAGGTCGGGCGCGTCGGCGCCGCCGGACTCGCGGCGACGGTCAGCATCGGGGTGGCCGAGCGGGACACCGGCCGGGAGGGCCTTGCGGACCTCCTGGCGCGCGCCGACCGGGCGCTCTACCGGGCGAAGGCACTCGGCCGGAACCGGGTCGAGGTCGCCGAGCCGGGCTTCCTGTGTAGGATCGAGGACGATCGGCCGCGCCTGCGCGAAGCGGGCTGCTGACGCGACCGCGTCGGCGGCGCCCCACTTCGCGCGTTCTCGGTGATCGCATCGTCCTCAGGCGAGCCGGTGACCACCTCGCGCGACGGTGCTCTCGCGTCGCGCGCCTACGGCGAGACGCCGAAGGCCCCGAACGCGGCGAAGTAATCGTCGCCCGCCGCCGTGTCCGGCCGCGGGGCGCCGGCGATCGCCGCCGCCTCCGAGCGAGGCGGGCTGGTCAGCATGGTGGCGACGAAAGCGGCGGCGGCGAGCGCGAAGGCGGCCGCGAACAATGTCAGCTTCGGGATGGTCGTCTCCTGACAGTGAGTGATCGTGACTGCTCTGCCGGCGCGCCGGTGAGCATCACGCAGCGCCACCCGTCCGGGCTCCCTACGGGTGGCAGAAGGCGACGTCGCCCATGGGGGTGGTCGCGCAGCCGCTTCGGAGCGGGAGCGCGCCGCCTTCGTTCGGGTTTCGGAAGATCCGGTTCGAGGCCAACGCGTCCAGCGACCCGGCGAGGGCGAGGGAGAAGACCAGGGCGCACAGGATCACGAGGGCGTCCTGGTCGAGGATCCACCGCGAGAGCGTCGTCATCCCCATCGCCTCCGTGTATGCGACGAACGTCGTACGACGTTGGGCGGATCCTCGGGCCGGCACATCCTCCGTTCGAAGGAGGCGGCGGGCTCCGCGGTCAGGTGCCGACGCGCGAGGGCGCGATCGCGGGCGGGAGGGCCGGCTCCGGCGCTCCCGGTCGGCGCGCGAAATCCGGCACCGCCTCGGCGAAGACCGCTTCGGCCGCCGCGCGGTCGTCCTCTGCCACCGCGGCGCGCAGGCGCGCCAGCCAGTTCTCGAGTTGCGCCCGGTCGGCGAAGATCGGCTTGGCCGCCATCACCCCCTCGATGCCGTCGAGGTTCACCATCGGCTCGTCGCGGGCGAACAGGATCTCGTTGAGGCGCTCGCCGGGCCGCGCGCCGGTCACCGCGACCTCGATGTCGGTCCCGGGCTCGAAGCCGGCGAGGCGGATCATCCGCTCGGCGAGGTCGCGGATGCGCACCGGCTGGCCCATCTTCAGCACGTAGACGGCGGCGCGCTGGTCGCCGGCCTGCGGGTCGCGGCCCTCGCGATCCGCGTGCGAGGCCGCGGTGAGCACGAGGTCGGCGGCTTCGCGCACGGTCATGAAGTAGCGCACCATGTCGGGATGCGTGACCGTCACCGGGCCGCCCCGGGCGATCTGCGCCTTGAACACCGGCACCACCGACCCGACCGAGCCCAGCACGTTGCCGAAGCGCACCGCCACGAGCCGCGCCGTGCCCCCCGCCGCGTCGAGGGCCTGGGCGTACATCTCGGCGAAGCGCTTGGTGACACCGAGCTGCGAGACCGGCTCGATCGCCTTGTCGGTGGAGATCATCACCAGTGCCCGGGCGCCCGCGGCGAGCGCCGCGTCGGCGACGTTCACCGAGCCGAAGACGTTGGTCTTGATCCCCTCGCTCCAGTCGCGCTCCAGGTAGGGCACCTGCTTGAGCGCGGCCGCGTGGAAGACCGCGTCGGGGCGGAAGTCGCGCAGCACCGCGAAGAGCCGCTCGCGGTCGCGGATGTCGGCGATGACCCCCGTCACCGCGGTCTCGCCCTCGGTGAGGGCCGGCCGCGTGAGGACCCCGTGCAGGGCGGGCTCCGAGTTCTCCAGGACGAGGAGCGACGCGGCGCCGAAGGCGACGGCGCGGGCGCAGATCTCCGAGCCGATCGAGCCGCCGCCGCCCGTCACCACGACGCGCTGGCCGGCGAGGAACCGCTCCAGCCGCGGGCGGTCGATCGGGACGGTCGGGCGCAGCAGCAGGTCCTCGATCTCGAGGGGCGCGAGTTCCGCGTCGCGCAAGCCCTCGCCGAGGCTCGCCACCCGGGCCAGCGGCAGGCCGAGCCGGCGGGCGCGGGCGAGGAGCGCGTCCGGATCGGCCTCGGGGACGAGGGCGCTCGGGGTCGCCACGAGGCGCCGCACCGGAACGCCGCGGGCGGCGAGGTCCGCCACCACCCGCTCCAGGTCGGTGAGGGCGCCGAGCACCGGCACGCCGCGCAGCTGCTCGCCCGTCTCCTCGGCCCGGGGCGAGAGGATGCCCTGGGGCGAGAGCTTCTTCACCGTCCCGGCCTCGATGGCGCGCAGCACCACCTCGATGTCGGCGCCGCGCCCGAGGAGCAGGGTCGGCGTCGTGGCGGCGCGGGCATGGCTCTGGCGCGAGCGGCTGTACTTCAGGTAGCGGAAGGCGAGGCGCGGTCCGCCGAGCAGGAAGAGCTGCAGGACGAAGTAGAGCCCGATCGCGATCTTGCCGAAGAAGTAGATCCCGAACAGGGAGGGCGAGACCAGGACGTAGTCGAGGAGCAGCAGCGACAGCGTCAGCACCGCCACCGCCCGGACCATGGCGGCGAGGTCGGGCAGCGAGGCGAAGCGCCACTTGGTGCGGTAGAGGCCGAAGGCGCGGTAGACCAGCCCCGCATAGGCCACGAAGGGCGGCAGCAGCACCGGCACGTGCGCGATCCGCTCCGCCAGCCGCTCCCCGTCGAAGCGGATCAGGAAGGTGAGGGTGACGGCGAGCGCCGTCGCCACGAGGTCGTGGGCGAGGATCGCCGTGCTCTTGAGGGTCGGTCTGCGCATGGGGAAGCCGGCGCGGGTATCGGCCCGGCTTCCCGTGGTGTCAACGCGCGGGGAAGGGCGGCAGGGGCGGGCGCAGCCTCTCGACCACCCGGGCGAGGCGCAGCACGCCGAGATCGTCGAAGCGATGCCCGACGATCTGCAGCCCGACCGGCAATCCCTCCGGCGTCATCCCGGCGGGCACCGAGATCGCCGGCTGCTCGGACATGTTGAAGGCCACCGTGAAGCCGATATGCTCGAAGGGGCGGCTCGGATCGTCCGTCGGAGAGGCGAGCTCCGCCGGGAAGGCCGGGACCGGCGCGACGGGCGCGATCAGGAAGTCGAAGGGGCGGATCGCGGCGAGCGCCGCGTCGCGGATCACCGCCATCTGGGTCAGGCCCGCGAAGACCGCGGCCCCGCTCACTCCTTCGGCGGCCTCCGCCCAGCGCCGGATGAAGGGCAGCACCGCCTCGCGCCGCTCAGGGCTGAGCGCGCCGATGTCGCTCCAGGCGCGCTGGCGCCAGAACGTGTCGAGCCCGTCCAGCATCGCCCGGGTGAGGAAGGGCGCCACCGGCTCGACCACGGCGCCGGCCCCTTCGAGGCGGGCGGCGGCCTCCTCGATCACCGCGCGCGATGCGGGATCGAGGGGCAGGCCGACGCCCGCGTCGAGGAGGAGGCCGAGCCGCAGGCCCTTCGGGTCGAGCCCGTCGAGGGCGAGCCAGTCGAGGGTGGCGGGGGGCAGGGCCGTGCCGTCGCGGTGGTCGGGGCGGCTGAGTTCGCGCATGGCGAGCGCCGCGTCGGCGACGCTGCGGGTCATCGGCCCGGCGCAGCGGCCGAAATAGGGCGGGTCCACCGGCACGCGCCCGTTGCTCGGCTTGAGCCCGACGATGCCGCACCAGCCGGCGGGCAGGCGGATCGAGCCGCCGATATCGGTGCCGAGATGCAGCGGCCCGTAGCCGGCCGCCGCGGCGGCGCCCGCGCCGGCCGAGGAGCCGCCCGGCGTCTTCGTCCGGTCCCAGGGGTTGCGGGACAGCGGGTGGATGCTGGAGAGGCCCGACGACAGCATGCCGTAATCCGGCATGGTGGTGCGGGCGAAGAGGAGCGCCCCGGCCTCGCGCAGGCGGGCGGCGGAGGGCGCGTCCTCGGCACTCGGGGGCGCGTCGCGGCGGGCGGCGGTGCCGAGAGGCATCGGCACGCCGCGGGTGGCGATGTTCTCCTTGATGGTGGCCGGCACGCCGTCGAGGGGGAGCGCCTCGCCGCGACGCCAGCGTTCCTCGGAGGCGCGGGCCGCCGCGCGGGCCTCGTCGTAGGTCGTCAGATAGAAGGCGCGCAGATCCGGCTCGCGCGCCTCCGCGCGCGCAATCACCGCCTCCAGCACCTCGACGGGGGAGAGGTCGCGCGCGGCGTAGAGGGTGAGGAGGTCGGTGGCGGTGAGGTCGGCCAGGGACTCGGTCATCGTGTCTCGCGGTTCGGTGTCATGCGCCCTCCCGGGCCGGCTTGCCGGCGAGCGCCACGTAGAAGCCGAGCCCGTCCTGGGCCGGCAGGGTCTGCAGCCGCTCGACCCAGCCGCGGCGCTTGGCCTCCAGCAGCAGCCGCCCGATCGGCTGGAACAGGGTCTCGCCGCCGCCCGGGACCGGCGCGTCGAGGCGCACCGCCACGGTCTTGCCCTTGGCGAAGCGGCTGCGTTCCAGCATGTCGGTGAGCGAGGCCTCCGCCTTCGCCCGGGCCGAGCCGCGCAGGTCGAGGACCGATTCGGCATCCGTCACGCCGAGGGTGCCGCGCAGCTTGTTGGCGTAGAATTCGTCGAAATGGGGCAAGGGCCGATCCGCGCTCAGGTGAAGATGCCGGCGTAGAGAGCCGCGACCGGCACGCGGCCGCCGAGATCCGGCAGGTCGATGGTGTCGTCGAGCCCGAGCACGCGCGGCGTCCAATCCGGGGCATTGCCGCGCGACCAGACCTCCACCCGCGGCTCGTCCGAATAGACGATCAGGAAGGTCCGCAGCGTCTGGAGCGACTGATAGAACGCGGCCTTGCGGCCGCGGTCGTTGTGCATGGTGGAGGGCGACAGCACCTCCGCCACCACCAGGGGATCGCGGGCGTAGCCGTCCGCCGAGAGCGGCCCGCAGCGCACCACGAGGTCGGGGATCGGCGCGAAGTCGTCCGCGAAATCGTTGCGCAGACCGAGCCCGGGCAGGGCGCGGCAGCCGAGCCGGTCGGCGAGCGGCCCGACCGCCCGGACCAGATTACTCACGATCTGCTGGTGGCGCTCGCTCGGCGGCGCCATCAGCACGGGCTCGCCGTCGAGGAGTTCCCAGCGCTCCGCGTCGGGGCGCGCCCGGATCATGGCGAGGAAGTCGGCGAACCGCATCCGCGGCTCGCGGCGCAGCGCGAGGGACATCGTGGCTCCCGTCCGTGACGCGATGCTAGCACCGGGCGGGGAAGCGCGACAGCCTGCGGCGGCCCTGCGACGATGCGCGAAGATTGGGCGCGGCGCCGCTTCTGGGCGCCGCGCCCCGCCGCTCAGCCGTGCACCAGCACGTTGCGGAACTGCCAGGGATCGCTCTCGTCGATGTCCTCGGGGAAGAGTCCGGGACGGTCGGAGAGCGGCGTCCAGTCCGTGTAGATCCCGACCACGGGGCCGAGATACGGCCTCTGGACCTCCAGGCAGCGGCGGAAATCGACCTCGTCGGCCTCGACGATGCCGGCCTGCGGGTTCTCCAGCGCCCAGACCATGCCGGCGAGCACGGCCGAGGTCACCTGCAGGCCGGTGGCGTTCTGGTAGGGGGCGATGCGCCGCGTCTCCTCGATGGAGAGCTGCGAGCCGAACCAGTAGGCGTTCTTCGCGTGGCCGTAGAGGAGCACGCCGAGCTCGTCGATGCCGTCGACGATCTCGTTCTCGTCGAGGATGTGGTGCTTCTCCTGGACCTGTCCGGCCTTGCCCCACATCTCGTGCAGCGACAGCACCGCGTCGTTGGCCGGGTGGTAGGCGTAGTGGCAGGTCGGCCGGTAGACCGGCTCGCCGTTCTCGCGCACCGTGTAGTAGTCGGCGATCGAGATCGCCTCGTTGTGGGTGACGAGGAAGCCGAACTGCGCCTGGGCGGTCGGCACCCAGGTGCGCACGCGGGTGTCGGCGCCCGGCTGCAGCAGGTAGATCGCGCAGCGCGAGCCCTTCTCCTGCTCGCGGGCGTTCTCCGGCATCCAGGTCTCGTGTGTGCCCCAGCCGAGTTCCGCCGGCTGGTTGCCCTCCGACACGAAGCCCTCGACGGACCAGGTGTTGACGAACACGCCCATGGGCTTGGGGTGCTTGGCGCGCTGGGTGTCGCGCTCCGCGATGTGGACGCCCTTGACGCCGAGCTCGCGCATCAGCGCGGCCCATTCCTCGCGGGTCTTCGGCTCCGGCGTGGTCGAGCCGGTGTCCTTGGCGATGTTGAGGAGCGCCTGCTTGACGAACCACGACACCATGCCGGGATTGGCGCCGCAGCAGGACACCGCGGTCGGCCCGCCCGGCGCGGCGCGGCGCGCCGCCAGGATGTTCTCGCGCAGGGCGTAGTTGGTGCGGTCGGCCTGGCTCTTCGACTTGTCGAAGTAGAAGCCGGCCCAGGGCTCGGCCACGGTGTCGATGTAGAGCGCGCCGAGTTCGCGGCAGAGCTCCAGGATGTCGCGCGAGGAGGTGTCGACCGACAGGTTCACGCAGAAGCCCTGGCCGCCGCCCTCGGTGAGAAGGGGCGTGAGCACGTCGCGGTAATTCTCGGCGGTGAGCGCCACCTGCTCGAAGCGCAGCCCGTGCTTCTCGGCGAGCGCGCGGTGCGCGTCGGAGGGTTCCACGACCGTGAAGCGCGTCTTGTCGTAGGTGAAGTGGCGCTCGATCAGGGGCAGGGTGCCCCGGCCGATCGATCCGAAGCCGATCATCACGATGGGGCCGCTGATGTGGCCATGGACGGGCCAGTCGGTCATGGGGATTGCCTCCGTTCTCGTGAGGGCGGGTGGTTAGCCGAACTCGGTGACGGGCCGGCGACGGGGTGATTGGCGGCTTCGTGCCGAAGGGTCAACCGCCGGCCGGGAGTTAAGGGAGCCTTGCCGGCGTCATGACCGCGCCGCATGGCTCCGCTGCGGCCGAGCCGCTAGGTGTGCGCTGCGGGAAGCCCCATATTGCGTTGCAACAAGACAAACGGAAACGCCCGCGCGCACAGCTCTTTCAGGAGTTTCCCATGCTCGCGGTACTGAGCCACGCTCTTCCCTCCCGCATCCCCACCGAGTCCGAGGCCGAGTCCGGCTTCTTCTCCCTCGTCACCCGGATCGTCCACGCCGTCCATGCCGAGCGCCTGCGCCGGCGCGACGAGGCGATCGGCAGCTTCATCGAGGCCCGCGGCGGCCGGGTGACCGACGATCTCGAGCGTCAGATCGGGCAGTTCTTCTGCTGATCCACGCGCGGTCCGAGACGCTTCAACCCCCTCCCCGAACAGGCGAGGGGGTTTTTGCGTGTCGGCGCGGGTGACGGCTCACGCCGCCAGCGCCATCGGCCGCGCGGCCTCGGCCGCCACCAAAGCGGCGAGGTCCGGCACCGGCACGGGCCGGCCGGTGGCCTGGACGAGGCCGGCCGCTCCCGCCAGCGCCCCCGGGACCAGTTCCAGCCCGAGGAAGCGCTCGCGGGCGTAGGGGCCCGGCAGCCAGAGGGCGCCCACCGCCTCGGGGGTGAAGCCGAAGCGGGCGTAGTAGGGCGCGTCCCCGACCAGGATCACGGCGCGGTGGCCGAGCGCCGTTGCCCGGGCGAGCGCGTCGCGCATCAGCGTGCCCCCGACGCCGAGGCCCTGCAGGCCGGGATCGACCGCAATCGGGCCGAGCATCAGGGCCGGGCGGCGCGGGCCGGCGGCCACGTTCCACAGGCGCACGCTGCCCACGAGGCGGCCGTCCAGCTCGGCCACCAGGGCGAGGCCCTCGGCCGGCAGGCGGTTCTCGCGCAGGCGCTCGCAGGTCTTGGCGAAGCGGGCCTCGCCGAAGCAGGTGTCGAGGAGCCGCTCGCGGGCGGCGATGTCGGTGGCGCGCTCGATGCGGATCTGAATCACGGCCGTAGCCTCCCGAAACTCGAAGGGAGAGAACAGCCCTCGCACCCGCGGCGCGCCTTGGCGCCCGCGGGCCGTCCGGGACCGGGGTGGGGTGCAGGACGCGGCCGGCCCGCCTCCGTCGGGGGAGGGGGCCGGCGCGAGTGGGGGCGGCGCCGCGGCGCCGCCGCACGCGATCGATCAGATCACGTAGGAGGCCAGCGGCGGGAAGCCGTTGAACGCCACCGCCGCGTAGGTGGTGGTGTAGGCCCCGGCTCCCTCGATCAGCACCTTGTCGCCGATGGAGAGCGACACGGGCAGCGGGTAGGGGGTCTTCTCGTAGAGCACGTCGGCCGAGTCGCAGGTCGGGCCGGCGAGCACGCAGGGGACCGTGCGGTCCTCGTCGTGCTCGGTGACGATGCGGTAGCGGATCGACTCGTCCATCGTCTCGGCGAGGCCGCCGAACTTGCCGATATCCAGGTAGACCCAGCGCACCTCGTCGGCGGCGTCGGACTTCTTCGAGACGAGGACGACCTCCGCCTCGATGATCCCGGCGTTGCCGACCATGCCGCGGCCCGGCTCGATGATCGTCTCCGGCATGCGGTTGCCGAAGTGCTTGGTGAGCGCCCGGAAGATCGCGCCGCCGTAGGATTCCACGCCCGGCACCTCCTTGAGGTACTTGGTCGGGAAGCCGCCGCCGAGGTTCACCATCGACAGGCCGATGCCCCGCTCCGCGCATTCGCGGAAGATCATCGCCGCCGAGGCCAGCGCCCCGTCCCAGGCCTCGGTGTTGCCCTGCTGCGAGCCGACGTGGAAGGACACGCCGTAGGCGCGCAGGCCCTGGCGGTGGGCGTGCTCCAGCACGTCGACCGCCATCTCGGGCACGCAGCCGAACTTGCGCGAGAGCGGCCACTCGGCGCCCGCGCCGTCGCAGAGGATGCGGCAGAACACCTGCACGTCCTGCGCGGCCACGCCGGCGGCCTCGGCCGCGCGGGCGATCTTCTCCACCTCGACCTGGCAGTCGACCGCGAAGAGGCGCACGCCGAGGGCGAGCGCGCGGGTGATGCAGCGCTCCTTCTTGATCGTGTTGCCGAAGGAGATGCGGTCCGCGGTGGCGCCGGCGGCGAGCGCCATCTGGATCTCCACCACCGAGGCGGTGTCGAAGCAGGATCCCAGCGACGCGAGCAGGCCCAGCACCTCCGGCGCCGGGTTCGCCTTGACGGCGTAGAACACGCGGGTGTCGGGCAGCGCGCGGGCGAAGGCCTCGTAGTTGTCGCGCACGACATCGAGGTCGAGGACCATCACCGGACCCTCGTCACGGCCCAGGTCACGGCGAGCGCGCAGGAAATCGCGGATGCGATCGGTCATGATCATCCCCCACCAAAGGCTCAAGGGGGCCCCGCGCGGGAACCCGATGTGAAGATCAGACGGCGCGAAGCCGTCCGGCGTCAGGGGGCGGTGCGACGCGACGCGGGCGGGCTGTGGAGACACGCCGTGCGTCGCGGGCGCAGAGCACCCGGAAGCTGCCTTGGATTGGAGCGGGATGACCCGATCCGCACATGGGGCAAGGAGAAACAAGCCTCTTCGGTGTCGACCTTTGGAGGGCCGACGAGACCAAAAAAGCCCGTTCGTCGTTGCTTTAAGCTGCGTCCCCCGTGGAGAGCGGGGTTCGCCGGTTTCGCCTCCGGCTGCCGGTTGTTGTCGGGGTCCGGTGTCGCCACCTGGATGCCGGCCGGAGGGATCCACCCTTTCGACCATCGATCCTTTAAGACCCCTGGCGGCTGTCCGGCCTCTTGTCCGGATGCCCACCAACCGGCACGCGGCCACAGGCACGTGCGAAATTGGGCAAGGCGGTAGATACGGAGGGCGGCCCCCCACGGCAAGGGTGAAATCGCGATTTTCCGCAGAAAATCCGTGGGGTGGCGGATCTGCCACGGGACCGGCGGCGCGGCGGGGCGGTTCCGGCACCGCACCCCTTCTCAAGGGGCCGCGAACCGGTCATTCACGCCCTCGCCGAGCTCCCGCCGGGGGGCTCGCCGAGGGGAGCAGACCACCGACATGACGATCGACCCATCGCGCCGCGCGCTGCTGGCGGGCCTGCTCGCCGGGGCCGCGCTCCCGCCCGCGGCCCGCGCCCAGGTCGGGCCGACCCAGCCGGGGCCGAGCGCGCTGCCCGCCGCGCCGCCCTCCGGGCCGACGCCGTTCCGCTTCGACGACGTGGTCCGCCGCGCCCGCGATCTCGCGGGGGCGCCCTTCGAGGCCGGCCTGCCCGCCCTGCCGGGTCCTCTCGCCGGGCTCGACTACGACGCGTGGCGCGACATCCGCTTCAAGCCCGACAAGGCCCTGCTCGGCGATCAGGGCGGTCCGTTCCGGCTTCAGCTCTTCCACCTCGGCTTCCTGTTCAAGCGGCCCGTCACCGTGAACGTGGTGCGCGACGGCGTGCCGACGCCGATTCCCTACCAGACCGGCCAGTTCGATTTCGGCCGCACCAAGCTCGACGGGCCGCTGCCGCTCAACCTCGGCTTCGCGGGCTTCCGCCTGCACTATCCCCTCAACAAGCCGACCGTGTTCGACGAACTGATCGCGTTCCTCGGCGCCAGCTACTTCCGCTTCCTCGGCCGCGATCAGCTCTACGGCCTCTCGGCCCGGGGCCTCGCCGTCAACGTGGAGGCGGAGGGCGGGCCCGAGGAGTTCCCGTTCTTCCGCGAGTTCTGGATCGAACTGCCCCCCAAGCACGCCGACCGGGCGGTGATCTACGGGCTCCTCGACAGCGCCGCCTGCACGGGCGCCTACCAGTTCCTGGTCTATCCGGGCGAGGAGACGGTGGTGGACGTGCGCGTCTCGCTGCATCCGCGCCGGGAGGTGGCCGGGATCGGGCTCGCGCCGCTGACCTCGATGTACTTCGTCGGGGAAAACGACCGCCACCACTCGGACGATTACCGGCCGGAACTGCACGATTCCGACGGGCTCCTGATGCAGTCGGGGAGCGGCGAATGGATCTGGCGGCCGCTGCGCAACCCGCAGGAGCGCTGGATCTCCTCCTTCCAGGACCGCGACCCGAAGGGCTTCGGCCTGATGCAGCGCGACCGGGTGTTCGAGAACTACCAGGACCTGGAGGCCTTCTACCACCGCCGCCCGAGCTACTGGGTCGAGCCGCAGGGGGCCTGGGGGGAGGGGAGCGTGCGCCTCGTCGAACTCCCCACGAGCAACGAGACCCACGACAACGTCGTCGCCTACTGGCAGCCGCGTCAGCCGCTCGCGGCGGGCCAGGCGATCGAACTCTCCTACCTGCTGCGGTCGCTCGGCGAGAGCGAGGGGCTGCATCCCGGCGCCCGGGTGGTGAACACCTACGTGGCGAGGTCCGCCGCGAGCGGGGCGCCCGCCGAGGCGCCGGACCCCCTGGCGCGCCGCTTCCTCATCGACTTCTCCGGCGGCGATCTCGCCTACTGGCTCGCGGAGCCGAAGGCGGTGGAGATCGTGCCCTCGACCACGCAGGGTCGGATCGTGGCGACCTCGCTCGTCCCGAACCTGCACGTGAAGGGCTTCCGGGCGGCGCTCGACGTGCGGCTCGACCATCCGGGCCAGTCGACGGACCTGCGGGCCTTCCTGCGGGCGAAGGGGCGCACGCTCTCGGAGACCTGGACCTATCCGTGGAACGCGGCGTGACCGCGCCCGTCACGATCCGCCCGGCCGTGCGGGCGGATCTCGACGCCCTCGTCGCCCTGGAGAAAGCCGCCTTCGCGAGCGACCGCGCCGAGCGGCGGGCGATCCGCCACGCCATCGCGTCGCCGACCATGTCGCTCCTCGTCGCCCTCGACCGCGAGGTGCTGGTCGGGGCCGCGACCCTGGAGCGGCGGCGCACCAGCCGGCGGGCGCGGCTGAGTTCCATCGCGGTGTCGCCGGCCCGCGCCGGGACCGGGCTCGGGCGCGTCCTGCTCGACGCGGCCGAGGCCGAGGCGCGCCGGCACGGCTGCACGCGGCTGCGGCTCGAGGTGCGGGAGGATAACGGGCCGGGCATCCGGCTCTACGAGCGGGCGGGCTACACCCGGTTCGAGACCGTGCCCGACTATTACGAGGATGGCACCACCGCCTGGCGCTACGAGAAGCCGCTGGCCCCGTGACCCGGGGATGACATAACGTCGCCCCGGGTCGAGCCAGCGGGACAGGGTCGGGGCGAACCATGCGCATCCTCCCCACCGGCTCCTCCGGCTGGCTCGGGCGCACGCTCGCCCCGCGCCTGCGCGCGGCGGGCCACGCGGTCACCGGCCTCGACGTGGCGCCCGGCCGCGAGACCGCGGTGGTCGGTTCGGTCTGCGACCGCGCCCTGGTCGCGCGGACGCTGGCGCGCGCGGGAATCGACGCGATCGTCCACGCGGGCGGCCTGCACAAGCCGGACATCGCCCGCGTCCCGCCGCAGGCCTTCGTCGACGTCAACGTGACCGGGACCCTGACCCTGCTCGAGGCCGCGGCGGCGGCCGGCCACGACCGCTTCGTCTTCACCTCGACCACCTCGCTGATGATCTCGGAGGCGATCCGGGCGGAGACGCACCGGGCCGCCCTCTGGCTCGACGAGGAGAGCGGCCCGCTCGAACCCCGCAACATCTACGGCGTCACCAAGCTCGCGGCCGAGGGGCTGTGCCGCCTCTACGCCCGCGAGCGCGGGCTCGCCTGCGTGGTGCTGCGCACCGGCCGCTTCTTTCCGGAGGAGGACGACAGCGACCGGGCGCTCCCGGGCCCGAACCTCAAGGCCAACGAGTTCCTGAACCGGCGCCTCACCGTCGAGGACGCCGCGCAGGCGCATCTCGCGGCCCTCGACCGCGCCCCGGGGCTCGGCTTCGGGCTCTACGTGATCAGCGCGCCGACGCCCTTCCGCCGGGAGGACGCGGCCGAGATCGGGACGGATGCCGCCCGCGCGGTGGCGCGGCTCTTCCCGGACGCGCCCGCCCTCTACGCGGCGCGGGGCTGGCGGCTGCCGGCCCGGATCGGGCGCGTCTACGATTCGGCCCGCGCGGAGCGGGATCTCGGCTTCCGCTGCCGCACCGATTTCGCGGCGATCCTGGCCGCCCTGCGCGAGGGCCGGAACCCGCCCGTCGCGCACGATCCGTCCTACGCCTCGCCCTGGGCCTCGGCCGGCGCGGGCTGCGGGGCGCCGGGCTGACGGCCCCGGTCACTCGCGCGGCACGAGGCGCCCCGCGACGGTCAGCACGAGGCAGACCGCGCCGAGGGCGAATTCCCAGCGGCGGATGTCGCCACCGATCGAGGCCACGACCGCCTGCCCGATCAGGACGATCCCGACGAGGGGCGGGCCGGCCGTCAGGGCGAGCCGCAGGGGCGTGCGCCAGGTGGTCGGCCGGTCCGCCATGCGCCGCGCCGTCAGCGCGCGGTGTTCGCGGCCGTCTGGCCGAACATGACCTTCTTGGCCTCCTCGGACATCGTCGGCTGCTGGTTGATCTCCGCGGCCCGGGCGTAGGCGGCCTTGGTGCCGGGACGCTCCGCGATGGCCGCGAACCAGCGCTTCAGGTGCGGGTGGTCGCCGAGGTTCTGGCGCTGGCGCTCGTGGGGCACGATCCACGGATAGATCGCCATGTCGGCGATGCTGTAATCCGGCCCGGCCACGAACTCCCGGTCGGCGAGGCGCCGGTCGAGCACGCCGTAGAGCCGGTTGGTCTCGTTCACGTAGCGGTTGATCGCGTAGGGGATCTGCTCGGGCGCGTACTGGACGAAGTGGTGGTTCTGGCCGGCCATCGGGCCGAGGCCGCCCATCTGCCAGAACAGCCACTGCAGCACCTCGGCCCGGCCGCGCAGGTCGGCCGGGACGAAGCGCCCGGTCTTCTCGGCGAGGTAGAGGAGGATCGCGCCCGACTCGAACAGCGAGACCGGCGCGCCGCCGCCCGCCGGCTCCCGATCGACGATCGCCGGGATGCGGTTGTTGGGCGCGATCTTCAGGAAGTCGGGCTGAAACTGCTCGCCCTTGCCGATGTTGACCGGGTGGATGGTGTAGGGGAGCCCGGCCTCCTCCAGGAACATCGTCACCTTGTGACCGTTCGGCGTGGTCCAGTAATAGAGGTCGATCATCGTGGGCTCCGAGCAGGCGCGCCTGAGGCGACGCCGCGGAGGTGGGGCGGCCCGCGGCCGAGATCAAGCCGCGGGCGGCCGGACGGGCCCGTGCGCTGCCCTTGCGTCAGGCCGCCGAGGCGCGGAAGGGCGCCGCTTCGGCGAGGAGGGGGCCGACGATGCCGCTCGTCGCGGCGATGCTGCTCCAGAGCTCCTGCGAGATCTCGAACAGGCCCGCATAGGTCATGACGCGGCCGATCCGGACCGGCGGGCCGAGCGTCTCGGCCGGGCAGCTGGCGGCGCGGAAGATCCGCGCCATGCGGGCGTCGTAGACGGAGACGATGTGGCTGAGCCCGGCCCGCTGGCCGACCTCGACCAGCCCGCAGAGCAGTTCCGTCGTCACCCGGTGGATGCGGGCCCCCGCGTCGGTGGCGAGGTCTGGATCCATGCAGAAGCGCGAACTCTCCCAGATGTTCGGGCTCTCGACGATCAGGCCGTCCGGCAGGAGCACCGGGAATACGTCGCGCAGCATGTTGGGCCCGGTCGTCGGCAGCAGCCGCACCGATCCTTCGAGCGCACCCGTCCACGGATTCACCGACATGATGTAGAGCGGATCGCAATCGTCGAAGATGTCGCGCTCGCGGCCGTTCTCGACCTTGACATCCCACTTTAATCTTTCGTGAAATACGCGGGCGCGCAGCACGAACATGTCGTCGATGAGCTTCTTGTAATCGGAGAGGTTGGCGGTTTCGACGATGTGAAGCATGCGATTTGCCTCCGGTTAACCGGTGGCAAATTATTCCGATGCTAATGTGGCGCGTACCCGGTGGAAACGCCGGGTTTACGACGGGATCAGGATCAGGTTGTGGTGGAGGGCTTTCGCGACCGCGTGCGTCACGTTGGCGGCATTGAGCTTCACGCGGGCCAGGTCGATGTAGAAGCGGACGGTCTTCTCCGAGATGCCGAGGATCTTGGCCGTCTCCCAATCGGTCTTGCCGCAGGCCTTCCACCGCAGGCAGTCCAGTTCGCGCGGGGACAGGTTGATCGGCGGAGGTTGCGGCCGGTGCGACCGCGTCGCGATGTTGTGGATGTAGTAGGCGATGGTCTGGAAGTCGCGGATCAGGTGGGGGGCGTCGCGGCTCCACTCGGCCGGGCTGGCGTTGCTGGTGATCGTGAACAGCGCGCGCTCGCCGGCGCGGCCCCGGACCGGGAAGGTCAGGCCGTTCCTCCCGACCCCGAACTCCGCCGCTTCCCCAAAGAACCGCTTGACGCGGCTCCCCGTCGTGTCGAGCTCGTTCCAGTTGACCGGCAGCAAAGAAGAAAATCCTGCTCTGAGGACCGGATCTATCGCAAAATACTTCTTCGAACGATAATGCTCGATCCACTCTTGAGAATAGGTCACGAACAGGCAGGGATCGCTGGTCGTTGCGTTGACGGCATTAAGCCCAAAATATGCGGCGCTCTTCAGATTATAAATCACGCAGATTTTATTCAGAAGCTCAGAAATGCCGGCGGCGTCCGTCTTCTCGATGAGCTCGATCACCTTGAAAAAGCAACCTTCCAGCTCAGACATGAAAACGGTCTCGCTGTGTTCGGGAGGCCGTCACGATAGGGTGAAAAGTTCGAAAATACAAGTAAGACGTGCAACTTACAACAGATGCTGAGAAATTCCACCTCCAGTTGTTGCGACAGTCTCTTTCATGTATATTGATAATCCATTTTTCCATGCTGGGTTGCTGGCGTCCTTGCGGCCCCGAGATCGCGTCCGGCACTGGGACGGTCCGCCGGCGGCGGCCGATCGGGGCCGGATCGCTCTCCGAGGCGCCGTCCCGCCGCGGCCCGGAACGATCGTCCCGCTGGACCGGCCCGTTCCCTCGCGAGGGCCGAACGCTCAGGTGAAGTGCCAGACCTGGGTGCCGGCGTAGCCGCTCAGCACCAGGCTGTCGCGTCCCGACCCGTCCACGTCCGCCAGCGCCCGCACCGTCGTGGCCGGGTCCCAGCCCTCCTGGTAGCCGAAATCCCCGATCGTCTTCGTCGGGTCCATCGTGAAGCTCAGGTGACCGGAAGCGTCCCGCGAGCCCAGCGCCACGAAGGTCGACGAGGCCCCGAACCCCACGATGTCGGGCGTCCCGTCCCCGTTCACGTCCCCCACCAGCCGCGGCGTCAGCGCGTTCGACCAGCCCTGGTTCGTGCCGAAATCCGCGATGGCGAGGTGCAGCGCCCCGAAGGGCTGCCCGCCGTGGCTCGCCGGGTCCTGCCCCTCGGCCACGAACACGCCCGCCGCCCCGAAGGCCAGGATGTCGTCGGTGCCCGTCACCGCGTCGTGCACGACGAGCCGCTGAGTATTCTGGTCGGTCCAGCCCTGCGCCCGGCCGAGGTCGGTGCTGCCGCCGAAGGTGGCGGTCTGGACCGGGCCCAGCGTGTACTGGTGGCTGGAGGGATCCTCCTGGCCGTAGGCGAAGACGGTGCCCTGCGGGCCCATGCCGATGAAGTCGGCGACGCCGTCGTGGTTGAGGTCGACGATGTTCCCGTCGCTGTCGAGGAAGGTGCGCACGTCCGTGAGTTGGTCCCAGCCGGCATTGTTGCCGACGCTCGCCGGCAGCACGGTGGCCTGGGAGGCGTCGGCGCCCGGGGCGAAGGCCTGGCCGCCGACTACGATGCCGTCGTTGCCGAAGCCCAGGATGGAGGCGTAGGCGTCGCTGGTGCTGGTCTTGAGGATCTGGAAGCCGTTGTGCGGGGTCCAGCCCTGCTGGGTGCCGAAGTTCGCGTAGAAGTGCGGGGCGCTGTCGTAGGTCGGCGTGGCGGTGGCGCCGCCGGCGGCATCGCCCTGAGCCGTCCGGCCGGTCGCGCTGTACCAGTACACGCCGGCATCGCCCTGGCCGTAGATGCTGGCGGCGACCCCGGCTCCGGTCACGGCGGCGCCGCGCTGGGCCTCGGCCGTGTAGCCCTGGTCGATGCCGAAATCCTGGATCACCGCCGCCGGACTGGCGAAGCTCGCTCCCGTCCGGCCCGCGGAACCGGGGATACCGGAGGCGACGAAGGTGGCGCCGGTCCCGAACGCCACGTAGTCGGCGCTGCCGTTGCCGTCGAGGTCCCTGAGCTGGCGAGGGGTGTTCGCGCCCTGCCAGCCCTGCGCCAGCCCGAAATCGTCGAGCGGTGCGGAGCCGCGGATCCCGCTCGGCCAGACGGTCCCGGACGGGGCGAGGCCCACTTGGTCCGCGCTGGTCAGGGTCGCGCCGGCGCCACCCGATTGCGCGGCGATCGCCGCGACGAGCGACGACCCGGGCTGCGTCGACAGCGTCGCCCAGCGCTCGCCCGGATTGAGCGCCATGCTCCAATTGTTGTACAGATGAGTCGCGCTCGACAGTCGATAGAAAACATTGTTCGTATGATAGTCACCATTTTGCTTAAAAAATGAATCGCCGTCGTTGAGATAGACTGCATTGTCGTGGAAATTCAGACTCCCCCGTCTGTACGTGTTGTCCATGAATACGTTCGCCATCGCGGAAGCGGTATTGTTCTGATTGGCGATCGTGTTGTGGCCGACATCCATGTTGGAGAATGTACTCGCGAAATTCCCACCACCGTTGTGGATGACGAGGAAATCGCCGCTGTTCAAGCTGACATTGTTGCTGATTGAGATGTTGCTCAGTGAGCTTGATATCCCGCCGGCTTCCAGGAATCCGACATTATTCTCGGCCCAATTGTCGTGGATGCTGATGTCCGACATGGTGCCGAACAGCTCGATAGCGCCGCCATCGTATCCGTAATCGTAGCTTCTGGCCCGCGCATTGACGATGCGCGTGTAAGAGACCTCGTTGCGGCTGTTGCCGATGACCACACCGACCGCGCCATAATCGTCATCGGGCACGTTCGCGGTGTTCTTGACCATGTTCAGGTCGTGGAAGTAGCTGTGCGTGACCAGGTTGTCGGTGCCGTTCAGCAGAACGCCCTCGCCCACGTTCGTGGCCTCGACGTTCCTGATCGTAACGCGGCTGGAACTGGCCTTGACGTTCACGCCCGCCTGAGCGGCCTGCGCGATCGCGAGGCCGTCGATCACGATGGACCGTGCGCCGTCGAGGAGGATGCCGTCGGAGTAGCCGCCGGCGGCGTTGCGGATGACCGGAGCCGGACCGGAGCCGTAGCGGGTGAAGGTGATGGGGGCGGCCTCGGTGCCCCGGGCGGAGATGACGAGGGCGCCGGTCCCCGGGGCATCGGCGGTGTAGGTGGTCCCGGCCTTGAACGCCACGGTGTCGCCGGGCTGCAGCCGGAGTCTCGCGACGGCCGCCAGGCTGGCCAGGGGCGCGTCGGCCGAGAGCCCGCTGTTCCCGTCGCTCGCGGCGGAGGAAGACCCATCAACGTAGTAAGTTGCCATCGCGGGTCGTCCGAACGGGCAAAGTGTCGTCCGTAGGGAACGCTCCCCAAGGAAAGGAATTCTTTCTTAGAGTGCGTCGGGCCGGCGAATCTTCGCGCGAGGAAAACGAACCGTTAACGGGGACGGCCGGCGGTGAGGTTTCGGATCATCCGCGAGGGAATGGTTGAGCGGGCGGGCGCCTCCGCCGGGTGCGCCGTCCCGCTGCTCCCGGGCCGCGCTCTCGGTCGCGCGGGGCAACCCCCGGATCCTTCGGCGATGGTCCGGGCCCGGTCGGCGCGGGACCGCGGCCGCCCGACCGCGTCTGCTTGCCGGAGCTTCGATCCAGCGTGATCTCGAACAGGTGCCGGTCTCGCTCCCGGCCGCGCCCGACGGCCGTTCGGCTGCCGCCGGCCGGATGGGAACCGGTGAGGGCAGGTCGAGGCCGGCGCGGGCGGTGCAGGCGACCGGCGTGTGCACTGCACGGCTGCCGGAATTGCAGGTTTTCTCCGACGCACTTAATCTCGAAAAATGGCTTTCATCACATGATCGCCGCGATGCACCGGTCTCTCGCTCGCAGATCGTGGTTGAAAAGAGGGGGAATGATACGATGCCTTTCTTTGATTTTATTGAAATCGGGACGTCAGATTTCGACACGATTGCTCAATCTTCTGGACATCATTCGAGAGGCCTCTCGATCGACCCTGTCTCGATTTATCTGGAAAAACTTCCACAGGGCGCGGACTGCGTAAAGTTGAACGCGGCAATTTCAGACTACGACGGCGAATTGTATGTCTATTATATTGAGCCGGAGGCCATCGCGGCGCACGGTCTGCCGGACTGGATCAGGGGATGTAGCTCGATCAACTCACTGCATCCGACAGCCTCTCGCGTCATCCGGGAGATGAAGGTCCCGAATGACATCGTCAAGAAGCGAAAAGTGCCCGTCTACACTCTGATGTCAGTGGTGAAAAAATACGGCATATCTGGAATTCACACGCTCAAAGTCGACACGGAGGGGCATGATTGTGTGATCATCAACAAATTTTTTGACGATTGTACGATAGATCTTTATCCGCACGATTTGTTTTTCGAACACAATATATTGAGTGACAACGATAAGGTCCACCGCCTGGTGGCGAGGCTTCTCATCGAGGGCTACGATATCGTCCGGGCCCAGATGGTCGAGACCGGCTCCGACATCCACCTGAAGCTGAATATCCGTCGACTCGCCAATCGCCATCGATTCACTGATGAAATAGCTGGATATTTCCTTTCGAAATACCCGGACGGCTACAATCCCGATGATCCTCCCCATGATAACACACTCGGTTCGGCGATGGACTATTGCAAGGCGACGAACAATGGTGGGGTCACGTACCAGTACGGCCGCTACGAGGTTCGTGAGGGACAATATCTGTTGAGGGATGCCGTCGTGGCGGATCTGAAATCGTGGGTCCTGCTGCCTTGACGACACGGCGATGCTCGCCCTGCGCCCCCCGGGCAGGATTCGACCGCCCGCGCTGCGGGACGGTCTGGTGCGCGTGATCGGGTCCGTTTCGTCGGGGCCGACTTCAGAAGATCATGGACGCCGCGCGCCGTCACGGCGGTCGGGACCGACCCTTCCCGGGCGAGGACGTCGCGGACGACCTGAAGCGCCGCGACGCGGAAGGGATGTCCTTCAGCGACCGCGAGGACGGGCCGCAGCGCACGGGCGGCCCGTCGATCGCCGGACTCAACCGGATGCTGCGGGATCAGTCCCGGGGTAGCGAAGAGATGACGAGGCGCCGCTTCGGCACTCAGGCGGGGCTTACGCATTCGACCGCGACCGGATCCGTGCACATCACCCTGGAGGACATGCCGGGCGTGAAGGCGCGGACCCGAACGGCGGGCCCCTTCCGAGAGACGCGCGTCTCTCACCGGGGGCAGATGGACGCCGCGTGAGCCGGGTCAT
Source organism: Methylobacterium sp. JK268 (assembly GCF_054052225.1). Lineage (NCBI taxonomy): Bacteria > Pseudomonadati > Pseudomonadota > Alphaproteobacteria > Hyphomicrobiales > Methylobacteriaceae > Methylobacterium > Methylobacterium sp. JK268. The sequence goes on along the minus strand of NZ_JBSVZN010000025.1, from coordinate 83,680 downwards.
AGCACGCGGCTCCGGCCATGCAGGGCACTCTCGCTCCGGCTCGCCCCTAGACTTGGTTAGACTTGCTTCTTCCGTAGAAAGTTGCTTGTATTAGAGCGCTTTCACGCGGAGGGGGTAGATGGCGATGCCTCGGTCCATGATCTGTGCGGCGATCATTCTTGCTTCGACTGCGATTTGCCCGCCGCTAGCAGAGGCGGCCTCATGCTCAGAACGGAACCAACAGTGTATCAAGTTCTGCAACGGAGCATCTTCCGGAGGGAGAACCGGCACGAACTGCCATTCGAAATGTGCTGACGCGAATGCGCAGTGCATGAAGGACGGATGCTACAACACTCCCATGCGAAGCGGCTGCGGATTCACAAAGTCATGAATCCCACCGCCAAGGGATCAAACGACTCCGCTCCGGCTGCGGAGGGTGCTGCGGATCTCGCGGCGGTGCTCGTCGCCGGCACGGGTTGGGCGCTGTCTGATGCGCAGAGGGGGAGGCGGCTGCCGTTGCGCGGCGATTGCGTGCTCAACGCCGCAGGCGGCATGGCCGCGTGCTTGATTGAGACGCCGACCCCGCCGGGGGGCTTGCCTTGTCGGTCGTCCTGCGGCGGCGCGTGGTGCTCCTCGTGGGCCGAGGTGAGAGCACCGCACCGTCCGCGTGGCCGGGCTCAGCCGATCGCGCGAACGGGCAGTGAACACCGGTCGGGAATTGGGTCGGGCGTTTTCGTCCCGACCGGTTCCCGACGTTGCGCTTGCGTTCCTGCGTGTGGCCCCTGTGCCGCTTGCGAGGCGGAGCCGGAACCGGTACAGCACCAAGCCGGTAGCCGGTCGCGGGGCGTAGCGCAGTCTGGTAGCGCATCTGGTTTGGGACCAGAGGGTCGCTGGTTCGAATCCGGCCGCCCCGACCATCGGCCCCTCTTCGGAATCGAGACGGCATGCCGAGCGCCCGCATCTACAAGCCCGCCAAGGATCCCTCGCAGTCGGGCCTGGCCCGGACGAAGCAGTGGGTGCTGGAATTCGACCAGACCGCGCCGCGGGAGACCGAGCCGCTGATGGGCTGGACCTCGTCCTCCGACATGCTCCAGCAGGTGCGCCTGGAATTCGACACCAGCGAGGAGGCTGTCGCCTACGCGACCCGCGAGGGCATCGCCTACCGGCTCGAGGAGCCGAAGCCCGCCCTCCGCAAGGGCCTCTCCTACGCGGACAATTTCAAGTTCAACCGCACCGCCCCCTGGACGCATTAGCGCCTGTCGCGCACGCGTAGCTCCCGGTTCAGCGCGGGACGCGCGGCAGCCTCGGAGACCCGGCGCGTCCGACGGACCGGATCGCGGTCCGGGCCGGGGCGCAAGTCTGACGCCGGTGCGCGGTTCGTCGTGAGCGACGCCCGCCCGGAGGGCGTCAGAACGCGTAGCGCACCCGGCAATACGGGAGTTCCTGCGCGAGCAGGGCGCGGAACCGCTCCAGCCAGCGGGCCTTCCAGCGGCCGCGGTAGCGCAGGTTCTCCTGCCCGCCCTCGGAGCGCTTCGTCTCCTGCAGGTCGGGGCGCCAGAGCAGATCCTCGGCCTTCGGGTGCCAGCGCAGGTTCACGGCGTGCAGCGCCGCGTTGTGGGTGAGGAAGATGATCTCCGCGGCGAGCTGGTCGCGCGAGGCGGGGCCGATCCCCGCGTCGAGGGCGCGGAACAGGGCCCGCCAGTCGGCCTCCCAGCCCTCGTAGAGGATGACCGGCGAGAAGTTCACGTGGACCTCGTAGCCGGCGCGCACGAAATCGTCGATCGCCGCGATCCGCTCCGCCACGGGCGAGGTGCGCACGTCCACCACCTTGGCGATCCGCTCCGGCATCAGCGAGACGCGGATCCGCGTGCGGCCTGCGGGCTCGTAGGCGAGGAGGTCGCGGTTCACGAACTTGGTGGCGAAGGAGCCCTTGGCGTTCGGCAGGCTGCGGAACAGGGCGACGAGGTCGCGCACGCCCCCGCCCACCAGCGCGTCGACCGAGAGGTCGCCGTTCTCGCCGATGTCGTAGACCCAGGAGTCCCGGTCGACCTGGTCGGGCGCCGGGAGGGGACCCTGGCGCCCGGCGTGCCGGGCGATCGCCCCGCCGATCGCCTCCGTGTTGGCGAAGAGCGTGATCGGGTTGGCGAAGCCCTTGCGGCGCGGCACGTAGCAGTAGGCGCAGGCCATGGCGCAGCCGTTCGAGGTCGAGGGCGCGATGAAGTGGGCGCTGCGCCCGTTCGGCCGCAGGGCGAGGCCCTTCTTGACCCCGAGGACCAGGGTGGAGCGCTTGATCCGGAGCCACTCCTGCGCCGAGCCCTCGTTCCCGTGCAGGGCCGGGATCGCCCAGTGCGACGCCACCGGGATGCGCCTCGCATCGGGGAAGCGCGCGAGGATCTCCCGGCCGCGCGCGAAGGCCTCGGCCTCCGGCTCCAGGTAGATCGTCTCGATGGAGAGCGGCGCGGAGGACAGGGCTCGGCTCGCGGAGGGGAGCGGGGACCCGTCCGATATGGGGAGCGGGCGCCCGGCCCGCAGCCCCGGCTCAGAGGCGCGCGAGCAATTCGCTCTTCTTGGCGGTGAACTCGGCCTCGGTCAGCACCCCCTTCCGGTGCAGCTCCGCGAGGCGCTCGATCAGGGCGATCGGGTCGCCGGCCGCGTCCGGGGCGGCGGAGACCGGCGCGGGGGCGGGCGCGATCACGGGCGCGGGCGGCGCGGGCGGGAGGCCGGGGGAGGCCGGCGGCGGCGCGGCCTCCGGGGCGGGCTCGCCGATCCGCGGCAGGTCCTCCAGCCGCACCGCGCCGTACTGGCTCGTGAACTGGACCGTGGCGCCGCCGCCCTGCTGCTGCGAGACGCCGCCGATGAGGTGGTCGCCGGTGTCGTAGACGCTGAGGCGCCCCGCTTGCTCGATCGCGAGCCGCCGCGTCCCGGGGAAGAAGGCGTAGCGCAGCCCGTTCTGCGCGCCGGCCGAGGCCGGGTGGCCGAATTCCGGCGGCCACCAGCCGCCCGCGCCCGCGCCGCGACTCATCGCCAGCGGCGCGAGGTCGGCGCAGAGATCCGCCACCCGCGCCCGCAGGCCGTTGTTGAACATGTCGCCGATCATGATCATCCCGCCGACGGACCACTGGCCCATGCCGCCGAGTTCCGGATGGTTGAACTGCGCCGCGGTGCCCCCGCCCTGCGCGAGGGCGTCGAGGAGGTGGCGGGCGGCGTCCTGGCTCACCCCGTGGCGGGCGGCGATGTCGGCGAGACCGGTCGGGGCGTCGGGCATGGCGGGTGTTCCTCAGGGCCGCGCGCGGCGAGCGGATTAGGCGTCAGGTCAGGATCTTGCGCAGGAAGATCGCGAGCGCGAAGGTGAGGGCCGAGCCCGCCACGACGCTGCCGATCCACAGGCCGCGCTGCGGGCGCTGCGGCGATTCCGACGCGACCGGCTCGACGACGACGCTGAGGAATTCCATCTGGCGGTCGAGCATCAGCCGCGCCCGGTCCCGGGCGGCGAGGGCGGCGGCGTAGAGTTTCTGGGTCGTCCTGCGCTCGGAATCGAGCGCCTCGTAGCGCGTGAGCGCGTCGGCGAGGATGCGACGCTGCTCCGGATCCGGCGTCGCCGCCTCGCGCTCCAGCCGCTGGATCGTGGCGTCGAGCTGCCCGATCTGGGCCTTGAGATCCTGGACGCTGCGGGAATCGTCCCGCAGGTCGCGCTGCAGCAGGGCGACCTTGACCGCGAGGCCGATGCGCTGCTCGCGCACCTGCGCCACCATCTTGACGTTGGCCTCGTTGGTCTTCTGCGCGTCGAGCACGCCGTCCCGGTTGCGCTGGTCGCGCACTGCGTCCTGGATCCGGGTCAGGCGCTCCTCGGTCTCCTTGAGGGCCCGCTCGCTCGCCGCGAGCGCGTCCCGGCGGGCCCGCACGGAGACGTCGTTCACCACGCGCTCGCTCTCGGCGAGGATCGCCCGGCTGATCGCCACCGCGTCCTGCGGGTCGAAGGCGTTGACCGAGAGGCTGATCACGCCCGAGGTCCCTTCCATCTTCGCCTCCACCCGCGAGCGCCAGTAGCGCACCAGCTTCTCGACCGGCCGCTTGGGGTCGAACCGCGAGATCCCGTCGATGGTCTCGCGGGAGAACATCTCCCGCAGGGGCAGCGCCCGCTCGACCGCCTCCACCATCGGCCGGCTCAGGATGTAGTCCGCCACCGCCAGGGTGTCCTGCGTGATCATCTCGCGGCTGAGACCCGTGGTCGTGCCGAGCCGGTCGCTGGCCGCCCCCTCGGCGGTCCCGAGGGCTGGGCGGATCGCGAAATGCGTCTCCGTGACGTAGCGGTCCGACAGGTACAACCCGAACAGCCCGATCGCGGCGAGCGATGGCAGGGCGAACAGGACCAGGAACAGGAGCGGCGTCACGAGGTCGCGCGGGAGGCGCCGGGTGCCGCGCCCGGCCGGCCGCGGGTCGCCGCCGCGCGACATCTGGCGCAGCGACTCCGCGATCAGCCGCGAGCGCTCGGCCGGTGCGAGCGGCTGGCCTGTCGGGTTGCGGGCGTCGACCGTCATGAGGGGATCCGGTTCTGGCGCGGGGCGCGCGGCCTGGCGCGGGGCGCGGGTGTCGGGGAGGGGAGCCGCCCCGCTACTGGTTCAGGCGCTGGTAGACCTCGATGGCGTCGTTCACGTCCTCGTAGATGACCGCGCGCCCGTTCGCCAGGACGATGCCCTCCGAACTGTACTGGCGGATCACGTCCATGTTGTGGGAGCACATGATGATGTCGGCATTCGCACGCCGCTTGCTCCACACCTCCTCGCAGCGCTGCTGGAAGCGCGCGTCGCCGACCGAGGTGATCTCGTCGATCAGGTAGGTGTCGAAGGGGATGGCCATGCTCATCCCGAAATTGAACCGCGACCCCATGCCCGAGGAGTAGGTGCGGATCGGGACGTTGATGTAGTCGCCGATCTCCGAGAAGTCGGCCACGAAGTCCAGCACCTTGCGCGGATCCTCGCCGTACACGCGGGCGATGAAGATCGCGTTCTCCTTGCCGGTCATGTTGGGGTGGAAGCCGCCCGCGAAGCCGAGCGGCCAGGACACCCGCGAGGTGCGCAGGATCCGGCCCTTGGTCAGGCCCTCCGACCCCGCCATCATGCGGATCATCGTGGACTTGCCCGCCCCGTTGATGCCGAGGATCCCGTAGCTCACGCCCGAGCGCAGGGTGAACGAGGCCCGGTCGAGGACGGTGCGGCGGTGACCGGCCGTCTTGTAGACCTTGGTGACGTTCTCGAAGCGGATCATGGCTCGGTGCGGGGAGGGCGGGAGCGCCGCCGCAAGGGCGCAGCGGCGCGAGGTCATAGGGGGCGAAAGCGGCGAATCTGAGAAGGTGGCCGCGGCCGGATCCGCTGCCCGAGGGGCCAGTTTGGATTTGTTATAACTAAGTTTCGCTTCCAATTGTCGGCTTCCCGCCGCGCCGGCGAGGGCGTACGAGCGCGCACCTCTCCTAACGGCCGCGGGTATCCGTACGTGCTCATCGCTTTCCTGATCATGCTGCGCGAGGGAATCGAGGCGGCGCTGATCGTCGGCATCATTGCCGGTTACCTCGCGCAGACTGGTCGCAGCGCCTGGATGCCGGCGATCTGGCTGGGCGTGGTGCTGGCCGCCGCCCTCTGCGTCGCGCTCGGCGTCGGCCTCACGCTGATCGGTGCGGAATTCCCCCAGAAGCAGCAGGAGATGGTCGAGGGCGCCATCGCGCTGCTGGCGGCCGGCATGCTCACCGGCATGGTCTTCTGGATGCGCAAGGCCGCCCGCTCCGTGAAGGCGGAGCTGCACGGCGCGGTCGACGCGGCGATGGACCGCGGCGCGTTCGGGCTCGTGCTGATGGCCTTCCTGGCGGTCGGGCGGGAGGGCCTCGAATCGGTGTTCTTCCTCCTCGCCACGGTGCAGCAGGATGTCGGCTGGGGCGTCCCCGCCGGGGCGGTGCTCGGCATCGCGCTCGCGGTGCTGGCCGGCTGGGGAATCGCCAAGGGCGGCGTGCGGCTCGACCTGCGCCGCTTCTTCCGCTGGACCGGGATCTTCATCCTGTTCGTCGCCGCCGGCCTGATCGCGAGCGCGCTGCGGGCCTTCCACGAGGCCGGCCTGTGGAATCACCTCCAGGCCACCGCCTTCGACCTCAGCGGCGTGCTCCCGTCCGACACGGTGCTCGGCACGCTGCTCACCGGCATCTTCGGCTACCAGGAGGCGCCCGCCTGGGGAGAGGTGCTGGCCTACCTCGCCTTCCTGATCCCGGGGCTGTGCCTGTTCCTGGTGCCCGCCCGCCCGCGAGCGGCCCGGCCCGAAACCCTCCCCGCCTGACTCCAGCCCGGAAGCCCGTCATGACGTCCCGCCGCCTCGCGTCCCTCGCGGCCATCCTCGCCCTGTCGGGGAGCGCGCTCGCGGACGCGCCCGGTCCCGTCGCCGTGACGGTGACGGACAAGGGCTGCGAGCCCGCCACCCTCACGGTGCCGGCCGGCAAGTCCGTCTTCCGCATCCGCAACCAGAGCAAGCGGGTGCTGGAATGGGAGATCCTCCAGGGCACGACGATCCTGGAGGAGCGCGAGAACATCGTCCCGGGCTTCGTGCAGTCGCTCTCTGCCACGCTCGAGCCCGGCAGCTACCAGATGACCTGCGGTCTTCTCAGCAACCCGAAGGGCACGCTCACCGTGCTCGCCGCCGCCGAGACCAAGCCCGCCGGCGCCCCGGACCCGATGGCGCTGGTCGGCCCGCTCGCCGCCTACAAGCACTACGTGGCCACCGAGGTCGATGCCTTCGTCGAGCGCACCCGCGCCTTCGCGGCCGCCGTGAAGGCCGGCCGCGTCGAGGAGGCCAAGGCCCTCTACGCCCCGGCCCGCCGCCACTACGAGCGGGTCGAGCCCGTCGCCTCGCTGTTCAACGACCTCGACAAGAGCATGGACGTGCGGGCGGACGATTTCGAGCGCAAGGAGGAGGATCCGGGCTTCATCGGCTTCCACCGCATCGAGAAGGGGCTCTGGGCCGACAGGAGCACCGAGGGGCTCGGCTCCCACGCGGACAAGCTGCTCGCCGACGCGGAGGAACTGCAGCGCCGCCTGCGCGACCTCACCATCCCGCCCGCCAAGATGGTCGGCGGCGCCGCGGGCCTGATCGAGGAGGTCGCGGCCACCAAGATCTCCGGCGAGGAGGACCGCTACAGCCGCAGCGACCTCTCCGACTTCCACGCCAACGTGGAAGGCTCGCGCAAGATCTTCGACCTGCTGCGCGCGCTCGTGGAGAAGCAGGATCCCGACCTCGTCGCCCGCACCGACAAGAACTTCGCCCGCGTCGACGCCCTGCTCGGCAAGTACCGGGCGGAGGACGGGACCTTCGCGCCCTACGACACGGTGAGCGACCGCGACCGGCTCGCGCTGAAGGCGCCGATCACGATGCTGGCCGAGGATCTCTCGACCCTGCGCGGCAAGCTCGGGCTCGACTGAGGCGACCATGACCGCTCCGACGACCTCTCGCCGCGGCCTCCTGCGGGGCCTCGCGGCCGGCACCGGCGCCGCCGCCCTCGCACCCGCCCCCGGCCGCGCCGCCGCGCTCGAGGAGGCGGACGGCACGCGCGACCGCGTGCCCTTCCGGGGCCTCCACCAGGCGGGCATCGTGACGCCGCAGCCGGCCTCCGCGCTTTTCGTCGCCTTCGACGTCCTGGCGCAGGACCGGGGCGAACTGGCGCGCCTGTTCCGGATCCTCACCGAGCGCTTCGCGCTCCTGACCGAGGGCGGCCGGGTGCCGGACCTCGATCCGCGGCTGCCCCCGGCGGATTCGGGCATCCTCGGCCCCGAGGTGCGGCCCGACAACCTGACGGCGACGCTCGCGGTCGGGGCAAGCCTGTTCGATGAGCGTTACGGGCTCGCGGGCGCGAAGCCCCGGCGCCTGCGCCCGATGGACCGCTTCCCGAACGATTCCCTCGACGGGAGGCTGTGCCACGGCGACCTGCTGCTGCAACTCTGCGCCAACAACGCCGACACGACGATCCACGCCCTGCGCGACGTGATCCGCACGACGCCGGGCCTGCTCGCCCTGCGCTGGAAGCGCGAGGGCTTCCTGCCGCCCTACGTGGTCAAGCGGGCCGGCACCGACACGGTTCGCAACATGCTGGGCTTCAAGGACGGCACCGCCAACCTGCAGGCGGACGACGCGGCCCTGATGCAGCGCCAGGTCTGGGTCGGCCCGCAGGACGGCGAGCCGGCCTGGGCGCAGAACGGTTCGTACCAGGTGATCCGCTTCGTGCGGAACCTCGTGGAACGCTGGGACCGCACGCCGCTCGGCGAGCAGGAGCGCATCATCGGCCGGCACAAGGACTCGGGGGCGCCGCTGGGCGAGACCCGCGAGCACGCGATCCCCGATTTCGCCTCCGACCCGAAGGGCGAGCGCACGCCCCTCGACGCGCATATCCGGCTCGCCAACCCGCGAACGCCCGAGACGGAGCGCAACCGGATCCTGCGGCGGGGCTACAATTACTCGGCCGGGATCACCGCCTCGGGCCAGCTCGACATGGGCCTGATCTTCGTGTCCTTCCAGCGCGACCTCGATGCCGGGTTCGTGACCGTGCAGAAGCGCCTGAACGGCGAGCCGCTGGAGGAGTACATCAAGCCGGTGGGGGGAGGGTACTTCTTCGCCCTGCCGGGCGTCACCCGGCCGGACGGGTATCTCGGCGAGGAACTGCTGGTCGGGGCGTGAGGGAGAGTCCGCCGGCCCGTCCCGGTGGCGAGAGGCCGGTACCATGCTGCGCCATCAAGGTGAGGCACAGGTTTCGCCTCTCCCGCGTGCGCACGGTTGTCCTTAGGGGAAATCGAAGGCCGCTTTTCGCGCGTTCTAGTCTCCGAAAAACGCTCCATTAACAACAAACTATGCCATTCCAGCTCGCGCGGGATCCCCTCTCCCGTGCGGGAGAGGGGTAGGGGTGAGGGTCCCGGACCGTGCCGTCATCAAGCGAAGACGGTCGTGCTGGCAGCGGGACACTTCAGAATTCTTGCTGAAACACCTGGACCCTCACCCCTGCCCCTCTCCCGCACGGGAGAGGGGTTCCCCGCGCCACACCCGGGGACCGTCGTGTGTCAACGTAAGTATCTCGCCTGTTTGTATTTTTCGCGTTCTGTGAATCCTCTAGCCCACTCGGGAGAGGGGAGACGTGTCTCGCCTTGTCCCCGGGCAGCTGTGCCGCGTGCGGAAAGAGGAGATGCTCACCCCAGGTTGAGCCGGTCCACCCGGGCGCCCGGTCCCCGCAGGGTCTCCGGCAGCGACGCATAGTCGCGGTAGCCGGCCTCGCGCGCCATGGCGTCGAGGGCGTGCTGCTCGTCCTGCGCGCAGCCGGTCCACAGCACCGCTCCGGTCGCCGCCTGCCTGATCTGGAAGATCGTCACGCTCAAACCTCCCTGGCGAGAGCCGCCGAGGGCACAACGCCGCGCCGCCGCCGCGGTTGCCGGATCCGCCGAGTCACGCTAGAGAATGAACGTTCATTCTCATCCGGACCCTCCGTGACGGCCGATCCGCTTCCCACCCGTATCGATCCCGCCGAGGAGCGGCGCGGCCGCATCCTGGACGCGGCGGAGCGCTGCTTCGTGCGCGGCGGCTTCCACCGCACCACCATGCAGGACGTGGCCGCCGAGGCCGGGATGAGCCCCGGCAATCTCTACCGCTACTTCCCGTCGAAGGACGCGATCGTGGCCGGCCTCGCCGAGCGCGATCGGGGGACGGTGGCGGTGGATTTCGCCGGGCTGCCCACGGGCGCCGACCTGATCGACGCCTTCATGGGCCTCGCCCGGCGCCACCTCGTCGACGAGCCCGTCGCCAAGGCGATCCTCTGCGTCGAGATGTGGTCGGAGGCGAGCCGCAACCCGGCCATGGCGGCGATCTGCCGGGATTTCGAGCGCGAGATGCGCCAGATGATCGCCGGCCTCCTGCGGAAAGCCGGCCACTCGGCCGAGGCCGCGGCGGCGCTCACCCAGATCCTGATGGTGATGGCCGACGGCGTCATCGTGCGCCGCGCCCTCCTGCCGGACTTCGATCCCGGCCCCATTCTCGACGCGATGGCCCGGCTCATCGAGGCCGCTGCGTCGGGACGATTCGATCCGACCGGGGCCGCGAGGCCCGCGACCGCCAGCCAGGACCAGCCGTGATGTCCCGTCTCCTCCGCGCCGGACCCCTCGCCGCTGCGCTCGCCCTCGTCCCACCCGTCGCCCGCGCGGCCGAGGCCGCACCGCAGGCCACCGCCGTCGAGGTGCCGGTGCCGGCCGTCACGGTCGTTGTCGCGGCCGAGCGGGAGATCGTCGAGCGCACCGTCGTCACCGGCACGCTGGTGCCCCGCGACGAGATCCTGGTCGCGCCCGAGATCGAGGGCTGCCGGATCACCGAACTCCTCGTGGAGGAGGGGGACCGGGTCGCCAAGGGCGCCGTGCTGGCGCGGCTGTCGCGCGAGATGATCGACACCCAGCTCGCCCAGAACGCCGCCGCCATCGCCCGCGCCGAGGCCGCCATCGACCAAGCGCGCAGCACCATCGTGCAGGCCGAGGCCGCGCAGGTGGAGGCGGCGCTGGCGCTGGAGCGCACCCGCACCCTGATGAAGACCGGCAATTCCACCGAGGTGCAGATGGAGCAGCGCACCTCCGCCGCCCGCTCGGCGGACGGGCGGCTCGCGGCGGCCCGCAACGGCCTCTCCATGGCCGAGGCGGAACTGCTCCAGGCCAAGGCGCAGCGCCGGGAACTCGACGTGAAGCTCGCCCGCACGGAGATCCGGGCGCCCGAGGGCGGCATCGTCAGCCGTCGCACGGCGCGGATCGGCGCCACCGCCACCGCGACCGGCGAGCCGCTGTTCCGCCTGATCGCCCGCGGGGAGATCGAACTCGAGGGCGAGGTCACCGAGACCGGCATGCCGCGCCTTCGCCCCGACGCGTCCGCCCGGCTCGACCTCGACACGCCGGACGGGCCGGTGGCCGTGCCCGGCCGGGTGCGCGCGGTCTATCCGGAGATCGACCGTTCGACGCGGATGGGCAAGGTGCGCATCCGCCTCCAGCCGGATCCGCGCCTGCGCATCGGCGCCTTCGCCCGCGGCAGCGTCGAGGTGGCGCGCCGCACCGGCGTCGCGGTGCCGGTCGCCTCGGTGGTCTACGGCAATGGCGGCGCCACGCTCCTCGTGGTGGCGAACGACCGGGTCGAGGCCCGCCAGGTCCGCACCGGCCTCTCGGCGGACGGCGTCATCGAGATCCGCGACGGCGTGCGGGCGGGCGACGCGGTCGTCGCCCGGGCCGGCAGCTTCCTGCGCGACGGGGACCGGGTCCGCCCGGTCTTCCCCGCCCAGCAGGCCAGCGCCGACGCGCTCCCCCGTCCCTGATCCGCCCGAGACCCGACCCGATGCGCCTCAACGTCTCCGCCTGGGCGATCCGCAAGCCGATCCCCTCGATCGTGCTGTTCCTGGTGCTGGGGCTGCTCGGGCTCGTCAGCTTCCGCGGCCTGCCGATCACCCGCTTCCCCAACATCGACGTGCCGATCGTCTCGGTGTCGATCAACCAGCCGGGCGCCGCGCCCTCGGAACTCCAGACCCAGGTGACGAAGTGGGTCGAGGACGCGGTGGCGGGGGTGAAGGGCGTCAAGCACATCACCTCGGCGATCACCGAGGGCAACTCGGCGACGACGGTGGAATTCCGCCTGGAGGTCAACACCGACCGCGCGGTGAACGACGTCAAGGACGCGATCGCCAAGATCCGCACGAACCTGCCAAGGACGATCGAGGAGCCGATCATCAACCGCGTCGAGATCGCGGGCCTGCCGATCATGGTCTACGGCGCCTCGGCGCCGGCCATGACGCCCGAGGATCTGTCCTGGTTCGTGGACGACGTGGTGGCGCGCCAGATCCAGGGGCTGCGCGGGGTCGGCGGCGTCGAGCGCCTGGGCGGCGTCGCCCGCGAGGTGCGCGTCACCCTCAAGCCCGACCGGCTGCTCTCGCTCGGCATCACGGCGGCCGACGTGAACCGGCAATTGCGCCTCACCAGCGCCGACATGGCGGGCGGCCGGGCGGAGCTCGGCGGGCAGGAGCAGTCGATCCGCACGCTCGCCGCCTCGGCGAGCCTCGACACGCTCGCCGCCACCTCGATCGTGCTGCCGGGCGGGCGCAAGGTGCGCCTCGACGACCTCGCGACGCTGTCCGACGGGGCCGAGGAGCCGCGCAGCTTCGCGCGCCTCAACGGCGAGCCGGTGGTGGCCTTCGCGATCTCGCGCGCCAACGGCGCCAGCGACGCCTCGGTCTCGGACCTCGTGGCGAAGAAGATCGACCAGCTCCGGGCCGCCTACCCGGACGTGCATTTCGACCTGATCGACACCTCGGTCACCAACACGATCGGCAACTACGAATCGGCCATGCACGGCCTGATCGAGGGCGCGGGGCTCGCCGTGCTGGTGGTGTTCCTGTTCCTGCGCGACTGGCGGGCGACGCTGATCGCCTCGGTGGCGCTGCCGCTCTCGGTCTTCCCGACCTTCTGGGCGATGAGCGCCATGGGCTTCTCGCTCAACGCGGTCAGCCTGCTGGCCATCACCCTCGTCACCGGCATCCTGGTCGACGACGCGATCGTGGAGATCGAGAACATCGTCCGGCACGTCCGGCTCGGCAAGTCGCCCTACCGGGCGGCGATCGAGGGCGCGGACGAGATCGGGCTCGCGGTCATCGCCATCACGGCGACCCTGGTGGCGATCTTCGCGCCCGTGAGCTTCATGGGCGGCATCGCCGGCCAGTACTTCAAGCAGTTCGGCCTCACCATCGCGGCGGCCGTGTTCATGTCGCTCCTCGTCGCGCGCCTCATCACCCCGATGATGGCGGCCTACTTCATGCGCGACCACGGCCACGCCGAGGAGGTGCCGGGCCCGGTGATGCGCACCTACACCCGCGTGGTGGCGTGGTCGGTGCGGCACAAATACGTGACGCTGGTGGTCGGCCTCGCGCTCTTCGCCGGGTCGATCCTGTCGACGAAGCTCCTGCCCGCGGGCTTCCTGCCCAAGGAGGACGCGGCGCGCACGCTCCTGGTGCTGGAACTGCCGCCCGGCGCCAAGCTCGACGACACGATCGCGGTGTCCGACCGGGTGGCGGGCAAGATCCGCGGCTTGCCCGAGGTGCGCTCGGTCTTCGTCGACGGCGGCCGCCAGCTCCCGGGCAAGAAGGAGATCCGCCTCGCCACGCTGACCATCAACCTGACGCCCAAGAACGCCCGCGCCCGCAAGCAGTCGGACGTGGAGGCGGCGATCATGGCGCTGCTGCGCGACGAGCCCGACATCCGCACCTGGTCCCTGCGCGACAGCGGCCAGCGCGACTTCACCCTGATCGTCGCCGGCCCCGACCTCGCTGTGGTCAAGGACGTGGCCGAGAAGATGCAGCGCGAGGTTGGGCAAGTGCCGAACCTCGTCAACGTGATGTCGACCGCGCCCCTCGACCGCACGGAGGTGCGGATCTACCCGAAACCCGCCGTGGCGGCGGATCTCGGCGTCTCGACGGACACCATCGCCGAGACCGTGCGGGTCGGCACGATCGGCGACATCGGGGCCAATCTCGCGAAGTTCAACGCCGCCGACCGCCAGATCCCGATCCGCGTGCAGCTGCCGATCGAGACCCGCGGCGACCTCCAGACCCTGGAGGCGCTGAAGGTGCCGACCAAGTCCGGGGCTGCGGTGCCGCTCACGGCGGTGGCCGATATCAGCCTCGGCCGCGGCCCGACCGCCATCGACCGCTACGACCGCGCCGTGCGGGTGGCGCTGGAGGCGAATCTCCAGGGCTCGGACGCGCTCGCCGAGGCGATCGCGCGGGCGATGGCGACGCCGACCGCCGCGCACCTGCCGCCCGGCGTGGAGCTGCGCCAGACCGGCGACGCCGAGGTGATGGGCGAGGTCTTCGAGGGCTTCGCCATGGCGATGGGCGCCGGCCTGATGATGGTGCTCGGCGTGCTGATCCTGCTCTTCGGCTCCTTCCTGCAGCCGCTCACCATCCTGTTCTCGCTGCCGCTCTCCATCGGCGGGGCGATCCTCGGTCTGCTGATCTTCAACCGGCCGATCTCGATGCCGGTGGTGATCGGGATCCTGATGCTGCTCGGGGTGGTGACGAAGAACGCCATCATGCTGGTCGACTTCGCCGTCGAGGAGATGGCCCGCGGCGTCGACCGGGCGACGGCGATCATCGATGCCGGCCGCAAGCGCGCCCGGCCGATCGTGATGACGACGATCGCGATGGCGGCCGGCATGGTCCCCTCCGCGATGGCGCTCGGCATCGGCGGCGAGTTCCGCTCGCCCATGGCGATCGCGGTGATCTCGGGCCTGATCGTCTCGACGCTGCTGTCGCTGCTGTTCGTGCCGGCGATCTTCGTGCTGATGGACGACCTCTCCCGGCTGTTCGGGCGCCTGCTCGGCCGCTTCGTCGGGGCGAGGGACGAGCCGGAGCCCGTGCCGCACCCGCTGCCGCACGTCTACGCGCCGCCGCCGCGGATCGCCGCGGAATAGGCGCGGCCTCCCGGCTGCGGACGCGGTGACAGCGCCGGACGGCTCCCCTAAGGTTCAGGCCTGGCTCAGATTGCCCATGGACAATGGAACCATGGCCCGCCCGCCGTGTTGCGGCGGCGGACGAGGAGGATGGATCATGAGGGGAGTGTTGTGCGCCGTGGCGGCCGTGGGGTTCGGCCTGATCGGCTCGCTGGGGGTGGCCTCGGCGCAGCCGTGGGGCGGTCCCGACGACGATGGCGGCTACCGGGAGCGGGTCCCGGGTTACGGTGAGCGCTACCGCGACCGTGAGTACCGGGAGCGCGACGATCGCGACCGCGGCTACCGGGAGCGCCGCCCCGATTACGGGTTCCGCGGCCGGGATCGGGACGATGATGACCGGCCCCGCCGCCCGCCCCGCGAGGAGCGGGAATTCGGCTTCAACGAGCAGGAATATCTGCGCTGCAATCCCGATGTCCGGCGGGCCGTCGAGAATGGACAGATGGAATCCGGCCTGACCCATTTCCGCGTCCACGGCCGCCGCGAGGGGCGCAAGCTCACCTGCTGACGATCGCGGTCGTTCGAGGAAGAGAGGGGGCGCTTCTCCCGTACCGCGAGTGGGATGGAGCGCACCCCTCGGCATCATCCCGGTCCGTCGAGCGAGACGCGAGGGCAGGGGCCGGCCGGTGCGGCTCGGGAGGAGCGCCACGCGTTCCGAGACGTCCACGCTCGGCGCCGTCGGCGGCAGGGCGGCGGTCGGCGCCGCCCGGATTTCAGGTCCCGATGACGGCGAGCGCCGTCGCCATGGGCAGGAAGAACCGCATGGGCAACTCGAGCAGCGGGATGAAGCCGTGATCGGTGTAGAAGGCGGCGGCCTTGTCATCGATCGCGTCGGCGAAGATCGCGTGACTGCCGATCGGCGCGGTGGCAACGGTCCGAACCGCGTCGAACAGAAGCGCTTCCCCCAGGCCCGACCCACGGAACGCCTCGTCCCGACCCAGCCAGCCGATCAGCACGGCCGGCACGGTCGGGTAGCGCGGCAACCTCCGGGCGAGATCTTCGGGGACCGAGGTCAGCGGCACACTGCAGGCCGACAGGGTGTAGAAGCCGGCAACCCGGCCGGTCGCGATCTCGCGCGCCACGAAGCAGGTGGCGTATTTGCGCTTCACGTCCTGGGAGACGGTCTGACGGAAATAGGCGTCCACCTTCGCGTGGCCGCACGTGAAGCCTGTCCGGTCGTGGGCCTTGGACAGCGGCTCGATCGCGAAGGGAGGCGTCACCGTGGATGGATCAGGGCCGCATGGCGCTTGGCCGCGCGCCTGAGCCGATCGCTGGGCTCGGGCGGATCGATCAGCGCCTGGGCGAAGCGGACCTGGTCGGCCCGCGCCATCCGCAAGATCTCCGCCTCCTCGACCACGCGCTTGGCGTCTTCGCCGGCCGTGGCCATGACGAAGCCGGTCAGGGTCATGCCGCGCAGCTCGGCCGCGCGCAGCATCATGTCGTAGACCTGCACAGGGATCCGCGCCTCCAGCCGTGCGGTCGCGGTATTCTTCCTCGCCGTCATGCGTCATCACCTCTGCGCGATCTGTACGGCAAATTGCCGGAGACATCAACGATTCGGGCGCCCCTCGGCTGCTTCCGTCCGCGCTGGCGCCCGGCGGCTCTCCGGACGACGGACGCTCAGCGGCTCGGGGTCGGGGCCACCAGGGTCTCGACGGCCCCGGCCGGGTCGAGGCCGATCCGGCCCCAGCCGGGGAGCTTGAGGGCCGGGCGGCGCAGGTCGAGGCCGAGCACTGCCCCGAGCACGTTGACCTCGATCCCCTCCACCCAGCCGAGCGTGAGGCCCGCGTAGCCGCGCAAGGACACCTGCACGCCGGTGCGGCTGGGCGTGAGGGCGAGGAGGCGTTCGGAGAAGTCCTTGCCGAGCGCCGTCGGCGGCAGGGCGGCGGCGAGCGCCGGCACCGCCCGCAGGACATGCGCCACGAAGGTGTTGGAGTTCGGCCCCGGCCAGGCGCTATAGCTGCCGGCCGCGCGGTACGGGTAGGTGGCGACCGCGGCGCGGATCCGCGGCACGGCCTGGGCGGCGGCCTCGCCGTCGAGGGCGAGCACCACCTGCGGCGGGTTGCCGAACCAGCGGCCGTCCGCCGGATAGGCGTCCTGGCGCACCGGCATGCCCCAGCCGACCACGTCGAAGCGGGTGTAGCGCGTGGCTCCCGCCTCCTTGACGACGATCCAGGTGTGGTGGGCGAAGATCCCCCGCCAGCGCCCGACCCGGGCGGCGTAGATGCGCACCACCGCGCCCGGCGCCGCGGCGGCCGGGGGCAGCAGGCGCGCGCTCGACCAGTCGGCCGTCGCCCAGTCGGGCGCGAGGTCGTCGCGTGACCACCACCACAGGGCGTGGGCGGCGAGGGGGACGAGGAACAGGAGGAGCAGCGCGAGGACGGCAAGGCGGAGGGCCGCGAGGAGGAGCATCCCGCCGAGATGGACGGACAAGAACGGCCGCGCAACCTGTGAGCGTCGCAGCGCCGCGGAGAAACTGCCGCGTGCCTGCGCGGTTGTCGGGTGCGAGACATGACGAGAGGGAGGTCGGCATGGCCGATGCGAGTGGATTGGTCGACGCCCTGGTGCGGTCCCGGCGAGGCGATGTCGGGAGCCTGGCCGCGGGCGCGGCGCTGGGCGGGCTCGCGCTGATCGCCGGCCTCGGCTACCGGGCCCTCAATCGATCGGCGCCGGCCGAGACGTCGGCCGAGGCGCCGGCGCGGCGGCCCTTCGCGGCCGGCGACGTCAGCGCCGACGAGGCGGACCTGTACCTGCGCGCCATGGCGGCGGCGACGGTGGCGGACGGGATCGTGGACGCCCGCGAGCGCGCCCGGCTCGACGCCGCCCTCGCCGAGGCCCGCCTCGACGAGACGGGCCGGCGGGCCTTCGAGGACCTGCTCCGCGATCCCCCGGATGCGGACGAGATCGCCGACCGGGTCTCGGATCCCGAGACGGCCGCCCGGGTCTACGCGGCGGCGCGCCTCGCCGTCGACGCCGATACGATGCAGGAGCGCGCGTTCCTGGCCCGCCTCGCCGAGGCCATGGACGTCCCGGCGGACGCGGTGGCGCGGATCGAGGCGGAAGCAGGGGGCTGATCCGCGGCAGCACCTGACTGCGCTTCCACCTTGCCCCCTTTTCCGAGCGCATGCAGCGTCAGCGGAATGCGACCCGGAAACCAGCGCAAGACTCCGCGAAGCGCCTGCTTTCAGCGACGGTGCCGCGATGTGGAGCCGCTTCGCGGCGAGTCCTTGCGCTGGTTCCCGGATCTCCTTCCGCTGACGCTTCAGTCGTCCGGGAGAGGGGGGCGGAACGGCAGGACGCCGTCGCCCTACCGCACGGCCCGCGCCGGATTCCCCACCACCGTCGCCCCCGCCGGCACGTCGCGGGTGACGACGCTGCCCGCGCCCACGATGGCGTCGTCCCCGATCGTCACGCCCGGCAGGATCAGCGCCCCGGCCCCGATCCAGCAATTCGCCCCGATCCGCACCGGCCGTCCGTTCTCCAGGCCGCTGCGGCGGATCTCCGGGTCGCGCGGGTGATCGGCGGCCAGGATCTGCACGCCGGGTGCGATCTGCGTCATCTCCCCGATCTCCACCGTCACGATGTCGAGGATCACGCAGTTGAAATTCAGGAAGACGTTGCGGCCGAGGCGGATGTTGTATCCGTAGTCGCAGTGGAAGGGCGGCCGGATCACCACGCCGTCCGCCACCGCGCCGAGATGCGCGCGCAGGAGCGCCAGCCGCTCCTCGGCGGGGAGCGCGATCGTGGCGTTGTAGCGGGCGAGCCAGGCCATAGTGCGGGCCGCGTCCGCCACCAGCTCCGGGTCGCCGGCATGGTAGAGGTTCCCCGCCAGCATCTTCTCCTTCTCGCTGCGCATCCGGACGCCTCCCTGACGTTGCGGGAGGCGACCCTCGCACGCCCCGGCGCCCCGGCCAACCCGCCGTTGCCTCCCTGCCGGATCCGCACTATCGGGTGGCCTGGAGCCCCGCTGCCGAAGGTCTGCCGATGAAAGCGCGCGTCACCGTCACCCTGAAGACCGGCGTCCTCGACCCGCAGGGCAAGGCGATCGAGGGGGCGCTGCGCTCGCTCGGCATCAGCGGCATCGCGGGCGTGCGCCAGGGCAAGTTCTTCGAGGTCGAGGTGGAGGGCAGCGACCCGGCCGCCGCCGAGGCGACCGTGCGCGCGGCCTGCGACAAGCTCCTCGCCAACACGGTGGTGGAGAACTACGCGGTCGAGATCGCCCGATGAAGGCCGCGGTCGTCGTCTTCCCGGGATCGAACCGCGAGGCGGACGTGATGCGTGCCCTGCGGCTCGCGGGCGCCGAGGTCGCGAAGGTCTGGCACGCGGACACCGAACTCCCCGCCGGCACCGATCTCGCGGTCCTGCCCGGCGGCTTCTCCTACGGCGACTACCTGCGCTGCGGCGCCATCGCGGGCCGCGCCCACGCCATGGACGCGGTGCGGGCGCACGCGGCCCGCGGCGGCCTCGTGCTCGGCATCTGCAACGGCTTCCAGATCCTGTGCGAGTCGGGGCTGCTCCCGGGCGTGCTGATGCGCAACGTCAACCGCCGCTTCATCTGCCACCGGCAGACCCTGCGGGTCGAGCGCACCGACACCGCCTTCACGCGCGCCTACGCGTCGCGGCAGGTCATCGACGTCTGCGTGGCCCACGGCGAAGGCAATTACTTCGCCGATCCGGAGACGATCGCCCGCATCGAGGGCGAGGGCCGGGTGGCCTTCCGCTACAGCGACGCGGCGGGCGACCTCACCGAGACGGCGAACCGTAATGGATCGTTGAATTCGATCGCCGGGATCTACTCCGAGACGCTCAACGTACTCGGGCTGATGCCGCACCCCGAGAACTTCGTCGAGGACCTGGTCGGCGGGACCGACGGGCGCGGGCTGTTCGAGAGCCTGGCCAAGGCGGCCTGACACCGATCGGGTCGGCTGACCGGGAGAGGAGGCGGCGACGCCCCTCATGCTGAGGTGCCGCCGCAGGCGGCCTCGAAGCACCCCTGAACGCTGATCCAAGCCCATTGCCCCTGGGCGTGCCGTTCCGGGTGCTTCGAGGCTCGCTCCGCTCGCACCTCAGCATGAGGTGTGTCGCGCTTTCCATGATCGTCCCGCCGACGAGCCCGCGTCAGAGATCTTCGCGATCGTCGGCTTTCTGCGCTACGCTCGACCCTCCCCCGCACAGGGGGGAGGGCCCCTCGATCGCCGCGCCTAGTGGTTGTCCCGCGGCGGGCCCATCGTCTGCGCCACCTTCTGGAAGGCGTCGGCGCCGCGCAGGATCATGCCGTCGGCGAGCTGCTCGACCATGGCCCGCTGGATCGCCTGCCAGGGCGTCTGGCTCGCCGGGTAGGGGTAGCCGCCGCGCGCCGTCAGGTCCTCCCGCCGCCGCGCCAGCTCCTCCTCGGGGAGCAGGATGTCCGCCCGCCGCGTGTTGAGGTCGATGCGCACCCGGTCGCCGTTCTGAAGGAGCGCCAGACCGCCCCCCGCCGCCGCCTCGGGCGAGGCGTTGAGGATCGAGGGCGTGCCCGAGGTCCCCGATTGCCGCCCGTCGCCGATGCAGGGCAGCGACAGCACCCCGCGCCGGATCAGGGCGCCCGGCGGCTGCATGTTCACCACCTCGGCGGCGCCCGGATAGCCGATCGGGCCCGCCCCGCGCATGATCAGGATCGTGGTCTCGTCGATGTCGAGCGACGGATCGTCGATACGGTGGTGGTAATCCTCCGGCCCGTCGAAGATCACGACCCGGCCCTCGAAAGCGTAGGGATCGTCCGGGTTGGCGAGGTAGCGGTCGTAGAATTCCCGGCTGATCACGCTCGTCTTCATGATCGCGGAATCGAACAGCGAGCCCTTGAGGTTGAGGAAGCCCGCCCGCTCGCGCAGGGGCTCGGCGAAGGGCTTGATCACCTCGCGGTCCCAGGTCCGGGCCTCGCGGCAATTCTCCCCGATGGTGCGGCCGTTGCAGGTGAGCGCGCCCTCGTGGATCTTGCCCGCCTCGATCAGCTCCGCCAGCACCGCCGGCAGCCCGCCGGCCCGGTAGTATTCCTCGCCGAGATAGGCCCCGGCCGGCTGCATGTTGACGAGGAGAGGAATGTCGTAGCCGACGCGCTCCCAGTCGTCGCAGGTCAGCGGCACGCCGATGTGGCGCGCGATGGCGTTGATGTGGATCGGCGCGTTGGTCGAGCCGCCGATGGCGGTGTTGGCCACGATGGCGTTCTCGAAGGCCTCGCGGGTGAGGATGTCGGAGGGCTTGAGGTCCTCCCAGACCATGTCGACGATGCGCTGGCCGGTGGCGTAGGCGGCCTGGCCGCGCTCGCGGTAGGGCGCCGGGATCGCCGACGAGCCCGGCAGCGCCATGCCGAGCGCTTCCGCCAGCGCGTTCATGGTCGAGGCGGTGCCCATCGTGTTACAATGGCCCGTCGAGGGGGCCGAGGAGGCCACGATGTCGAGGAATTGCTGGTAGTCGATGTCGCCGGCCGCGTGGCGCTCGCGGGCCTTCCACACGATGGTGCCCGAGCCGGTGCGCTCGCCGCGGCTCCAGCCGTTCAGCATCGGCCCGACATTGAGCGCGATCGCCGGGATGTTCACGGTCGCGGCCGCCATCAGGCAGGCCGGCATGGTCTTGTCGCAGCCGGTGAGCAGCACGACGCCGTCGAGGGGGTAGCCGTACAGCACCTCGACCAGCGACAGGTAGGCGAGGTTGCGGTCGAGGGCCGCGGTCGGGCGCTTGCCGGTCTCCTGGATCGGGTGGCAGGGGAACTCGAAGGCGACGCCCCCCGCCGCCGTGATGCCGTCGCGCACCCGCTTGGCGAGGTCCAGGTGGTGGCGGTTGCAGGGCGAGAGGTCGGAGCCCGTCTGCGCGATGCCGATCAGCGGCTTGCCGGCCTGCAGCTCGGTCTGGGTGAGGCCGTAATTGAGGTAGCGCTCCAGGTAGAGCGCCGTCATGCCCGGGTTGTCGGGATTGTCGAACCACAGCCGCGACCGCAGACGGCTCGGGTCGATCCGGGGGCGGAGCGTGGGGGCCATCGGGCGTTCCTCCTGTTGACGCGGTGGGGCCGGAGAGTGGACCCGGCCGGTGCGCGAAGGCAACCGACCTGGAGCCGTTCCAGCCTGAGCGTGACCGCGTCGTCGCAGGACCAAAGAATTCTCGCGCCGGGTGTCCCCTCCGCCGCGGCGTGGTGCTAAGACGCCGGCGCATTGTTTGAAGCCCGGGACCGGAATCATGTCCGAGAAGACCACCAACCCGTTGATCCCGATCGGCATCGTCGTGTCCCTGCCGGTTCTGGTCTGCCTGATCCTGATGCTGACCGACGAGGGCATCGAGCGCTCGCTCCTGTGGGCGGCGATCAAGGTCGGCATCGTCCTGATCCTGCTCGGCGGCGCCCTGTCCTACGGCGCGAGCCGGCTCGCCGCGAAGTCCGAGCGCTGAGCGCGCCGGCGATGCCGCATCTCGTCCCGGCCTTCGGGCGCATCGGCGAAGAGAACGCCTTCGCGGTCCTGGCGCGCGCCACGGCGCTCGCGCAGTCCGGGCGGGACGTAATCAACCTCGGCATCGGCCAGCCGGACATGCCGACCCCGCCCCACGTGGTCGAGGCGGCAGTCAAGGCCCTGCGCGACGGCCAGCACGGCTACACGCCGGCCACCGGCATCCTGCCGCTGCGCGAGGCGGTCGCGCGGGACATCCAGCGGCGCCTCGACGTGGCGGTCTCGCCCGACAGCGTGATGATCATGCCGGGCGGCAAGGTCACGATGTTCGCGGCGATCCTGATGTTCGGCGAGCCGGGGGCGGAGATCCTCTACCCGGATCCGGGCTTCCCGATCTACCGCTCGATGATCGAGTTCACGGGCGCGACCCCGGTGCCGATCCCGATCCGCGAGGAGAACGGCTTCGCCTTCTCGGCGGAGGAGACCCTGGCGCTGATCACCCCGCGCACGCGGCTGGTGATCCTGAACTCGCCCGCGAACCCCACGGGCGGCGTGACGCCGAAGGCCGAGATCGACCGGCTGGTCGCCGGCCTCGCCGCGCATCCCGAGGTCGCCGTGCTCTCGGACGAGATCTACGGCACGATGACCTACGACGGCGAGCGGCACCACACGCTGCTCGCCTATCCCGAATTGCGCGACCGGCTGATCTACCTCGACGGCGCCTCCAAGACCTACGCGATGACGGGCTGGCGGCTCGGCTGGTCGGTCTGGCCGGCGCCCTTCTACGAGGCGGCGCGCAAGCTCGCGGTGAATTCCTTCTCCTGCGTCAACGCGGCGACACAATGGGCCGGCATCGCCGCCCTCGACGGGCCGCAGGACGCGGTCGCCGCCATGATGGCGGAGTTCGACCGGCGCCGCCTGCTCGTGGTCGAGGGGCTGAACCGGCTGCCGGGGGTCTCCTGCATCACGCCGAAGGGGGCGTTCTACGCCTTCCCGAATATCGGCCGCACCGGCTGGAAGGCCAAGGCGCTGGCCTCGGCGCTGCTGGAGGAGGCGGGCGTCGCGGTGATCGGCGGGCCGGATTTCGGCATCCACGGCGAGGGCTACATCCGGCTCTCCTACGCCAACTCGGCCGAGAACATCGCCCGGGCGCTCGAGCGGATGGGCGACTTCCTGGAGACAAACCGGCGCTGACGGGGTGGTAGGACCCGCACCCACCTCTCCCCCTTTTCCGGGCGCATGCAGCGACAGCGGAATGCGACCCGGAAACCAGCGCAAGACTCCGCGAAGCGGCTGCTTTTCAATGCCGTTGCTGGAATTCGGAGCCGCTTCGCGGCGATTCATCATCTGGTTTCCGGATCTCCTTCCGCTGGCGCTGCAGTCGTCCGGAAAAGGGTGGTGAGCGAGAGTGAAAATCTCGCCTCGTGCCGCACGCTTATCGGGATAACGCCCCCGCCCGCTGCTCCTCCAGATGCCCGTCGAGCGCGTCCAGCGCCGGCCCGACCCGCGCATGGCCGAGGCCGATGCGCAGGCGGTCGGCCGGGGGCGGCGCGAGGGCCGAGCGCCACAGCGTCGAGGGCAGTACGAGGCAGCCGCGCCTTGCAAGGTCGGTGGCGAAGCCCTCCGCCCCGTCCGGGCCGCGATAGCGCGGGAACGCGAAGGCGAGGTTGCGCGAGCCGTCCTCGCCGAGGCGGCCTCCGTGGCGGATCATGAGCGCGTCGAGGCGCCGCCGGTTGGCCCGCCCGATCTCCCGCGTGCGCGCCAGGATCCGGTCCCGGTGGCGCAGGGCGATGTGGGCCAGCACCTCGCTCGTCGCCGAGAGGCAGCTCGACAGGGTGCTCTTCGCCGCCAGCGCGCGGTCGCGCACGGCCGGATCGCGGCAGGCGAGCCAGCCGACCCGCAGGCCCGGCAGCCCGAACCCCTTCGACAGCCCGTCCACCGACACGCCGCGCTCGTAGAGCTCCACCAGAGCGGGCGGGACCGGGCCCGCGGCGGTCTGGCGGTAGACCTCGTCGTTGACGAGCCAGAGGCCGCGCGCCCGGCAGATCCGCACCAGCGCGTCGAGAGCCTCGCCACTCAGGGCGGCGCCCGTGGGGCTGTTGGGGAAATTCGTCAGGATCAGCTTCGTGTTCGGGCGCAGCGCCGCCTCCACCCGGTCGAGGTCGAGGCTCCAGCCGCCATCCGCCTCGCGCAGCGCCACGCCCGTCGCCGCGCAGAGCGCCGTCGCGGCCTGCTCGGAGGGCTGGTAGATCGGCAGCACGACGACGGCGTGGTCCTGCGGCGCCAGCAGCGCCCGCAGCGCGCAGGTCAGCGCCTCCTGCGCGCCCGCGCAGGCCAGAACCGCCTCCGCCCCGAGCCCCGAATAGCCCTCCGCGATGGCGGCCCGCAGCCAGGGGGCGCCGCGCGGCTCCGCGTAGCCGAGATCGAGGGCGTCCCAGCGCCGCCGGTCCTCGTCGTCCGCCAGGGCGAGGAGGTGCGACACCGGCAGGCTCTCCGAATCGGAGGCGGCGAGGTCGTGCGTCGCGGTCGCCGACCAGCGGTCCAGGAAGGCGGCGAGCGGGAAGGTCGCGCTCATCGCTGCGGCGCGGTCCCGGCCGCCACGCGCAGGAACGTCGAGACGATCCGGCTGCCCGCCCGCAGGGTGCCGGTGAGCGAGCCCGCCACCTTCGAATCTCCGCCCGCGCGGCAGCGGTAGGGCAGGGGCACCTCGGCGACGCGCAGGCCCGCCCGGGCGGCCCGCATCTGCATCTCGATGTTCCAGCCGTAGGTCATCTCGCGCAGGGCGAGCCGCTCCAGGACCGCCCGGTCGATCGCCCGGAAGGCGCACATGTCCGTGTAGCGCACCCCGTAGAGCGCCCCCATCGCCCGACCCGCGAGGCGCCCGGCCAGCACCTGGTGCCAGAGCATCGATCCCGGCTCGCGCTCCCCGAGGGTGCGGGAGGCGAGCACGAGGTCCCTCTCGCCCCGCAGCACCGGGCCGGCGATCTCCGCGACGAGGTCGCCGCGGTCCGCCCCGTCCCCGTCCAGGAACACGATGACGCGGCTCTCGCGCCGCGCCGCCGCCGCCCCGGCCGCGCAGGCCCGGCCGTAGCCGCGCCCGGCCGCGATCACCCGCGCCCCGGCGGCCTCGGCGACCGCGCGGGTGTCGTCGCGGCTGCCGCCATCCGCCACGATGAGGTCGCCCGCGAAGGCGCGGGGGATCTCGCGCAGCACGGCTCCGATCGTCGCCCCCTCGTCGAGGGTCGGGATGACGACGCTCACAGGCTCCATCGCAGCCCGCAATTCTGGCAGGGGGCCGGAGGGGCGTCGGAGAGGAGGGCCGCGCGGAAG
Source organism: Methylobacterium sp. JK268 (assembly GCF_054052225.1). NCBI lineage: Bacteria > Pseudomonadati > Pseudomonadota > Alphaproteobacteria > Hyphomicrobiales > Methylobacteriaceae > Methylobacterium > Methylobacterium sp. JK268. The sequence goes on along the minus strand of NZ_JBSVZN010000025.1, from coordinate 58,427 downwards.
TCCCGGTAGGCCTCCCCGTTCCAGATCTCCCGCAGGGTGGACTGCGTCGCGTCGCCGAGCGTGTAGCGGTCGTAGCCGCGCACCGAGAAGGGCGCGATGCAGCAGGGCAGGGCGCGGCCATGCGCGGTGAAGTACATCAGCGACCAGGGCCGGCGGCAGGTCGACCAGGGCTGGTCCTCGGCCTGCCGCTTGAGGCTGAGGCCGGGCTCGGTGGCGCCCGAGGCGTCGAGCGCCACGCCGAGCTCCGCCCCGAGCGCCTGCGCGGCCGCGATGGCGGCGCGCTCCTCCTCGCGGGTGCTCTCGAACAGCGAGAGGTCGGCCCGCGCCATGCCGTAGCCGGCCTCGTCGAAGACGAGGCGCTGCAGGTGCACCTCCCGCACGCCCATCCGGGCGGCGAGGCGCACGAAGGCCGGGAGCTGGTCGATCGTCTCCTTGAGGCCGGTGAGCCAGAGGGAGACCCGCGGCGTCGCGGCCCCGACCTGGCGCTGATGCGCCACGAACTTGCCGACGTCGCGCACGATGCGGTCGAAGAAGTCCTTGCCGCGGACCCGCCGATAGGCGGCGCGGTCGGCGGCATCGAGGGAAACGCGCAGCTCGTCGAGGCCGGTGTCGATCAGCTCCTGGAAGCGCTTGGGCTGCATCAGGGTGCCGTTCGTGTTGAACAGGACGTAGATGCCCCGGTCCGTGAGGTGGCGGATCATCCGCGGCAGGTCCGTCACCAGCATCGGCTCGCCGACGCCGTGCAGCACCACCCGGGCCACGTTCGGCACCTGGTCGACGATGCGGGTGAACAAGTCCCAGCTCATGTCGGCCGGGGGTTCCAGGGTCTCGAAGGTGCGCGGACAGGTCTCGCAGAGGAGATTGCAGCGGTTCGTCACCTCCAGGTAGAGGCAGACCGGCGGCGTGGCCGCCACGGTCTCGCGCGCCTCGCCGATCGCCTCGAAGTAGCGGCGCGGATCCTGGATCGGGGCGGGTGCCGGCATCAGGAGGCTCCTCTCGGATGGACGGCGAGCGGCGCGGGCCGGCTCCGCCACAGGGCGCGGAGCGCCAGCGCCAGCGCCGGCCCATAGACGAGGCCGGGCCAGACGAAGCGCTCGTTGAAGGGGTCGATGAAGAACAGGACCGGGGCGGCCGAGAGCCAGACCACGGCCGGAATCGGGGCGACGGTCGCCGGGAGCGCGAGCCACGCGTAGTACCAGGCGTAGTGCGGGCTGGCCGCGGCGGTGGCGACGGCCGCGAGCAGGCCCGCGTCCCGGCAGAGCGTGACCGCGTCGGGCGGGGCGGGGCGCCGCGTCGCGACGACGATCGAGAGCGCCGCGAAGCCCAGCGCGACGGCGGTCGCGTAGATGGCGGCGGACGCGGCCGGCAGCGGCGCGAGGCGCGACAGGCCGGCGAGCAGCCAGAAGCCCTGCCCGGTGTCGAAGCCCTCCTCGGTCCCGTAGGCGGGCAGGAAGCCCAGCACCTGCCGGCCCGCCGCGAGGTAGGGCAGGTAGAGGAGGACGAGCGTGGCGGCGCCCGCGAGCGCCGGCCGCCAGAACCGCCCGCCGCGCAGGAAGGCCGGCGCCACCACGACCGGCAGGAACTTCACCAGCGTCGCCGCGGCGAGGAGCGCTCCGGCGAGGCCGGGGCGGTGCCGGGACCGGGCGAGGAGCGCGAGCGCGAGGAGGCCGACCGCGAGCGCGTCCACGTGACCGTCGAGGGCGAAGGACCACAGGACGAGGGGGTTCCAGGCGTAGATGAGCACCCGGGTCGCCGGCCGCCCGGCCTGCGCGAGGAGGCGCAGCAGGCAGAGCACCGCGACGGCCTCGCAGAGCAGCATTGCCGCCTTCATGCCGGTGACGCTGGCGGTGACCTGCCCCACCGCCGCGAAGAAGACCTGCGCGGCGGGCGGGTAGATCGTGTGGGCATAGTCGGCCCGGTTGATGAGCGGGAAGATGGCCGGGTCGCGCAGCGGCGCGAGGACCGGGTCGGCCGGCACGAAGCGGTAGGGATTGACGCCCTGGGCCTGGACCTGCCCGTCCCAGACGTAGCGGTAGATGTCGCTCGACAGGAAGGGCGGGGCGGGCAGCAGGAGGAGGCGGAGCAGCAGGGCGATGCCGGCCACGAGCCAGATCGCGCGGGGCGGCAGGAGCTCGCGCAGGACGATCCGCACGGCGAGGAGGTAGGCGCCGACCGAGACGGCGAGCAGCGCGACGAGCAGGTTGGCGCGCAGCGGCGTCCCCACCGTGTCGGCGCCCGGGACGTGGAGCGACAGGGCGCCGAGGGTGAGCGCGACGAGGAGACCGGCCAGGAGGGCGAGGCGGGGGAGCGGGGCGGTCACGGGCGGTTCCCGCGGGGTGGGACGCGCCGTGGCGGATCGCTCCTGGGTCGCGCTCCGTTCCTCATGCTGAGGTGCCGCCGAAGGCGGCCTCGAAGCACCCCGGAACGGTGATCGGCGAGCCCGTGTCTTGGATGCGCGGCCAGGGGTGCTTCGAGGCCGCCTCGCGGCGGCACCTCAGCATGAGGGGCGGAGTGTCCTCCAGACCTCGGCATGCTGACCAAAGATGCGCCCATCCCCCCGTCACGCGACCGCCTCCGGCCGCAGCACCGCGTCGTCGATCTCCCGCAGCACGGCCCGCGTCGCGTCCGCCGCATCGCCCTCACGGTCGGCCCGCAGCCGCGCCAGGGAGGCCGCATCGTCGACGTCGTACCATCCCGGCAATTCGAACAGGTCGAGGCCGATCCCGCGAGCCCGCGCCCGCGTCGCGGCGGCCACGCTCGCGGTGCTCCAGGCGATGTCCGCGAACAGCGCCGCGTGCCGCGCCTTCAAGCCGAGGAAGTAGTAGCCGCCGTCGTCGCAGGCCCCGAACACCGCCCGGTCGCCCGGTGCGAGCAGGAGCCGCGCCGCGCCCGCCAGCCACGCCGCGGGCAGCGTCGGGCAGTCGGAACTCAGAACGCCCACGGCCGCGTGGCCATGCGCCAGCATCCCGTCGACGGCGTGGAGCAGGCAGCGCCCGAACCCCTCGACGCCCGCCGGCATCGGCGGCGAGCCGTCCGCCAGCACGAGCACCGTGCCCGGGGCGAGCCGGGCCCGCAGGAGCTCCTCCGTCCCGGCCGGCGCGTAGGCGGCGTAGGGGACGATCGGCGCGAGCGCGGCGGCCCGTGCCAGCATCCGCGTCGTGTCGCGCAGGAAGGCCGCCGAGAGGGCGGCGGCCTCCTCCGGCGCGAGCGGCGGGCACAGGCGGGTCTTCGAGCGGCCGGCCTGCGGCGCCTTGGCCATCACCCCGATGGCGCAGGTGCCGGAGCGCGCCCCGCTCACAGCCCGCTGAACCAGTTGTAGCCCCGGTCCGGCCAGTAGCCCCGCGGCTGCTTGTCGGTCACGTAGACGGTCTGCACGAATTTCGGGTTCTTGAAGCCGAGTTTCGTCGGGACCCGGAGCTTGAACGGGAAGCCGTGGCGGGCCGGCAATTCCTCACCGTGCAGCCGGAAGGCCATCAGCGTCTGCGGGTGGAGTGCCGTCGGCATATCCAGGCCCTCGTAGTAGCCGTCCGCGCATTCGAAGCCGACGTATCGGGCGGTGGTGTCGGCCCCGATCTTCTCCAGGAAGTGGCGCAACGGCGTGCCGCTCCACTGCCCGATCATGCTCCAGCCCTCGACACAGACGTGCCGGGTCACCTGTGTGACTTGGGGCAGACCGTGCAGCGCGTCCACGGTCCAGGGCCGCTTGTCGGCGATGCGGCCCGCCAGAGTCAGACGATAGGTCGCAGGGTCCAGGCGCGGCGCGTCCTGCGGCCCGTACCAGGCGTTGTAGCGGAAGTCCTTCACCGCCTCGGATTCCGGGAAGGTCGGCGCCAGGCGGTCGGGTCCGAACAGGCCCGCCTGGACGCGGTCGTTCCAGGCCGAGACCCGGGCGAGCGCCGCCTGGACGGCGTCGCCGTCGCTGACGTCGCAGCCGGTGAGGAGCGTGAGCGCCCCCAGGGTGACGCTGCCGCCGAGGAGCCGGCGCCGGTCGAAGGTGAAGTCGCGCGGCGGCCGGATCATGCGGCGTCTCCGGTCGGGGAGGACGGGGCCGGGCCGGGGCCGGACCGGCCGGTGATCATTGCCACGAGGGTGCTCGGCACCAGGGCCGCCAGGGCCAGGTGGATGGCGAGGAAGCCGACGATCGCCGTCATGGCCAGGAAGTGGACGATGCGGGCACCCTGGAAGCCGCCGAAGACCACCTCCAGCGGGTAGGTCTGAACCGGTTTCCAGATCGCGATGCCGGAGGTGATGATCACCACGATGGCCGCGATCACGCCCCAGTAGAAGACCTTCTGCACGGCGTTGTACTCGCCGAGCCGGTGCTCCAGGCGGAAGCGCAGGGCCGCCGTGATGTCGCGCAGGAAGGCGCGCGGCCCGACCGGCAGGAAATCGCGGCGGAAATGGCCCGAGCCCAGGCCGTAGCCGACGAAGAGCAGGAAGGCGGCGACGAGCAGCCACATCCCGGCGAAGTGCCACGCGATGGCGGTGGCGACGCCCGGGTCGCCGTGGCGGGCGAGCGCCGCCTCGACGTCGCCCCCGAGGGTGGCGAAGAGCGGGAAGCGGAAGGGCAGGATCGGCTCGGCGTTGTAGATCCGCCAGCCGCTGCCGATCATCACGAGGATCGCCGCCGCCATGGCCCAGTGCGCCACGCGCACCGGCCAGGCATGGGTCTGCACGCCCGTCGCGCTCATGCGGTCACCTCCAGTCCCTGCGCGGCCAGGATCGCGCGGCCCTTCTCGGACACCAGGAAATCGACGAAGGCCCCGGGGGCGGGCCGCCGCGCGAGGGTCGTCACCGCGGCCCGGTAGGCGAGGGGCGGCGCGGCCTCGTCCGGCACCCGCCGGACCACCTCCAGGTCGGAGCGGCCGGCGAGGTCGCTCGCGTGCAGGAGGCCGGCCTCGGCCTCACCGCGCGCGAGCAGGAACAGCACCTCGTCCGTGTCGAGGACGCCGATCGTGGTCCGCTCGCCCAGACCCATCGCGCGCAGGATCGCGGGCCCGTCCATGTCGGCAGCCGGGGTCGGGTCGCTGACCGCGATCCGCCCGCCCGGCGCCGCTCCCGCGCCCCGGCGGGCGGCGAGGACGAGACGGTTGCGCCAGGGGCCGGCCGCCGCGCCGGCGATCAGCCCGGCGGCCTGCGCCTGGGCCATCACCGCCTCCTGGGTCACCAGGAGGTCGTTCTGGACCTTGCGGACGAGCTGCGGGACGAGGAGGCCCGGGCTCGTGGGGAAGATCCTCACCTGCACGCCGGTGGCGGCCCGGAACACCTCCGCGGCCCGCGTCAGGACCGGGCCGAGGGCGGTGTCGCAGTTGAGGACGAGGTCGGTGGTGGTGATGGCCCCGCCGCTCTCCTGCGGCTTCGCCGCGGCGAGCGACAGGAGGGGGAGACTGAGCAGCAGGCGTCGGCGCGGGAGCGTCATGCGGGGCGGCCCCTCCGACCCGAGCGCCGGGCGCCGGCCCGGCCTCGCGATCGCTGCCCTCTCTTCGCGGTTGCATGTCAGCCGGTTACGTCGCCCTGCGCGCAAATCCGCGGGCGTCGACCTGTGGGTCGGCCGCCCTATCTGGCGGCGGACTCGCCCTTCCTCCTGCGGATCCGCCCTTGCCCGGCTACCTGCCCTTCGCGGGGGCGCTGAAGCTCCCGGCCTTCGTCTGCGGCAATTGCGGCTTCTGGCAGCGGCACTTCGCGGCCCCGCCCGCCTGCCCGCTCTGCCTCGACGCCCGCCACGTCGTGCCGCAGGACGGTTGGCGCTTCCGCACCATCGCGGAGGCTCAAGCGGCCTTCCCCTGTCACTGGGTCGAGGTCGAGCCGGGCGTGTGGAAGTTCTGGAACGATCCCGTCACGGGGATCGGCCCGAGCGCCTACCTGATCACGACGCCGGGCGGGAATATGGGCTTCGAGGGCTGTTCGGTGTTCAGCGAAGCCGCCCTCGACCGGATTGCGGCGCTCGGCGGGATGGCGGTGCTCTCCGCCTCGCACCCGCATTCCTACGCGGCCCTGCCGCAGCTCCAGGACCGCTTCGATCCCGAACTGGCGCTTCCGGCGGCCGACTTCGTCTGGAGCGCTGCGCTCCAAGTCTCCTGGCCCTACGACGACGGGCTGGAGCCGCTGCCCGGGCTGGAACTGCACCGCACCGCCGGCCATTTCGACGGCCACGCGGTCCTGTACGACCGGGAGCGGAAAATCCTGTTCTGCGGCGACGCGCTGAAGTTCGAACTCGACCCGGCGGATCCGCGCCGGGCGCTGACCATCTCGGCCCACAAGGCCTTCGTGCGCGGCGTGCCGCTCACCCCGGCCGAGCTGCGCCGCTACCGGACGGTGTTCGCGGCCCTCGACTTCGTCCAGACCTGGACGCCCTTCGAGCAGGCGGCGAATGTCGGCCGGCGCGAGGTGCTGGCGCTGATCGACGCCATGCTGGCCGGGCGGCCGCACGCCTACCCGGTGCGGGTGGCGGATCTCGGGTGAGGCTGCGCTTGAGGTCTGCGTGAGGGCTGGCACAGCGCCCCGGCCCTCCCCCCTTTGCGGGGGAGGGTGCCCAGCGGAGCTGGGCGGGAGAGGGGAACCACGCCTCAGGATAATCCCGAACCGTTCTGACGGGTGCTCCCTGAAGAATCGTCGCGCCGGCCCCTCTCCCAGCCTGCGTCGCAGGCCACCCTCCCCCGCAGAGGGGGGAGGGTTCACGCGGCGGCGCGCGAGATAGACCCCAGTCGAGCCGCAGCCGGGCGGAACTACGCCGCCGGAATATATTGGTACGTCCAGGTCTCGCTGAGGGTCCGCTCGCCCTGGCGCAGGAACAGGCGCAATTCCACCGGCTCCGCCCCGCTCGCCGCGAGGTCGAACTCGGCGCGCCAGTGCCCCGGCACGTCGTCCGGCACCGCCTCGGTGCGGGCGAGCGGGAAGCTGCCGCGGGAGGCGGTCAGCACCGGCTCGGGCTTCACGCCCGCCGGCAGGTCCGCCAGCGGGCCGCCCAGGAACTCGACCACGAACTTGCGCACGCCCTTCGGCCGGTCGGTCCCGGCTTGGCCGCCATTGCCCTCGCGGGTCGCCACGCAGTGCGCGAGCGGGGACGGATACGGCTCGTCCGCCACCCAGTGCAGGCGGTAGGCGAGGTCGTGCACGGAGCCGGCCCGCGCCGGCTCGGCGGGCACCCACATGGCCACGATGTTGTCGTGGATCTCGTCGTCGGTCGGGTTCTCGACGAGCTGCACCGCGCCGGCCCCCCAATCGGCCAGCGGCTCGACCCAGAGCGAGGGCCGCCGGTCGTAGTAGACGCCGTCCTGGTAGTGGTCGAACAGCCGGTCGCGCTGCATCAGGCCGAAGCCGCGCGGGTGCGTGTCGGAGAAGGCCGATACCGTCGTGCGGGGCGGGTTGCGCAGGGGCCGCCACAGGCGCTCGCCGGCGCCGGTCCAGAGCGCGAGCCCGTCCGAATCGTGCACCTCGGGCCGCCAGTCGACGGCGGTCGGTTTCGCGGTCTCGGAGAACCAGTACATGGAGGTGAGCGGCGCGAGGCCGAAGCGGCCGACGTCGCGGCGCAGGTGAAGCTGCGCCTCGATCTCCATCACCACCGCCTTGGTCCGGCGCATCCGGAACCGGTAGGCCCCCGCGACCGAGGGGCCGTCGAGGAGCGTCATCACCGTGACGGTGTCGGACCCGGCGGCCGGCGTCTCGAAATAGACCTGCGTGAAGTCCGGGAATTCCTCCGGCCGGTCGGGCATCACCGTGTCGAGGGCGAGGCCGCGGGCCGAGAGCCCGTACTGGTAGAGTTCGCCGATCGCCCGGAAGTAGGAGGCGCCGAGGAACGCCACCCAGTCGTTCTTCCGCCAGTCGAGGGCGCCGCCGCGCCGCTCCTGGAAGCGGAAACCCGCGAAGCCCGGGTTCGGCGGCAGGCGCCGGGCCGGCGAATCCGCCGGCATCTCGAAGGCGTCCTGCGTGTAGATGATCTCGCGCGCCTGCCCGTTCTCCACCAGGTGCATCCGCACCGGCTTCTGGAAGTAGCGGCCGAGATGGAAGAAGGTGACCGGGAAGGCGCTCGGACCCTCCGCCCACAGGGCGTAGTCGGGCTTGAACCTGAGCTTGCCGTGGGCGTCGTAGTCGATCGCCTGCAGCACCTCCCGGTCCGGAACGGCCGGGGGCTGGTAGGGGGCGGACGCGAGGTCCCGGGCGCGGACCTTGAGCGCCTCGAAGCTGAACGGGCTCGGCGCCCCCAGCGGCAGCCCGGCCGCGAAGGAGGGCAGGCCGGCCCCAGCCACGAGGGCGGCGGCGGCGAGGAAGCTGCGGCGATCGAGCATGGCGGCGTCAGCGCCGGGGGCGGAGGGGCTCGATCTGGGTGGCGCGCCGCCAGAGCTGGATCATGATCCAGAGGGCGAGAAGGCTGAAGGCCCCCATCAGGACGTGGCCGACCGTGTCGCCGAGTTCGAGCAGGCCGGCGATCGCCCAGCCCGCCGCGATCGCCACCCCGAACACCTCCGTGCCGACCAGCACCATGATGCTGAGGAGCGTGACGAGGTTGCGGGTGCTGAGGGAGCCGGTGGAGGCGGGCAAGGGCGGGACCTTCGGGCGGGGAACGGGCGGCGCCGGCCGTATTCCGTTCGGCGCCTCGGGGCGATAGCCTGAAGCTCCCCCGGGGCGCAACCTGCCCCATCGTCACGCCCGCACGAGACCGATGCCCGAGACGCCCGTCTTCGCCAGTGCCGCCTGCGCGGCGCCCCACAGCCTCGCTGCCGAGAGCGGCCGCGCGATCCTCGCCGAGGGCGGCAACGCCCTCGAGGCGATGCTCGCCATGGCGGCCACCATCGCGGTGGTCTATCCCCACATGAACGGCATCGGCGGCGACGGGTTCTGGCTAGTGCGCGAGCCCGGCGGCCGGATCCACGCCATCGAGGCCTGCGGGCCGGCCGGGGCGCTCGCCACGATCCGACGCTACCGCGACAAGGGCCACGAGCGCATCCCCGACCGCGGTCCGGACGCCGCCGTGACGGTGGCGGGCGCGGTTGGCGGCTGGGCGCTGGCGCGGAGCCTCGCCGCCGCCCTGGGCGGGCGGCTGCCGCTCCCGCTGCTCCTCGGCGACGCGATCCGCCTCGCCCGGGAGGGCGTGGCCGTCTCCGCCTCCGAGGCCCGCTACGTTCCGAAGGAACTCGACGCCCTCTACGACCAGCCCGGCTTCGCCGCGACCTTCCTGATCGACGGCAAGGCGCCGAAGGCCGGGGCGGTCCGGGCGCTGCCGGCGATGGCCGCGACGCTGGAGCAGCTCGCCCATGCGGGGCTGGACGACTTCTACCGCGGCGATGTCGGGCGGGAGATCGCGGCCGACCTGGAGCGGGCCGGCAGCCCGGTGACCCGCGCCGACCTCGCCGGCTACCGGGCGGTGACGCGCCCGCCGCTGTCGGTGCGGCTCGCCAAGGGCCAGGTCTACAATTGCCCGCCGCCGACCCAGGGCCTCGCGGCGCTGATGATCCTCGGCCAGTTCGAGCGGCTCGGGAGCATCCCGCCGGAGACGCCGGCCTGGTGCCACGCGCTCATCGAGGCGACGAAGCGCGCCTTCCGGGTCCGCGACGGGGTGGTGACCGATTTCGACCGTCTGCGCCACGATCCCGCGCGCTTCCTGACGCCCGAGGCGCTGGCCCGCGAGGCGGCCCTGATCGCCATGGACAGGGCCGCCGCCTACCCGGTGCGGCCGCCCGGCGACGGCGACACGGTCTGGATGGGGGCGATCGACGGCAGCGGGCTCGCGGTCTCCTACATCCAGTCGGTCTACTGGGAGTTCGGCTCCGGCCTCGTCCTGCCGGGCACCGGCATCGCGTGGCAGAACCGGGGCACCTCGTTCTCCCTCGATCCCGGGGCCACGAACCCGCTCGAGCCCGGCCGCAAGCCCTTCCATACGCTCAACCCGGCGCTGGCCGTGCTCGACGACGGGCGGGTGCTCTCCTACGGCAGCATGGGCGGGGACGGTCAGCCGCAGTTCCAGGCCCAGGTCTTCACCCGCTACGCCATCTCCGGGATGGGCGTGGCGGAGGCGGTCGACGCCCCGCGCTTCCTGTTCGGCCGCACCTGGGGTGCGGAATCCATGACCGTGAAGGTGGAGGACCGCTTCGATCCCTCCTGCATCGCGGCCCTGCGCCGCTACGGCCACGAGGTCGAGGAGTTGGGCGGCGCCTATAGCGACTCCCTGGGGCATGCGGGGCTGCTGGTGCGCCATCCGGGCAACGGCCGGGTCGAGGCGACCCACGACCCGCGCTCGGACGGAGGGGCGGCGGGGCTCTGATACGCCGTCCGCGTTGATCAACGCAGATGGCGTGTCAGCACGCTCGCGCAGCGGACCCTGACAGATGAAACCAGGAGGCGATCGCTTCTGTTCGATCTCCCCTTTTCCGGACGACTGCGGCGTCAGCGGAAGGAGATCCGGAATCCAGCACAGGAATCGCCGCGAAGCGGCTCCGATTGTCAGCAACGGTGTTGAAAAGCGGTCGCTTCGCGGAGTCTTGCGCTGGTTTCCGGGTCGCATTCCGCTGTCGCTGCATGCGCCCGGAAAAGGGGGGATGTGAGGGAACGAGCGCGTTTCTGCTTGAGCCGGTCCCGAACAGCAAAAACCCCTCTCCCGTCGCCGGGAGAGGGGTGCTCAACCCTCGGGTGCCCCACGGATCTACCGCGGCGCGCGCTTCGCCAGGATCCGCTGCAAGGTCCGGCGGTGCATGTTGAGCCGGCGGGCCGTCTCCGAGACGTTGCGGTTGCACAGCTCGTAGACGCGCTGGATGTGCTCCCAGCGCACCCGGTCGGCCGACATCGGGTTCTCGGGCGGGTCGGCCCGCTCGCCCGGCTGGGCCATCAGGGTGCCGTGGATCTCGTCCGCGTCGGCCGGCTTCGCCAGGTAGTCGAAGGCCCCGAGCTTCACGGCCGTCACCGCGGTGGCGATGTTGCCGTAGCCGGTCAGGATCACGCCCCGCGCCTCCGGGCGGCGCTCCTTCAGGCGGGCGATCACGTCGAGGCCGTTGCCGTCGGCGAGCCGCATGTCGATCACCGCGAAGGCCGGCGGATGCGCGTCGACCAGCGACACGCCCTCCGCCACGCTCTCGGCCACCTGCACCAGGTAGCCGCGTGCCTCCATGGCGCGGGCGAGCCGCGTCGAGAAGGGCTTGTCGTCGTCGACGATCAGCAGGCTGCGATCCGCGTGGGCGGCGAGCGGGTCGCCCTCCGGCACGGTGCCGACGCCCGTCGGCTGGGTCTGGGTTCCGAACTGCGTCATCAAGCGACGCTCCTCACCATTCGTCTCGTGTCTTCAGGGATTTATATAGGAACGTCGCGGGCCGCCGTCAGGGGGAGTGCTCCATTTGTTCCCCCAAATCGGCGCGCCGCCACCTCTCTCTCGAAAACGTGACGCGGCCACAGGATCCGCACCACCGCCCCGGTCGACGGGTCGGCGGCATTGGCGAGCGCGATCTGGGCGCCGGAGCGCTCGATCAGGGTCTTGGCGATGAACAGCCCGAGGCCGAGGCCCGAGCCGCTCTCCTCGCCGACGCCGGCCCGGGAGGCGCCCCGCGTCGTGACGTAGGGCTCGCCCACCCGCAGCAGCACGTCCGGCGCGAAGCCCGGCCCGTCGTCGCGGATCTCCAGCCAGACCCGCTCGGAGGTCCAGCGCGCCTCGATGATGACCCGGCTCTCGGCGAAATCCACCGCGTTGTCGACGATGTTGGCCAAGCCGTAGAGGACGCCCGGGTTCCGTCGGCAGCGCGGTTCCGGCCCCTCGCCGCGGGTCGTCACGTCGAGCACGATCCCGAGCGCCCGCTGCGGCGCGACCAGTTCCTCCACGAGGTGGCTGAGCGAGATCGTCTCCAGGAAGCTCGACTGGTCCTCGTCCAGGGAAGTGAGCTTCGAGAGGATCCCGCGGCAGCGCTCGACCTGCTCGCGCAGGAGCTTGAGGTCGTCCGCGATGGCGGGCGTCGCCGTCGGGCCGAGCGCCCGGTCGAGCTCGTTCACCACCACCGTGATCGTGGCGAGGGGCGTGCCGAGTTCGTGCGCGGCCGCCGCCGCGAGCCCGTCGAGCTGCGAGAGGTGCTGCTCGCGGGCCAGCACCAGCTCGGTGGCGGCGAGCGCCTGGGCGAGCTGGCGCGCCTCCTCGGCGACCCGCCACGCGTAGACGCCCGTGAAGGCGATGCCGAGCAGGATCGCGGTCCAGACCCCCGACACGTACAGGAACGGGATCTCCATCCGGTCGGCGGTGAACCAGGGCAGCGGCCGGTGCACCAGGGCGAGCAGCGTCGAGAGCCCGACCGCGAACAGGCCGAGCGCCAGCGTGTGCGCCGGCGGCAGCGCGGTCGCGGAGATCAGCACCGGGGCCAGGAACAGGAGCGAGAACGGGTTCTGCAGGCCGCCGGTCAGGAACAGCAGGGCGGCGAGCTGCACGATGTCGAAGGCGAGGAGCAGCGCCGCCGCCGTGTCGCTCAGCCGGTAGCTCGCCGGGAAGCGCACCCGCAGCAGCAGGTTGAGCCAGGACGAGGCGGCGATCACCAGGAAGCACCAGCCGAAGGGCAGGGGCAGGCCGAGCCCGAGATGCGCGCCCGCCACCGCCGCGCTCTGCCCGGTGATGGCGAGCCAGCGCAGGCGCACCAGCGTATCGAGGCGCAGGTGACGCGCGTCGTGCACGAGATCGATCGGGGAGGCCTCGGACGGCATGCTCAGACGATAGTGCGCCTCAGCGCCCCGCCCAGGGGGCGGGAAGGCGCCCAAGCATGCACGATAATTCATGGTGCCCTGAAGGAGGCTGCGTCCAAAATGGCACATAACCGGGTATTTGGTATGATATTGCACTTTCGTCGGGGTCGGCGGGCTTGCGTTGAGTCAGTGGAACCATACCTTGGAGACAGCAGTTGGTGGCGGGCGTCTTCCGCGGCGCCTCGGCGCTGCTGGATCCCAGATGGGCGGTAGCGGCATGGATCTGTCTTACTTCTGGTACGAAGCGGCACACTGGATGCTGGCCCCTGCGCGAGTCGCGGCGGACGCGACCCAGCTCGTGTTCCAGAACCCGGTCAACCCGATCTCGTACACCCGGTACGGCCGCACCGTCTCGGCCGCCTGCCAGATGTTCGAGCGCACCACGCGCCGCTACGGCAAGCCGGCCTTTGACCTGCCGACCACAGTGGTGGAGGGCGCGACGGTCGCGGTGAGCGAGCGGATCGTGTGGGAGAAGCCCTTCGGCCGCGTGATCGCCTTCGACCGGGCACTGAAGCGGCCGACCTTCCACGCCCAGCCGAAGGTCCTGGTCGTGGCGCCGATGTCCGGCCACTACGCGACGCTCCTGCGCGGTACGGTCGAAGCGCTGCTGCCCGCCCACGAGGTCTTCATCACCGACTGGGCCGATGCCCGCATGGTGCCGCTGGAGGCCGGGCGCTTCGACCTCGACACCTACATCGACTACCTGATCGAGATCTTCCAGCATCTCGGGCCGGACCTGCACGTGATGGCGGTGTGCCAGCCGGCGGTGCCGGTCTTCGCGGCGGTGGCCCGCATGGAGGCGGAGGATCGGCCGGGCATCCCGACCTCCATGACCCTGATGGGCGGCCCGATCGACACCCGCCGCTCGCCGACCGCCGTGAACTGCCTCGCGGCCGAGCGCGGCATCGCGTGGTTCAAGCGCAACTGCATCACGGTGGTGCCGCCGGGCTATCCGGGCACCTGGCGCGAGGTCTATCCGGGCTTCTTCCAGCTCTCCGGCTTCATGGGCATGAACCTCGATCGTCACCTGACGGCGCACTGGGACATGTTCAAGCACCTCGTGGGCAACGACGGCGACTCGGCCGAGAAGCACCGCGAGTTCTACGACGAGTACCTGTCCGTGATGGATCTGACGGCGGAGTTCTACCTCCAGACCGTGGAGACGGTGTTCGTCCAGCACGCCCTGCCGAAGGGCGAGATGCGCCATCGCGACGCCGTGGTCGATCCGGCGGCCATCCGCCGCTGCGCCGTCATGGCGGTCGAGGGCGAGAAGGACGACATCTCGGGCGTCGGCCAGACCAAGGCGGCCCTCGATCTCACGGTGAACCTGCCCGAGGCGCGCAAGCTCTACCACCTGCAGGACGGCGTCGGTCACTACGGCGTGTTCAACGGGTCGCGCTTCCGCTCGCAGATCCTGCCGCGCATCTCGGCCTTCATGCACGAGATGCAGGGCACGACGACGGCGCCGGTCCTGCTCGCGGCAAGCTGAGGCCGCCGCGGCAACCGGCACGCTGACAGGAGCCCGGCCGAGCGCCTAGGATGGCGTCATGCGAGTCGCGTTGCTGCGCCGGTCGGCGCCCGATCCCACCCACCTGAGCGTCGCGCACGAGGGCACGACCTTCCGCGTCTCCATGCGGCGGCGCGCCACGGCCCGCCGCATCACGCTCCGGGTGTCGAGTGCCACGGGCGAGGTGGTGCTCACCCTGCCGGAGCGCACGGCGGTGACGGCGGCGCAGGCCTTCGCGGAGGCCCACGCGGACTGGATCGCTGCGCGCATCGCCAAGGTTCCGGCCCGTGTCGCCCTCGAACCGGGCGCGCTGGTGCCCCTGCGCGGCGTGCCCCACCGCATCCTGCACTGGTCCCTGGCCGGGGGCGCCACCACGGCGACGCGGGACGCCGACGCGGCGCCGATCCTCGCCGTGTCCTGCCAGACCCCGCATGTGGGCCGGCGGGTGCGCGACTTCCTGGAGGCCGAGGCGCGGACCGACCTGCGCACGGCGGTGGCCCGGCACGCCCAGGCGCTGGGCCGCAGCCCGAAGCGCTTGACGGTGCGCGACACCCGCAGCCGCTGGGGCTCCTGCTCGGCGCGCGGCCACCTGAACTTCTCCTGGCGGCTCATCCTGGCGCCGCCCTTCGTGCTCGACTACCTCGCGGCGCACGAGGTGGCCCATCTCGCCGAGATGAACCATTCCGACCGCTTCTGGTCCCTGCTCGACCGCCTCTACCCCCGCGTCGAGGAGGCCGAGCGCTGGCTCAAGCGCCACGGGACGGAACTGCACCGCTACGGGTGAGAGGCGCGTGCGGTGAACCCTCCCCGGCAGGCGCACGGAGATAGGAAAACCGAGGGTCTCTTAAACAGTGCGGCTTGGCCTCCGGAAAGTGCTGATTCGCCAAGAGACTACGCCGGTCCAGCATCCGCCGGATCCCCTCTCCCGAGTGGGAGAGGGGTAGGGGCGATCGAAGATCGCGCAGGGTGGAGACGGTGCAGCAAGTGTTCTGAGCCGTTCAGCTGCCAGCGGCGCCGCTCAGTTTTCTTGCTACGACCGAGCCACCCTCACCCCCAACCCCTCTCCCACTCGGGAGAGGGGAGAGGCGCCTCACATTATCCCCGAACAGCCGTGCAGAGGTGAGGGTTTCAGGCAGGTCCGCCTACCCCTTCGTGCGCACCACCACCTGTTCCACCGCCGGCCAGGTCGGGCGCGGGTCGACCTGGCCCGGGATCAGGGTGCGCGGCGCGATGGAGTCGCAGACCTCGCGCTGGCGAATGATGACCGCGCCGGTCTCGTCGCGGCGGCGGATCAGGCCGCCGTCGCGGCAGAAGCCGGCGATCTCGGCCGAGCGCGCCGCCCGCCGCCCGCGCGGATTGCGGGGCACCGGCGGATGCTCGATCACGAGCGGACGGTCGCGGTTGAGCGAGCGCTCGACATAGGTCGTCTCGTCCACCGGCAGCGGCTCGGCGCGCGCGGCGAGCGGGAGCCCGAGCAGCAGGGCGAGAGAGAGGGCACTCAGCGGGCGCATCGGCGGGGATCCGGTCGGGCGGGAACTCTGTCCGGGGATTCTAGGGCCCGAGCCGCCTGCGAGGAAGGCGCCGCCGGGCGCCGCGCGCGCTTCGCCGCCCCCTGTGTCTTCGCTGCCGTGACGCTCCATCGCTTGACAGTCCGGGCACCCCGTGGTCCGAAGCCGGCCGGGATGCGGCGCTCGGGAGCGCGGAAGGAGCCGGTCAGGGTGCGAGAGATGGTGCGATGGGCCGTCGGCGCGATGGCCCTGCTGCTCGCGGCGGGCCTGCCCGCCGGTCCGGCCGCGGCCCAGGGCGCGGTGAAGCAGACCTTCGACGATTGGCAGTTGCGCTGCGAGACGCCGGCCGGCGCCAAGGGCGAGCAATGCGCGCTCGTCCAGTATGTGGCCGCCGAGGATCGTCCCAATCTCACGCTCGCCGTCATCGTGCTGAAGACCGCCGACAACCGCGGCACCCTGCTGCGGGTGGTGGCGCCGCTCGGCATCCTGCTGCCCTCCGGCCTCGGGCTGAAGATCGACCAGGCGGATATCGGGCGCACGCTCTTCGTCCGCTGCCTCTCGACCGGCTGCGTCGCCGAGGTCGTGATGGACGAGAACCTGATCAAGCAGCTCAAGACCGGGCAGCAGGCGACCTTCATCGTCTTCCAGACCCCCGAGGAGGGCGTGGGCATCCCGCTCTCGCTCAAGGGCTTCGCGTCGGGGTTCGACAAGCTGCAATAGGCGGGACGGGAGCGGCACCGTGACGGCAGGCGGAATTCGGAGTGGCTGCGTGGCCCTGCTCTGCGGCCTCGCGCTCGCGGGCCCGGCCCGGGCGCAGGACGACGACGGCAGCAACACGTTCCTCAACCTCTTCCGCTATGGCGGCACCACCAAGCCGCCCGAGGCGCCGCCGAACCCGGACGACGTCTACTGCCCGGTGATCGACATCCCGGAGGGCGGCGCCTCGGTGCAGTCCGGCACGGGCGTGGCCATCCACCACCAGATCGCGATCGCCCAGGTGAGCCGCGAATGCGTGGCGGGCCCGGGCGGCACCGTGACCGTGCGGGTCGGCGTGCAGGGGCGGGCGCTGCTCGGTCCGGGCGGCGCCCCCGGCCGCTTCGAGACCCCGGTGACCGTCACGGTGAAGAGCGGCACGACCCTCATCGCCCGGCGCTCGCGGCGCGCGAGCGTGACCATCCCGCCGGGCTCGGCGAGTGCCACCTTCGCGGTGGTGGAGGACGGCATCGCCGTGCCGGCGGCCTCCGCGGCGGATTTCGAGATCGAGGTCGCGCTCGGCGCCGGCGGCACGAAACCGGCCCGGCGCGGCCGCAAGGCGGCCCCGGCGGGTTGACCGCTGGCCCCTCCGGTGCCCGCGCCCCCGTTCCGTCTCGACCCACACGACGATCCGGATTTCACCCGCCGCCTGATCCTGCCAGGCGCGCCCGCCGGGCGCTGGCTGGCGCTGACCTACGCGCAGGACCGCTTCGCGCCGGCCCGCCGCCCGATGCTGCGGTTCCTCACGCCGGACGGTCCGACGGACGCCCTCCTGCCGGGCGCGGTGCTCGGGCGGGCGTTCTGGCTGGGCCCGGTTCCGGACGGCACCACCGCGATCCTGCTGGCGCCGCCATCGGGCTTGCGCGTCGAGGCGGCGCGGCTCCTGCCCCTGTGGGCCGTCCTCGCCCGGGCCGCCCGGCGCCGTCCACTCATCCTGGCCGAGGCGCTCCTGCGGGCCGCCCAGCGCGATGCCCGCCGCTTCCGCAACGCCCTGCGCATCGCCGCTGTGGTAACGCCCCTGTCGGGCTACGCGGGCTGGCGGGCGGAGCGCGCCCGCGCCTTCGAGCCGGCCCTCGACCGGCCGCCGGCGACGGCGTGCCGGGTCGGCCTGCGCCTCGACGCGGCGCCGCACGAGGCCGAGGCGGTGCGCCGGAGCCTCTCGGCGCTCCTCGCCCAGAGCCACCGCGACTGGTGCCTCGCCCTGTCGTGGCGCGGTGCCCCGCCCGCCGGTGCCGCGCTGCCGCGGGACGCCCGCATCGCGGAGAGCGGGGATTTGCCGGAGGGGGCCGACGCCCTCGGCCTGCTCCGTCCCGGCGACGTGCTCGCCCCGGACGCCCTCGCGCATCTCGCGGCCGCCCTCGACGGGGCGGATCTCGTCTACGCGGACGAGGAGGTCGAGACGCCGGACGGCCCGGCGCCGCGCCTGAAGCCCGCCTGGAGCCCCGACCTCGCGCTGGCGACGGGCTATCCGGGCCGGCCGATGCTGGTCTCGCGCGACCTCCTGGCGCGCTGCGGCTGGGCGCCCGGCCGGGGGCTCGCCGCGCTGGCGCCCGCCTGCTTCCTCGCCGTCGATCCGGCGCGGGTCCGCCGGGTGCCCCGAATCCTCTGCCGCGGCCCGGCGGCACCGCAAGCGGGGGACGAGCCGGGAGAACCCTGGGCGCCCGGCCTCGGCGAGGCCCTGAGGCGGGCCGGCTCGCCGGCCGTGCCGCGGGCGGGGGGCGGCCTCGTCTGGCCGCTGCCGGACCCCGCCCCCCAGGTCTCTGTGGTGATCCCGACCCGCGACCGTCCGGACCTGATCCGCACGGCCGTGCGCGGGGTGCTGGAGGAGACCGACTATCCGGCCCTCGACCTCGTGATCGTCGACAACGGCTCGGTCGATCCGCTCGTGCACACCTTCTACGCGGGGCTGGAGGGCGATCCGCGGGTGCGCCGGATCGACCGGCCGGGACCGTTCAACTTCTCGGCGCTGGTCAATGCCGGGGTGGCGGCCTCGGGCGGGAGCGTGGTCCTGCTCCTCAACAACGACGTGGCGGTGCGCGAGCCCGGCTGGCTCGCCGAGATGGTGCGCCTCGCGGTGCGGCCCGGGATCGGCGCGGTCGGGGCCAAGCTCCTCTACGGCAATGGGCGGCTGCAGCACGCGGGCGTGGTGGTCGGGCTCGGTGGCCGGGCCGGCCACACCCTGCGCAACCGGCCCGCCGACACGCCGGGCCATCTCGGGCGCCTGCGCGTGACGCACGAGGTCTCCGGCGTCACCGCCGCCTGCCTCGCCGTGACCCGGGCAGCCTTCGACGCGGTCGGCGGCTTCGACGCGGAGGCCTTCGCGGTCGATTTCAACGACATCGACTTCTGCCTGCGCCTGCAGGCGGCGGGCTACCGGAATCTCTGGTGCGCCCACGCGGTGCTCGACCACCACGAATCGGTGAGCCGCGGCCCCTCGGTCGGGCCGGCTCGGGTGCGGTTCGAGGCGGAGGCCGCGCGCTTCTCGGACCGCTGGCGGCAGGTCATTCGCGACGATCCCTTCTACCATCCGGCCTTCTCGGTCACGACCTTCGGGGAGGATCTGGAGTGACGGAGGCCGCAAGAGATGGGGTGGTCCCGAGGCAGTCTCACCTCTCCCAGAGGCGTCCAGGAGCGTCGACGTGAGGCGTGGGATCCCCTCTCCCCGCAGGCGGCTTGCCCGTTTACACAATCCGGTTTCCGGCTCGTCGGCAGGACGTGGCTGGAAGTCGCAACACGCCTCATGCTGAGGTGCCGCGGCGATCGAAGATCGCACGCGGCCTCGAAGCACCCCGGAACAGTCGTTCCCAAGCGGCCTTGGCCTGGATCTGTGGTCGGGGGTGCTTCGAGGCCGCTGCGCGGCACCTCAGCATGAGGAATGGTGTGACTTCCAGGGGCGTTCAGTCCACGAAGCCACGACTGAGACGTCTGAATCTGCAAACTGCCTGCGAGGGAGCGGGCATGCGCACGACCCGACGTGTGAACACGCTAGCCCGCGGGGGAGAGGGGTAGGGGTGAGGGTGGCTCGGCTTCAGATTGGCTATGAACCGTCGAGCTGCCGGCGGCACGGCTCAGTCTTCCTGCTGAGACCGAGCCACTCTCACGCGGGATCTTCGATCCCCGGGCCCCTCTCCCACTCGGGCTTACCCATTCACACTTCGCCGGATGAATCGCGGGTTTCTCCTCTCCCCGCAGGGCGAGGGTGAGGGGGCGGTTCCGGAAGAGGCTCGTCCTTCACCGCCCCCTCACCCTCGGGCCGATCGCTTCGCGATCGGTGCGCCGCCTCGTCTCGCCCCCGACAAGGGGGGCTCGACCCTCTCCCCGCACGCGGGGAGAGGGCATGCGCACGACCCGAAATGTGAATCCGCGCGCCCACTTAGGAGAGGGGAGAAGCGCCTCGCATTGTCCCCGAACAGCCGTGCCTCAGAGGGTGGGAGCGTCACCCCTGCGGCGCGCGGCACCCGGACCGCGCCGATGACCCGCCCCCGCCGCTTCCCCGACCACCCCGCCTGCGACGTCCTGCGCTTCGCCGAGCCGCTGCGGCGCTCTCCCCTGCGGCACCTCGCGAAGCTGCCGGTGCTGCTCCGGCGGCCGGGCGAGGCGCTCGGCATCGCCGCGGCCTGGCTCTCGGGAAAGCGCGTGCGCGCCCGCAACCGCGCCGCGGCGCTGCTCGGCGCCGAGCCCTCCTTCAGCCCCGCCGCCGTCCCACCCGCCCCCGCCGCCCGCGTCGCGCGCGACCCCGTGATCCTCTGCCCGGAGGGCCACACGCTCGCGGACGGGGCGGACGCGGTGATCGCCGCGGCCTTCGCGGCGGATCCCGCGCTCTACGCCCTCTACGGCGACGCGCTGGTGCTCGGCCCTAACGGCGAACCGCTGCTGCCGCTCCTGCGCCCGGCCTTCGATCCCGACTTCCTGCTCGCCGTCGACTACGTCGGTCCCGTCGTGGCCCTGCGGCGCGGGGAGACCCCGGAATCCGACGACGTCGCGGCCCACCTGCTGCGCCTCCACGACCGGTACGGGCCCGGCGCGGTCCGCCACCTGCCCCGCACGCTCTCGCTCTGGCGGCCCTTCGCGGAGCCCGGCCCCGCCTCGCGCCAGGGGCGCCGCGCCCTGGCGCAGGCCCGCGCGCCCGGCGCCGCGGTCGAGACAGGGCCGGCGGGAATTCTGACCCTGCGCCGGCCGCTGTCCGCGCCGCTGCCGCTGGTCAGCCTGATCGTGCCGACCCGCGACCGGCTCGACCTCCTGCGCACCTGCCTCGACAGCCTGCGCGCGCGCACGGACTGGGACGCCCTCGAGGTCATCGTCTGCGACAACGACAGCCGCGAGCCCGAGACCCTGGCCTATCTCCGGGCCCTGGAGGCGGCGGGGACCGCCCGGGTGCTGCCCTGCCCGGGGCCGTTCAACTTCGCGGCGATGAACAACCGCGCGGCGGAGATCGCCCGCGGCCGCCTCCTCGGCTTCGTCAACAACGACGTCGAGGCGTTCCGGCCCGACTGGCTGCGCCGCATGGCCGAGGAGGCGCTGCGGCCGGAAGTTGGCGCGGTCGGGGCGAAGCTCCTCGACGGGGAGGGGCGGATCCAGCACGGCGGGATCGTGCTCGGCACCGGCGGCCTCGTGACCCACGCCCACCGCCACGTCCCGGGCGACGCGCCGGGCTACCTCCACCGCCTCGCGGCGACGCACCGGGTCTCGGCCGTGACGGCGGCCTGCCTGGTGGTGGAGGCGCGCAAATTCGCCGAGGTCGGCGGCTTCGACGCCGCCGCCTTCGCGGTCGATTTCAACGACGTGGACCTGTGCCTGCGCCTCGACCGGGCCGGCTACCGCACCCTGATGGTGCCGGGCGCCGTGCTGCACCACCGGGAGGCCGCGAGCCGCCGCTGGACGCCGGAGGCCCTGGCGCGCCACGCGGGCGAGGTCGCGGCGCTCAAGGATCGCTGGGGCGCGGCGCTGGCCGGCGATCCCTGGTATCACCCCGCCTTCGACCCGCAGGCCCCGACCTACACGCGCCTTCGCCCCGCGCCCCCCGCAGCGCCCCGCTGAACGCGAAACGGGGCCGCCCGCAGGGGCAGCCCCGTTCCGGAGTCGCGACGGTGCGGCGCCTACTGGACGAGCCGCGGGCCGCCGGTCTGGATCTTCTCGTTCTCGCCGAGAATGCCGAGCCGGCGCGCCACCTCCGTGTAGGCCTCGATCAGGCCGCCCAGGTCCTTGCGGAAGCGGTCCTTGTCGAGCTTGTCCTGGCTCTTGATGTCCCACAGCCGGCACGAATCCGGGGAGATCTCGTCGGCGACGACGATGCGCATCAGGTCGCCTTCCCAGAGGCGGCCGGTCTCCATCTTGAAGTCGACGAGGCGGATGCCGACACCCAGGAAGAGACCCGACAGGAAGTCGTTGACCCGGATGGCCAGCGCCATGATGTCGTCGATCTCCTGGGGGGTCGCCCAGCCGAACGCCGTGATGTGCTCCTCCGACACCATCGGGTCGTTGAGCTGGTCGTTCTTGTAGTAGAACTCGATGATCGAGCGCGGGAGCTGCGTGCCTTCCTCCAGCCCGAGCCGCGTCGCCAGCGAACCCGCCGCAACGTTGCGCACCACCACTTCGAGCGGGATGATCTCGACTTCGCGGATCAGCTGCTCGCGCATGTTGAGGCGCCGGATGAAGTGAGTCGGCACGCCGATGTCGTTGAGGTGCTGGAACACGAACTCGGAGATACGGTTGTTCAGCACACCCTTGCCGTCGATCACCTCGTGCTTCTTCGCGTTGAAGGCGGTCGCGTCATCCTTGAAGTGCTGGATGAGCGTGCCCGGCTCCGGTCCCTCGTAGAGGACCTTCGCCTTGCCCTCGTAGATGCGACGGCGGCGGTTCATAGGCGTGTACCGTGGTTTGAGGAAATCCATGGGGCCGTGGCTCCAGAAAACGTGTGAGGCCCGCGGCGCGGCGACCCGAAACCAGGTCGGGCCGGGGACGCATCGTCCCGGCAGCCGGTCGCAAACTACCCGAAGCGGGAAGGCAGCACAACGCGTTGGCCGGGCGCCGGCCTCAGGGCCGCGTCCCACCGTGCGGGCGGATCGGGGCCGCCCCCCCGTGTCTGCGCTGCGTTGCCCGGCATGTGGGTCCGGGCGGGCAAGGAGTCAAGAATCGCCGATTCTCGCGCCCGATCAAGCCGTCGCGACGCATGGGGGGTGGCCTCGACGGGATGGGCGCCCGGGTCTTAAGGTTCGGGGCACAGACGCCCGGCTCCATCGGGCGCACGACCCGGGAGGATGCGGCATGGCGGAGCGGGGTGGAGCGGTGGCGGCTCTGGCGGCGCGGGTGCGGGAGGGGACGCCCCTCCTGTCCGCGTGGTGCGGCATTCCGGAGCCCGCCGTGGCGGGGCTGCTCGCCGCCGAGACGGGCTTCGACGCGGTGACGCTGGACATGCAGCACGGCGGCTTCGACGTGGCGAGCGTGGCGCGGACCGTGCCGCTCATCGCCGCGCGCGGGAAGCCGACCCTGGTGCGGATGACGGTCGACCCTCACAGCGTGGCCTCGCAGCTCCTCGACGCGGGGGTCTCGGGGGTGATCGCCCCGATGGTGAACAGCGTCGAGGAGGCGCGGTCCTTCGTCTCCTTCGCCAAGTACCCGCCCGTCGGCGCGCGCAGCTGGGGGCCGCTCGCGGCCCTCGCCCTCTCGGGGCTGCCGCAGGAGCAGTACCTCAAGGAGGCGAACGGCTTCTCCCTGGCGCTCGCCATGGTGGAAACCCGCGAGGCGCTCGACGCGGTCGACGCGATCCTGGGCGTGGAGGGCCTCGACGGCATCTTCATCGGCCCTTCCGACCTGTCGATCGCGCTCTCGGGCGGCGCCGCGCTGGATCCGGGCGGCAGCGTGGTGCGCGCCGCCCTCGACCACGCCAAGGTCCGGGCGCGGGCGGCGGGCAAGACCATCGGCGTCTACGCGCATTCCCCGGCGCGGGGCCACGAGCTCATGCGGGAGGGCTTCGACCTCGTG
This sequence comes from Methylobacterium sp. JK268, assembly GCF_054052225.1. Taxonomy (NCBI): domain Bacteria; kingdom Pseudomonadati; phylum Pseudomonadota; class Alphaproteobacteria; order Hyphomicrobiales; family Methylobacteriaceae; genus Methylobacterium; species Methylobacterium sp. JK268. The sequence continues at coordinate 34,976 of NZ_JBSVZN010000025.1, read as the reverse complement.
GCGCTGATGGGCGACGGGGCGCTGCTGCATCTCGGCGCGCAGGCGGCGATCCGGGAGGTGCGGGGGTAGGGCGCGCACGAACCCTCTCCCCCTTTGCGGGGGAGGGTTTTCCGGCGCGCCCGTCATCGCGCCGCGAAGCGGCTCGCCAGGAACAGCCCCGCGTGGTGCAGCGCGCCCTCGTCGATGCCGTGCCCCGTGCCGGCCGAGATGTGCCACTCCACCGGCACCTCGGCCCCCGCCAGGAGGTCACTCGACAGGAACAGCGCCTCGACAGGGATGACCTCGTCCTGGTCGCCGTGCACGAGCAGGATCGGCGGCACAGAGCGGATCGCGGGTTTGAGGCTCTCGGGCCCCTTGCCCTCCTCGACCACCAGCAGGCCCGACAGCCCCACCAGGGCCGCGAGCCGGCGCGGGCGACGCAGGCCGACATGCAGCGCCATCATGCAGCCCTGGCTGAACCCGACCAGGGCGAGCCGGCTCTCGTCGAGCCCGGCTCGGGCCAGTTCCTCATCGAGGAACGCGTCGAGTGTAGGGGCCGCCCGGTTGACCCCGCGCCAGCGCTCGTGCGGGTCGCGGAAGGTCAGGGAGAACCATTGCCGGCCGAAGCCCTGGATGCAGGGCTCGGGCGCGTGGGGCGACACGAAGGCGGCGTCCGGCAGGAGCGGCTGCCAGGCCCGGGCGAGGTCGAACAGGTCGTTGCCGTCCGCGCCGAAGCCGTGCAGCAGGACCACGAGCTGGCGCGGCGCGGCGCCGGAGCGGGGCGGCAGACGCGGGCCGGTGAGCGTCGTCATGCGGGGGACCTCATGCGGGAACCTCGGGCGATCGGGCGGGGAGGGGCGTCGCGTCGCGGGCCTTGGCGATCCGGTAATAGGCCCAGAGCACCCCGGCGGCGACCCCCCGCCAGGGCCGCCAGACCTCGGCCCGCGCGGTCAGCGCCTTCGCGTCGGGGCGGATCTCCCGCCCCTCGGCGAGCCGGGCCGCCTCCTGCAGGGCGAGGTCGCCCGCCGGGAAGGCGTCCGGATGGCCGAGGCAGAACAGCAGGTAGACGTCGGCCGTCCAGGGCCCGATGCCCCGCACCGCCACCATCAGGCGATGCGCCTCGTCGGCCGGCAGGGCGTGCAGCGCGTGGAGCGGCAGGGCGCCCCCCGCGACCGCCTCGGCCACGGCGCGCAGGGTGCGGATCTTCGGCCCCGACAGGCCCGCGGCCCTGAGGTCGGCCTCGGCGGCCCCCGCGACGGTCTCGGGCGTGAGGTCGGGCAGAAGGCGCGTGAGCCGGGTCCAGATCGCGCCGGCGCTCGCGGTCGAGAGCTGCTGGGCGACGATGATCCCGGCGAGGCCCTCATAGCCCGGCGGGCGCTTGCGCAAGGGTGGGACCGCGCCCGCCGCCACCATGCGGGCCATCACCGGGTCGCGGCGCGTCAGGGCCTCGACCCCCTCGCGCAGCACCGCCTCCGAGTCGAGGAGCCGCGCGGGCGCCCCCGCGGCATCGACGGGCGGGCCCGCGGCCCCCATCTCCGGTCGAGCCCGCTCGCGCCCCATCGGTCCCGTGCCCTCCCGCCTCTTCCGCTTCGCGCCCAGTCCCAACGGACGCCTCCATCTCGGCCACGCCTACTCGGCCCTGCTCAACGCGGCGCTGGCGGACCGGATGCGCGGCCGCCTGATCCTGCGCGTCGAGGACATCGATACCACGCGCTGCCGGCCGGAGCTGATCGCCGCGATGATCGACGACCTGCGCTGGCTCGGCCTCGCCTTCGCGGAGCCGGTGCGGCGGCAATCCGAGCATTTCGGGGACTACGCCGCGGCGCTCGACGGATTGCGCGCGCGCGGCCTCGTCTACCCGTGCTTCTGCACCCGCCGGGAGGTGGCGGCGGCGAGCACCGCGCGGGATCCCGACGGGGCGCCGCTCTATCCGGGCACCTGCCGCGACGCCGCCGGGGCCGCGGCCCGGATCGCCGCGGGAGAGCCGCATGCCTGGCGACTCGACATGGCGCGGGCGCGCGCCGCCTGCCCGGGCCCCCTCGTGGTCGAGACCTTCGCGGCGGACGGGAGCGTGACGGCCCGTGCGGCGCACCCCGAGCGCTGGGGCGACGCGATCCTCGCCCGCAAGGACGTTCCGGCGAGCTACCACCTCGCCGTGGTGTCCGACGATGCCCTCCAGGGAATCACCCACGTGGTGCGGGGCCGGGATCTCGAGGCCGCCACCGACCTGCACCGCCTGCTCCAGGCCCTGCTCGGCCTGCCCGCGCCCCTCTACCACCACCACGCCCTGCTCCTCGACGCGGAGGGCGGCAAGCTCGCCAAGTCGCGCGGCTCCGAGCCCCTCGCGGCGCTCCGGGCCCGGGGCGTGACGGCGGCCCAGGTCCGCGCGCGCCTCGGGCTGCAATGAGCCAGGCGGATCACGGGGCCTCGCCCGCCGCGAAGCGCTCCTCCGCCGCGAAGCGCTCCCGGTAGGTGCGGGGCGCCGCGCCCACCACACGCAGGAAGCTCCGCCGCATCGTCTCCTCGGAGCCGAAGCCGCAGCGCCGCGCGGCCCGCGCCACCGGCATGCCCTGCTCCAGCAGGCGGCGAGCAGCCTCGACCCGAATCGCCTCGACGGCCCGGGCGGGCGTGCGGCCGGTGGCCTGCCGGTAGTGCCGCGCGAAGCCGCGGACGCTCATGCCGGCCCGGGCGGCGAGGGCCGCCAGCGAGAGGTCGCCCCGCAGGGTGTCGGCGATCCAGGCGTGCAGGGCGTCGAAGCGGCCGGCCTCGCCCTGCAGGGTGAGCAGCGTGCTGAACTGCGCCTGCCCGCCCGGCCGCTTCAGGAAGACGACGAGGTGGCGGGCGACGGCCAGAGCCGCCGCTCGACCGAGATCCTCCTCCACCATCGCCAGCGCCAGGTCGATCCCGGCCGTCACGCCCGCCGAGGTCCAGACGGGGCCGTCGCGCACGAAGATCGGGTCCCGGTCGAGCCGGACCTGCGGGAAGCGCGAGGCGAACTGATCGCAGCGGTACCAGTGGGTGACGGCCCGCCGCCCGTCGAGGAGCCCCGCCGCGGCGAGCAGGAAGGCGCCGCTGCACACCGAGGCGGTGCGCGGCGCCCCCTCCGAGCGCCGGCGCACCCAGGCGATCGCGGCGGGGTCCCGGCTCAGCGCGTCGATGCCCGACCCGCCCGCCACGATCAGCGTGTGAGGGGGCGCGCCGTCCGTCGGCAGGGGCCGGGCCGCGAGGCCGAGTCCCGCGGAGGTCACCACGCCGGTCTCGCGGGCGACCACCACGGGATCGTAGGGGCGGTCCGGGGCGGCGAGATCGTTGGCGCTGGCGAAGACCTGGAGCGGCCCCGCCACGTCGAGGAGCTGCACCGCCGGGAAGGCCAGGATCTCGATGCGGCGCGGTTCTAGCATGAAACGAGGGGTCTTTGGCGATCGTGCCGGAGCCTGCGCCGCTAGGGTGGGGTCGGTCAACCGGGAGTGCGCGCCATGACCCTCCGCTTCGGCATCCTCGTCTTTCCCGCCGTGCAGCAGCTGGACCTCACCGGCCCCTACGAGGTCTTCGCCTCGGTGGAGGGGGCCGAGGTTCACCTCGTCTGGAAGGAGGTCCGGCCGCTCACGGCCGCCACCGGGCTGCAGCTCACGCCCACGACGGCCTTCGCGGACTGCCCGCCCCTCGACGTGCTCTGCGTGCCCGGTGGGGCGGGGGTGAACGTGCTCCTGGAGGACGGGGCTGTGCTGGATTTCCTGCGCGAGCGGGCCGCGCAGGCGCGCTTCGTCACCTCCGTCTGCACCGGGGCGCTGGTCCTGGGCGCGGCGGGGCTGCTGCGGGGGAAGCACGCCACCACGCACTGGAACGCCCTCGACTTCCTCGGGCATTTCGGTGCGACGGCCGTCGAGGAGCGGATTGTCCGGGACGGGACGCTGATCACCGCCGGCGGGGTGACCTCGGGCATCGATTTCGGCCTCGCCGTCGTGGCGGCCCTGCGCGGCCGGGAGGAGGCCGAGACGATCCAGCTCGCCCTCGAATACGCGCCGGCACCCCCCTTCGCGGCGGGCACGCCGCGGACGGCCCCGCCCGACATCCTGGCGCGCGCCCGGGCCCGCCTCGCGGGGTCGCGGGCCAAGCGGGAGGCGATCCTCGCCCGGCTGCCGCGGATCGGCTGAGCCTGAGAGCCTTTTCCGACGAAGTGGCCCCCGGTTCGTCGTAGAAAATGCGGCAAAAACAATGACCTAGAGCAGCACCCGATTGCAGCGCGATCGGGTGCTGCTCTAGGTCACGCCGTTCGGCCCGTCGAGCACCGCCCGCACCCGGCGGACCAGTTCGAGGCGCCGATAAGGCTTGTTGATCACCTCGAACTCGCTGCCGCCGACGTCGGTGCGCTCCAGGCTCGCCTCGGCGTAGCCCGTCGTCAGCAGCACCTTCAGGCGCGGCTGGCGGCGGCGGGCCTCCCGGGCGAGCACCACCCCGTTCATGCCGCCGGGCATGATCAGGTCGGAGAAGAGCAGGTCCACCCGCTCGCTCCCGTCGAGGAGGTCCAGGGCCTCGCGGCCGTTCCCGGCCGTCAGCACCGAGTAGCCGAAATCCTGCAGGATGGTGCGGGCGAGTTCGGCCACGTCCAGGCGGTCGTCCACGATCAGGATCCGCTCCGTCCCGGGGCGCTCGTTCCCGCGCGGGCGGACCGGGGCCGGGCGCTCCTCCTCGCCGGCGGCCGGGAACATCAGCCGCACCAGCGTGCCCTCGCCGGGACGGGACTCGATCTGCAGCGTGCCGCCCGACTGCTTGGCGAAGCCGTAGACCATCGACAGGCCGAGGCCCGTGCCGCGGCCCTCCTCCTTGGTGGTGAAGAAGGGCTCCATCACCCGGGCGAGCACCTCGGGGGACATGCCCGTGCCCGTATCGGCGATGCTGATCGTCACGAAGCGGCCGGGCGGGGGCAGGCCGAGCCCGATCTCGTCGGGCGCGATGTCCCGGTTCTCGGTGCGGATCGTGACGGTGCCGCCCCCCGGCATCGCGTCGCGGGCGTTGAGCAGCACGTTGAGGAGCGCCACCTCCGTCTGGGTCGGGTCGAGGCGGGCGTTGCGCAGGTCCGGCGCGAGTTCGGTGCGGATCGTGACCCGGTCGCCGAGGGTGCGGTTGGCGAGGTCCCCCATCCCCTCGACGAGGCCGTTGAGGTTCACGGTGCGCCCGTCGAGGCGCTGCTTGCGCGCGAAGGCGAGGAGCTGCTGGGTCAGCGTCGTCGCCCGGTCGGCGGCGCTCCGGATGTTCTCGGCCGCGCGCACCAGCCGGCCGCGATCGTGGGTCGGGTTGGCGAGCCCCGCCTGCAGGATGTCGACGTAGCCGACCACCACCTGGAGCAGGTTGTTGAAGTCGTGCGCGATCCCCCCGGTGAGCTGGCCCAGGGCCTCCATCTTCTGCGCCTGCCGCAGCGCGTCCTCCGCGTCGCGGCGGCGCGAGACGTCGAGCTGCGAGCCGAAGAAGTACACGAGGTCGCCGGCCTCGTTGTAGACCGGCGAGACGAACAGCGCGTTCCAGAACGAGGAGCCGTTCTTGCGGTAGTTGAGGATCTCGGTCGAGATCTCCCGCCGCTCCTTGATGGCGCGGCGCACCTCCGCAATGGTTTGCGGGTCGGTCTCGGGCCCCTGCAGGAAGCGGCAGTTGCGCCCGATCAGCTCGGCGGGCTCGTAGCCGGTGAGGGCCCGGAAGGCCTGGTTGGCGAAGATGATCGGGTTGTCCGGCAGGCGCGGATCGGTGACGATCATCGGCATGCGCGTCGTCTCGACGGCCGCGAAGAAGATGTCGCTGCGGTGGTCCGTGACCTCGCCGGAGGCGCCCTCCTGGACGGTCTGGCCGCGGCCGGGAGGCGGCACTTCGGGCGTGGTCGTCATGAGGGCCTGGTCGCTCCGCCTTCGTTCGAGTCCGGGCCCGGCGGCCCGCGCCGGCCCGCGCCCGCGTCAGCACTTATAGAAGAAACCGCCGCGGTCGAGGGTGCGGACGCGCCGACGCGACGGCGCGCCGCAAGAGGACGCCCGGCTCAGTGTCCCTGACAAAACTCCCGATCACCGTCGTCGCTCACCGTGGCGCCTCCAGCGCGGCGGGAGTTTTGTGAGGTGCACGAAATGCCGGCGGGGTCACGTCCGGTTCGCGGCGGTGTCGATCGTGCCGCGCGCGATGAAGCGGGTGACCAGGCCCTCGACCTCGCCGATCGTCTCCTCGATCAGCTGGGCCTGCAGCAGGGCGCGCGGGTCGGTCCGGTCCAGGCCCTCGCGCTCCTGCAGCCGCCGCACGGCCTGGCGCACGACCTCGTAGACCGCCTCGCGCTCCTCGCGCCCCATCGCGGGCGAGATCGCGCGGGCGACGAGGTCGATGAAATCCGAGTCCGCCATGGTGACCGGCCTCAGATGTTGTGGTCCTTGACGCCCTCGATCAGGAGCGTCGCGCTGCCCCAGGCCACGAGGAGGCAGAAGAAGACCACGAACAGGTTGGGGCCCCGCTCCGGGAGGGCGGCGTATTCGGGCCGCGCCGGGGGCACGAAGTTCGCCAGGTAGATCGACTGCTTGCTCGCCGCGATCCGGGCGCGCTCCAGCATCCCGATCGCCGAGTCGTTGAGGCGCTCCGCCACGGTCCGCTCGATCATCAGGCGCTCGTATTCGAGGAGCGCCTGGGCGGCGTTCGGCGCGTCGCTCGCCACCGCGTCGCTCGCCAGCGAGGCCTGCAGCTGCTTCATCTGCTGGTCGATCGCCGCCACGTTGGCGACCAGGGCCTGGATCGAGCGCGACTTCTCGTCGAGCGAGGAGGAGCGCAGCACCTGCAGGTCGTTCTCGAGCTTGATCTTCTCCTTCCGGAGGTCGATCAGCGTGGTGTAAGTCGCCTCGGCCGACTTGGTGGGGTCGATGATGCCCCAGCGATTGCGGAACTCCCGCAGGGCGGTCTGCGCCTGGGTCAGGCGCTCCCCGGCCTTCTGCACCTCCTCGCGGCTGTGGCGCAGCATGTCCTCCTGGGCCCGCTCCGAGATCCGGTTGACCAGAGCCTCGGCGCCCTTCACCACGTGCTCGGCGATCTGCAGGCTGTCGTCCGGCGTGAAGGTCACCACCTTCAGGGTGATGATGCCCGAGACGAGGTCGATGCTCGTCTGCACGTGCTTGCGCCAGTACTTCAGAAGCTCCTCGACCGGCTCCTTGCCGGAGTAGCGGGTCCAGAAATCCCCCTCGTCCCGCATGAACATGCGACGGACGTCGAGGGCCTGCTGGGCGCTGTCCAGCATCGGCGCGCTGCGGATGTATTCCGCGACGATGTAGGTGTCCTGACTGTTGTTCTTCTGGATCATCGCCGCGAACTCGCCGAGGCGGACCTCGCCGAGGGGCAGGGTCTCGCCCCGGACGGCGAAGCGGGCCTCGACGACGTACTGGTCCGCCGCGAGGGCGAACAGGTAGAGGCCGACCGCCATCGTCGGAACGAGGACGAAGATCACGAAGCTGCGGATCAGGCCCACGCCGATGCGGCGGCGGTGAATCTCCGCCTCCGGCCGGATCAGACGGGTCCAGCGCAAGGGGTTGAGGAGCTGGACGGCGCGCCGGGTGCGCGGCGCGTCGAGCGGGACGATCGTCTCGGCGTCGCGGCGCAACTCGGGCAGGGAGCGGCGCGCGAACGCGATGACGCCGCCGAGCCTGTCGCGCCGTTTGACCTCGTCCACGCTCATTCCGTCAGGTCCCCGCTTCCGCACGCCCGGCCGATCCTCGCCGTCCCGCCGCGCCGGACCGCATCCGAGCGGGCTTATGCGGCCCGACCCTGGCGGGGGTCAACGCGATGCGCCCGGGACCGGACGCGGAGAGCGGGACCGGCCGTGCCGGAGACCGGCGGGATCCAGGTTTTTTCGGCCTTTTTGATGGCGCCGCTTGGCGCAGGGGGCTCAGGCGAGGGCGCGCTCCAGCCGCTCCCAGGCCGCCGCGGTGCCGGGCAGGCCGAAGCGCAGGCGGTCCGGCGCCGCCTCGAACCGGCGCACGAACAGGCCGGCGCGCCCGAGCCGGGCGAACAGGGCCGGCGCGTCCGGAAAATCGGCGGTGCGAAACAGGCAGGTGCCGCCGACGAGCCGCGCACCGGCCTGGGCGAGGAGGCCGTCGAGCCGCTCCGCATCCGCCCGCCGGGACGCGGCGGCCGCCTCCCGCCACGCGCGGTCGGGGAGGGCGGCGAGCCCTGCCGCGATGGCGGGGCCCGACACCGCCCAGGGGCCGAGCGCCGCCCGCAGGCGTGCGGCCAGGGGCGCCCGGGCCACCGCGAAGCCCAGGCGCAGGCCCGCGAGGCCGTAGGTCTTGCCGAAGGAGCGCAGCACCATCGCGGCCTCCGGGACCGCCTCGCAGAGGCTCGCGACGGGTTCGAGATCCGCGAAGGCCTCGTCGACGACGAGGAGGCCGCCCCGCTCCGCCAGCCGCCCGGCCGCCTCCAGGAGGGCGGGGCGCGGCGTCACCCGCCCGTCCGGGTTGTTGGGGTTGACCACCACGGCGACGTCCGCCCGCGCGGCCTCGTCGAGGTTCGCCACGGTCGCGACGGCGTGGCCCGCCTGCGCCCAGGCGGCGGCGTGCTCCGCGTAGGTCGGGCCGATCACGGCGACGCGCCCCTGCGGGCGCAGGACGGGCAGCCACGCGATCAGGGCCTGGGTCCCGGGCGCGGCGACGGCTTCGGCCGGATCGGCGCCGTAGGTCCGCGCCGCCGCCGCCTCCAGCGCCGCGACCTCGGCCGGGGCGGGCAGGCGGGCGAGCAGGCTGGCGTCGAAGGGCGGGCACGGATAGGGGACCGGGTTGATGCCGGTCGAGAGGTCGATCCAGGGCAGGGGCGCGTCCGGGAACAGGCGCCGCGCCTCGCCGAGGTCGCCCCCATGCCGGATCGCCGCCCGAGCCTCCATGCCGCCCTCGCTCCACCCGCCCGACAGCCTCCTGGTGCTCGCCCTCGCCCTCGCGGCGGAGGCGGCCCTCGGCTATCCCGACCGCCTCTACCGGGCGATCGGCCACCCTGTCACCTGGATCGGCGCCCTGATCGCCGCCTTGGACCGGAGCCTCAACCGGGCGTCGGATCCGCCGGGGCTGCGGCGCGCCGCCGGGAGCCTGGCGCTCGCCCTGGTCCTGGCCGCCACCGGCGCGGGGGCGGCTGTCCTCGCCGGGCTCGCCGACCGGCTCGGCGCCGGGATCCTGCTCGGCGGATTGCTGGCCGCGAGCCTGCCCGCCCAGCGCAGCCTCCACGACCACGTCGCCCGGGTCGCCGCTGATCTGCGCCGCGACGGGCTCGCCGGCGGGCGGCGCGCCGTGGCGATGATCGTCGGGCGCAATCCCGAGAGTCTCGACGAGGCGGCCCTGTGCCGGGCCGCGATCGAGAGCCTCGCGGAGAATTTCTCGGACGGGATCGTGGCGCCGGCGGTCTGGATCGGGGCGGGCGGCCTTGCCGGGGGCGCGCTCTACAAGGCGGCCAACACCGCCGACAGCATGATCGGCCACCGCACGGAGCGGCACGCCGCCTTCGGCTGGGCCGCCGCCCGCTTCGACGACCTCGTGAACCTGCCGGCCTCCCGGCTCACCGCCCTGCTGATCCTGGCCGCCGCCGCCCTGCGGTCCGACTGCTCGGCGGCCGGCGCGCTGCGGGCCCTGCGCCGGGACGCGCGGCGCCACCGCTCGCCCAATGCCGGCTGGCCGGAGGCCGCCATGGCCGGGGCGCTCGGGCTCCGGCTCGCCGGACCGCGGGTCTACGGGACCACGCGGGTGGAGGACCACTGGATGGGCGACGGCCGCGCGCAGGCGACGGCGGCGGATATCGACAGGGCGCTCCGGCTCTACCGGACCGCGGTCGGCGTGCTCTGGGCGATCGCGGCGCTGCTGGCGGCCGGGGCCTGCCTCGCCTGATCCGCGCCCGACGGTCGGGCCGCCGCCCCGCCCGGAAGATCCGACGCGCAATCCCCCAGGCCCGGCAGGCGGCGAAGCGGTTCCTCGCCATTCCCTTACCCAAGGTAATTGAAAGATCGAAGGGTGCGTGCAAAGACGCTCGACGCTCTCGATAGGGTCCAGAGTTCGATGCACGGCATCGTCAGCACATCGAGCGGCGCGAGAGACTCGCGCCCGTCGATCCGCCGCCGGCGCGTCGCGTCGGCCGTGCTCGCGCTGGCAGCGCTGGTCGGCGGCCTGGCGTGGCGGCAGAGTGGGGCGCGGTCCACCCCTCCCGTCACGGACACGATCCGCCGCGGCAGCCTGGAGCAGGTGGTCACGGCGACCGGGAAGATCCAGCCGCGGGCCTATGTCGATGTCGGCGCGCAGGCCTCCGGCCAGTTGAACCGCATCCTCGTCCGGGTCGGCGACCGCGTCGCGCGCGGCCAGCGCCTCGTCGAGATCGACCCGCAGGTCCAAGCCGCCCGGGTCGATGCCGACGAGGCCCAGCTCGCGCAATACGCGGCCAACCTCGCCGAGCAGCAGGCCCATGTGGACTATGCCGAGGCGACGCTCGCGCGCTACGCCACGCTCATGGCGCGCGACGCCGCGTCGAAGCTCGCCTACGACCAGTGCCAGCGCGATCTCCGGACCGCGCGCGCCAAGGCGGAGGCGATCCGCGCCGAGATCCGGCAGATGGAATCGACCCTGAAGGCCGACCGGATCGCCCTCGGCTACACCCAGATCGACGCCCCGATCTCCGGCACCGTGGTGTCGATCGATGCCCGCGAGGGCCAGACGCTGAACGCCACCTACGCGACGCCGCAGGTCCTGCGCATCGCCGATCTCGGGACCATGACGGTGTGGACGCAGGTCTCCGAGGCCGACGTGACGCGGCTCCGGGTGGGCATGCCGGTCCGCTTCACCACGCTCGGCCATGGCGACCGGCGCTGGAGCGCGACGCTGCGCCAGATCCTGCCCGCGCCCGCAAAGCCCGAGCGGATCGGCGGGCCGGGCGAGGCTGGCGCCCCCGCTGCCGCCGCGAACACCGTGGTGGTCTACACGGCGCTGTTCGACGTCGACAACGGGGCCGGCGACCTGCGGCCGGAGATGACCGCGCAGGTCTCCTTCGTGACGGCCTCGGCCGAGAATGTGCTGCTGGCCCCGGTGGCGGCCCTTCACGGTGAGGGCGGCGCGACGGCCGTCACGGTGGTGGACGCCGCCGGCCGCGAGAGCGAGCGCCGCGTCGCCCTGGGCCTGCGGACCCGGGTCGAGGCCGAGATCGTCTCGGGCCTGGCGGAGGGCGAGCGGGTCGTGACCGGCCGGAAGCCGGGACCGGACAAGCTGCCGCTCGTGGGGTTCCAGCTGTGAGCGATGCTCGGCCCGCCGCGGCGGATCCGCCGCTGATCGCGCTCGACGCCCTGCGCAAATCCTACCTCTCCGGAGAGGGCGCCCCCGTCGCGGTGCTGCGCGGGATCTCGCTCACGGTCCGGGCCGGCGAGTTCGTGGCGATCGTCGGCCAGTCGGGCTCGGGCAAGTCGACGCTGCTGAACATCCTGGGGCTGCTCGACCGGCCGAGCGGCGGCAGCTACCGCTTCGCCGGTCGGGATGTCGGCGCACTCTCGGGCGACGCTCTCGCCCGGCTGCGGCGCGAGGCGTTCGGCTTCGTGTTCCAGAAGTACAACCTCATCGCCACCGCCCCGGCGATCGAGAACGTCGAGATGCCGGCGGCCTATGCGGGGATGCCGCCGGGCGAGCGCCGCGCCCGGGCGGAGCTGCTGCTGCGGCGCCTCGGCCTCGGCCACCGCATGCATCACCGCCCGGCCCAGCTCTCCGGCGGCGAGCAGCAAAGGGTCTCGATCGCCCGCGCGCTGATGAATGGCGGCCACGTCATCCTGGCCGACGAGCCGACCGGCGCCCTCGACAGCGCCGCGGGTGCCGAGGTCGTGAGCCTGCTCGCGGAACTCGCCGCCGAAGGGCACACCATCGTCATGATCACCCACGACCGCGCGGTCGCGGCGGCGGCGCACCGCGTCGTCGAGATCCGCGACGGGGCCATCGTCGGGGATAGCGGGCCGGCCCCCGGCCGCGTCGCGCCGGCGGCGCGCGGGCCGGCGCTCGACCGGGCCGGAGGCGGCTCGCGCATCTCCGGCCTGCTCCTGCTCGGCGTGGCCCTGCGGACCGGCCGCCTTGCGCTCGCGGCGAACGCCTTCCGCACCGGGCTGACGCTCCTCGGCATCACCATCGGGGTCGCGGCGGTGATCGCGCTGCTCGCGGCCGGCGAGGGCGCCCGGAGGAAGCTGCTCGCCGAGCTCCAGAGCTTCGGCACCAACCGGCTCTACGTCGTGCCGGGAGGGGAGAGCCGGGGGCCGGCCGGGCGGCTGCGCGCCTCCGACGCCGATCTCCTGCATGGTCTCCCGAACGTGGCGGCGGTGATGCCGATGCGCCCGGGCCAGGTCGTGGCGCGGGCGGGCAATCGCGATCACGCGACGTCGGGCAGGGCCGCGACGGCGGATTTCCCGCGCGTCTACGACTGGCCCGTGACCGCGGGCACATTCTTCACCCGCGACGACGAGCGGTCGCTCGCCACCGTCGCAGTCATTGGGACGAAGCTCGCCGCCCAGGTGTTTCCCGACGAGCCGGAGCCGCTCGGGCGGACGCTCTTGGTGAACGACGTGCCCTTCACGGTGATCGGGGTGCTGGCCGGCAAGGGGGCCCTGTCCGGCGACAGCGACGACGATGACGTGGTGGTTCTCCCGTTCTCGACGGGCGGCGCACGGGTGTTCGGCCGGCCTGACCCGTCTTGGATCGCGGTGCTCGTGGAGGATCTCGCACAGGCCGACGCGACCGCGGAGCGGGTCGCCGCGCTCTTCGAGGAGGCCCATCACGTTCGCGATGTCGACGTCCGCAACGCGGCCGCGGCGATCGAGGCGCAGGACAGGACCCAGGCGTCGCTGACCCTGCTGCTCGGCCTCACCGGCGGGATCTCCCTGCTGGTCGGCGGGATCGGCGTGATGAACATGATGCTGATGACGGTGAGCGAGCGCACCCGCGAGATCGGCATCCGCGTGGCGGGCGGCGCGCGCACGACGGACATCCTTTGGCAGTTCCTGGCCGAGGCCGCGATGGTCTCCGGCCTGGGGGGCGTCGCCGGGGTCGGGCTCGGCCTCGCGGCCGGGACCGGGGCCGCGTTCTGCCTCGACACGCCGGTGGTCTTCTCCGGCCGCGCGATCGCCGGCGCCGCCGCCTGCGCGGTCCTGAGCGGCCTCGTCTTCGGCTTCTGGCCGGCCCTGCGCGCGGCGCGGCTCCCGCCGGCGGCGGCGCTGACGCGGGAGTGAGGCGCTGCTGGCCTCGCCGACGGCGGGGGACCGTGAGGCGGAGTGCGGCCGACGATCGCGTCAGGCCGCCGCCCCGCCCTCGCCCTGCGTGTATTCCCGCCACAGCAGCACCAGCGCCGCCATGACGGCCGGACCGAGGAACAGGCCGAGCAGGCCGAAATTCTCGACCCCGCCGAGGATGCCGAGGAGGACGAACAGGAAGGGGAGCCGCGTCGCGCCGCCGATCAGGGCCGGGCGCACGAAGTGATCCGCCACGAAGGTCACGACGAGGCCGGCGACGACGACGATGGCCGCCGCGACCAGGGCGCCGTTGGCCGCCACCAGCAGGGCCGCGATGCCGAACACGACCGGTGCCGCGAAGGGGATCATCGCCGCGAGCGCGGTGAGCGCCCCGAACAGCACCGGGTGGGGCACACCCGCGAAGTAATACGCCACGCCGAGAAGGAAGCCCTCCCCGAGCCCGACCAGGACGAGGCCGTCGACGGTGCCGTGCACCGAGGCCACCATCTGGCGGGCGACCCGCTCGCCGCGGGGGCCGAACAGGCGCCGGCAGGCGACGAGCCCCTGGGCGGCGACCGCCGGCCCGTCGCGGAACAGGAAGAACAGCGTCAGCAGGGTGAAGCCGAACAGCATCACCCGGTGGGCGATCTGGCTGCCGAAGACGCGCCCGTAGCCGATCAGCGAGGAGCGGTCGAGCCGGTGCAGCAATTCGGACGAGCCGGCCGGGTGGCTCAGGTTCTCCTGCCACCACGCCGAGACCTGCGCGGCGCCGAAGGGCAGGTGCTGAACCGCCTCCGGCACCGGCCAGCCCTGCTCCTCGATCTGACGCCAGAAATGCAGCACGTCCCGGGCCTCCCGGGCCGCCTGCACGGCGACGAGGACGAGGGGCACCAGCACCACGAGGGCGGTGGCGAGGGTGAACAGGGCCGGCCAGACGATGTCGTGGCGGCCGGTGGGCAGGTTCCGGGTCGCCCGGACATAGAGGGGCCGCAGGGCGATCGTCAGGATCACCGCCCAGACCAGGGCGGGCAGGAAGCCGTGCAGCACCCACAGGCCGATCCCGGCGAGGACCAGCACCAGCGCGACCCGGGCCGGGGCATGCGCCCGGTCCTGCTCCCGCTGCGCGCCCGGCGGCATGACGTGTTCCATGATCTGCTCCCCGCCCATGCGGCCCACCCTCCGCGAAGGCTCGCCGCGCAACCCCCGAGAACCGATCGGCCGCGAGGCAGTTCCGCCCCGGGGCGAGTTCCGCCCGCGGTTGCCCCCCGTTCCCCCCTCGTGTATGCGGGCCGCTCGACCGGGGCGACGGCGCGTCCGCGCCGCCGTCCCGATTCGGCCGCCCTCTCCGGCGGAACGACACCAGACAGCTCGAGGCCGTCGTCAGCGCGGTCCGTGACCGGGGCTCGGGCGGAGGCCCCTGCGTCGCGGGAGAGGCGTCGCGGGGTCGAGCCAGACCTGATCACGAAAGCGGCTGCACGCCCATGTCCGACACCTTCGACCGCGTTGCCGACATCATCGCCGAGACGGCCGACATCCCGCGCGACTCGATCACGCCGGAGAGCCACGCGATCGACGACCTCGGCATCGACAGCCTCGCCTTCCTCGACATCGCCTTCGCGATCGACAAGGCCTTCGGCATCAAGCTGCCCCTCGAACAGTGGACCCAGGAGGTCAACGAGGGCAAGGTCCCGGCCGAGGAGTATTTCGTCCTCAAGAACCTCTGCGCCCGCATCGACGGGCTGGTGGCCGAGAAGGCCGCCAAGGTCTGACGCGCCCGCCCCGGGCCGACGGGAAGCCATGCGCCTCGAATATTTCGAGATGATCGACGAAGTGGTGGCCCTCGACACCGGGGCGGGCCGCCTCTCGGCGCGCGCCCGCGTGCCGCTGGAGAGCCCGGTCTTCGAGGGGCACTTCCCCGGCCACCCCCTGGTGCCGGGCGTGCTCCTCACCGAGACCATGGCGCAGGCCTCCGGCTACCTCCTCCTCGCCCGCTCGGATTTCCGCCACATGCCGTTCCTGATGGGCGTCGACAAGGCGCGCTTCCGCTCCTTCGTGGGCCCCGGCGCCGACCTCGCCGTCGAGGCGAGCCTGGAGCATGACGGCTCGGGCTACGCGGTGACCAAGGCGGCGATCACCGCCGAGGGCAAACCCCTCTGCAACGCGGAGCTGCGCTTCAAGACCATGCCGTTCCCGGCTGGCCTCGACGGGCCGATGCGCGCGCGCGCCAAGGCGATCGGGCTCTCGATCGGGCTCCCCGACGGGGCGCGGCCGTGAGCACGCCCTCCCGCGACGTGGTGGTGACCGGCCTCGGCCTCGTCTCCTGCGCGGGCGAGGGTGTCGAGGCCCATCTCGCGGCGCTCCGCGCCGGCGAGGCCCCGCGCACCGACGCCGCGCGCTTCGCGCCCTGGCCGGTCCATCCGGTGGTGCCGCTCGCCCTCGACGGGCAGATCCCCAAGAAGGCCGACCAGCGCCAGATGGAAGCCTGGCAGCGGCTCGGGGTCTACGCGGCCGGGCTCGCCCTCGACGCGGCCGGCCTGAAGGAGGACGCG
The DNA here is from genome assembly GCF_054052225.1 of Methylobacterium sp. JK268. Classification (NCBI taxonomy): domain Bacteria; kingdom Pseudomonadati; phylum Pseudomonadota; class Alphaproteobacteria; order Hyphomicrobiales; family Methylobacteriaceae; genus Methylobacterium; species Methylobacterium sp. JK268. The sequence continues at coordinate 19,217 of NZ_JBSVZN010000025.1, read as the reverse complement.
GCGCGAAAAGGCGCGCTCCACCTCATCGTGGCGGCGGGCGGCGGCGAGCGCGACTACGCGGCGGATGGCCAGATCCTCACCGGCCTCGCGGCGGCGGCGGATCCCGGCGCCTACCTCAACGAGCGCCTGCAGAACGACCTGCGCCCGACGCTCTTCCTCGCCCAGCTCTCGAACCTGCTCGCGGGCAACATCGCCATCGTGCACGGGGTGACGGGCGCCTCGCGCACCTTCATGGGCGAGGAATCGAGCGGGGTCGACGCGCTGCGAATCGCGCGGGCGCGCATCGCCGCCGGCCAGGTCGACAGCGTGCTCGTCGGCGGCTCCTACAACGCCGAGCGGGCCGACGTGCTCCTCGTGCACGAGATGGGCGGCTACCTGTACCGGCCCGAGTACGCCCCGGTCTTCCGGCGCGCGGGCGAGGGCGGCTTCATCCTCGGCAGCGGCGCCGCCTTCCTGGTGCTGGAGGCGGCCGAGCACGCCGCGGCGCGGGGCGCCGCCCCGCTCGCCCGCCTCGCCGCCGTCGAGAGCGACCGCGGCCGGCGCGCACCCGGCGGCGCGGCGGAGAGCCTCGCGGCGCTGTGGACCCGGGCCGGGTTCGAGGCGCCGGACGCGGTGATCTCGGGCGCCACCGGCTGCGCCGGGATCACGGCCGAGGAGGGGACCGTGCTCGCCGCGCGGGCGCCCGCGGCGCGGGTGAGCGCGCTCGGCGACCTCACCGGCCACACCCTCGAAGCCACCGCGCCCTTCGGGGCCGCGCTCGCGGCCGCGCTCGTTCAGGCGGGCGAGGCGCGCGAGGTCGCCGTCACGGCGGTCGGGCACCGCCGCGGCGAGGGCGTCCTGCGCATCCTGCCCGCCCGGGAGGAGGCCCGATGAGCCGCTACCGCGACGCGCAGGGACGGCCCCTCGTCGCCGTCACCGGCCTCGGCATGGTCACCTCCCTGGGCCAGGGGGTGGCGGAGAACTGGGCCGCCCTGACCGCCGGGCGCTCGGGCATCCACGCGATCACCCGCTTCCCGACCGAGGGCCTGCGCACCCGCATCGCCGGGACCGTCGACTTTCTCGACGTCCGGCCGATGGTGGCGCCCCTCCTGTCCGAGCGGCTCGCCGCCGCCGCCGCCGAGGAGGCGGTCGGGCAGGCGCGGCTTCCGGGCGACTTCCCGGGCGCGCTCTTCATCGCGGTGCCGCCCGTCGAGATGGAGTGGCCGCAGCGGCAGGCCCTGGCGCAGGCCGCCCAGGCGAACGGGCAGGGGAATGGCGAGGTGACCTACGCCGACCTCCTGCGCGCCGCCGCCTCCCGCCGTTTCGACGACTGGCACGACCTCTTCATCTTCGGCACGGTGGCCGACCGAATCGCCGACCGCTTCGGCACCAAGGGCTCGCCGATCTCGCTCTCCACCGCCTGCTCGTCGGGCGCCACCGCGATCCAGCTCGGCGTCGAGGCGATCCGGCGCGGCGAGATGCGCGCCGCCCTCTGCATCGGCACCGACGGCTCGGTGAACCCCGAATCGCTGATCCGCTTCTCGCTGCTCTCGGCGCTCTCGACCCAGAACGACCCGCCCGAGGGCGCCTCGAAGCCCTTCGCCAAGAACCGGGACGGGTTCGTCATGGGCGAGGGCGCCGCCGCCCTGGTGCTGGAGGACGCGGAGGAAGCGGCGGCCCGCGGCGCGCGCATCCTCGGCTACGTGCTCGGCTGCGGCGAGAAGGGCGACGGCTTCCACCGCACCCGGTCCAGCCCCGACGGCGCCCCGATCATCGCGGCGATCCGCGAGGCGATCGCGGATGCGGGCCTGAGCCCGGCGGCGATCGACACCGTCAACGCCCACGGCACCGGCACGCCGGAGAACGACAGGATGGAGGCGCTGGGCTGCCTCGCGGTGCTGGGCGACCGGATGAGGTCCGTGCCGATCTCGTCCAACAAGTCGATGATCGGCCACACGCTGACGGCGGCGGGCGCCGTGGAGGCGGCGGTCTCGCTGCTGACCATCCAGCACGGCCGCGTGCCGCCGACGATCAACTACGCGGTGCCGGACCCGGCCCTCCCGCTCGACGTGGTGACGGAGGCCCGCGACCTGCCGGTGCGCACGGTCCTGTCGAACTCCTTCGGCTTCGGCGGCCAGAACACCTGCCTGGTGTTCGCGGCGGAGCCGGCCCCGGCGGAGCCGGCGTGAGCGCGCCGCGCAGTCTCGTCACCGGCGGCGCCCGGGGCGTCGGCGCCGCCACCGTGCGGGCGCTGGTCGGCGCCGGCCACGACGTCGACTTCACGGTGCGCGAGTCCGGGGAGGCGGCGGGCGCCCTGGTGGCGGACCTCGCCGCCGCCCATCCGGACCGGGCCGTGCGGGCGCTGCCCCTCGACCTCGCCGACCGCGCCGCCCTCGACGCCTTCGCGGAGGAGGCCGCGGAGGCGGGCTATTACGGCTACGTCCACAATGCCGGCCAATCCTACGACACGCTCGCGGCGATCCTCGACCAGGAGCGGGCCGAGGCGGCCATGCAGGTGAATTTCTGGTCGCTCACCCGCCTCGCCAAGGCACTGGTGCGGCCGATGACCCGGGCCAAGGCCGGCCGCATCGTGGCGATCGGCTCGGTGGCGGCGCTGCGCGGCAACCCGGGCAACGCCGCCTACGCGGCCACCAAGGGCGCGCTGATCAGCTATTGCCGCACGCTCGCCCTCGAATCCGCCCGCCGCGGCGTGACCGTGAACGTGGTGGCGCCCGGCTTCGTCGACACCGCCATGATGGCCCCCTACGCGGCCCACCGCGCCGGGATGGAGAAGCAGATCCCGGCGGGACGCTTCGCCGCGCCCGAGGATGTCGCGGCCCTGGTGGCCTTCCTGATCGGGCCCGGGGCCGCGTACATCACGGGCGCGGTGCTCCCCGTCGATGGCGGCCTCACCGCGATGCTGGGCGTTCACCGCGGCTGAGCGCCCGCCTTAACCTTCCCGCCGCACAGACCCGCGCCGCGCGACCGGCGCCTGACCGAGAGGCTCGAAGCGCGATGCGCCGCGTCCGACTGGCGGTGGCCCTCCTCGTCCTGGGGACGGGGACGGCCCTCGCCCAAACCGAATTCTTCCGGGTCGACGGCCTGCCCCCGGGGGACACGCTCAGCATCCGCGAGGGACCGGACGCCGCGGCGCCGGCACTCGGCCAGGTGCCCCTCGACGCGCGGCTGCGCGGCTTCGGCTGCACCACCGACACGCCGAGCGGGAACACGTGGTGCCGGGTGAAGTCCGGGCGCGTCGTCGGCTGGGCGCGGCGGCGGTTCCTGGCGCCGGAGTGAGGGCGGACCATTGCCCGCGCGATCCGGCAGGGATAGTCGAGGGCGGGAAAGGATCAGGATCCCGGCATGGGCACGATGGTGATCCGCGACGAGGCGCTGGTGACGGCCCGCCTTCTCGATGACGCGGATCTCGTCGCGCATCTTCGGGCGCTCGGCGCGAACGAGACGGTGATCCTCAGAGTTGCCGGCGAGGCGATCCGGTTCCGACGTCTTCCCGCTTCCGTCGACGGATCGGAGCCGGGCCTCGTGCCGGATTCCGGCTCGGAACCGGCTTGGGCCGCGTTGAGGCGACGGCGACACGGCGAGACGGTCTCGGTCGAGATCGCTGGGGAAGGCCGGCCGGCCGACCCCTACCTCCTGTTGCTCTCGATGACCCTCGACGAGTGGAACAGCCCGGAAGATGCCGCGGCCTATGACGGGCTTTGAGCGCTGGTCCGTCCTGACGGCCCTGTTTCCCTTCGTCGACATCCCGAACCGCAAACCCCGCCCGGTCCTGGTGCTCTCGGATCTCGGCTTCAACCGCAGCCACGACGTCTTCATCGCCGCCATGATCACGACTGCCGCGGCGGGCCGCTGGCCGAGCGACCATCCCATCCTCGATCTCGCGGCGGCGGGCCTGCGGACGCCCTCCGTCGTGCGCTGGAAGCTGTTCACGCTGCCGCACGGCGTCGTCGGCAAGACGATCGGCATGATGGCGCAGGACGACCGCACCGCGGTGTCGACCCGCCTCGGCCACATTCTCCTGCCACCGGACCCGCGCGTCCTTCCCTCGTCGAGCTGACCCATGCGAGCCCTGCAGATCTTCGGAGACCGCGACCTGCGCCTGTCGGAGGTCGCGGCGCCGCCGCCGCCCGGCCCGGGCGAGATCGAGGTGCGGATCCGCGCGGTCGGGCTCAACTTCATCGACGTCTGGGGCTTCCGCGGCATGGCCTTCGCCAAGCGCAAGCTGCCCCTCACGGTCGGGGCCGAGGCGGCGGGCGAGATCCTCGGCCTGGGCGAGGGGGTCGAGGGTCTGAAGGTCGGGGATCCGGTGGCCCTCTACGGCGCCCTGACCTGCGGCCGCTGCAAGGCCTGCCGGGAAGGCCGCGACAACCTCTGCGAGGAAGTCGGCGGCGTGCTCGGATTCCACATCGACGGCTTCGCCCGGGAGCGGATCGTCATGCCCGCCCGCCTCGCGGTGCCGGTGCCCGCCGGCGTCGACTTCGTCCAGGCCGCCTGCGCGCCGGTCGCCTTCGGCACCGTCCAGCACATGCTGTTCGACAATGCCCGCCTGGAGCCGGGCGAATCCGTCCTCGTCCACGCGGGCGGCTCGGGAATCGGCACCACGGCGATCAAGATGGCGAAGGCGATCGGCTGCACGGTCTTCACCACCGTCGGCGACGATGCCAAGGGCGAGAAGGCGAGGGCGCTCGGCGCCGACCACGTCATCAACTACCGCAGCGAGCGCTTCGAGGGCGAGGTGCGGCGCCTGACCAAGCGCAAGGGCGTCGACGTGGTGTTCGAGCATGTCGGCCCCGACACCTGGAACGGGTCCCTGCTCTGCCTCAAGCGGGGCGGGCGGCTCGTCACCTGCGGCTCGACCTCCGGCGTCTCCACCACCATGAACCTGATGCAGCTGTTCCAGCAGCAGTACCGCATCACGGGGTCGTTCGGCTGCCGGATCGAGAATATCGCGCAGTCGCTCGCCAAGATGGCGGCCGGTCTCACCCCGGTGGTCGATACCGTGCTACCCCTGGACCGGTTCCAGGAGGGCCTCGCCCGGCTCGAATCCCGGCAGGTCTTCGGGAAGCTGATCGCGACCCTGTGAGGGTGCGCCGCTCAGGACGCGTCGCGCGGGCCGGCCGGAATCTCCTCCAAGAGGACGATGCCCCTGCGTGCGATCAGGTCCACGACCGCCTCGATCTGCCCCGCACTCAGCGGGCGATCCCCGAGCAGGGCCTCGACCTGCGCGGACGTGACCTGGCCGTCACGCGCCGCCGCCGCGATGAAATCATCGAGTGCCACCAGAAAATCGGCGGGGAGACTTGCGTCAGTCACGGCGCTGGATCACTCCATCGAGGGACATCCCAGAGGGAACTCTAGGGCATGACGAGAGGGGCGAAAAGAGTGCGGCCCGCGGAAATAGCTTGTAAAATGACGGCGAGCGGACGACCTGCGATGCGAGGTCCCGGATCCGCGCGGGACGCCGCCCCCCTTCGTGAGACCCTTCCGCCGTGCTGCGCCTGAAGCTGAGGCTCTACCGCTCCCTCTCCCGCCTCGCCGAATGGCCGATGGTCCCGCTCGTGCGGCTGCTCTTCGGCATCGCGAGCCTGCTCGGGCCGGCCCGGGCGGGCGGCTTCGGCGCCTGGCTCGGGCGCACGCTCGGGCCGCGCCTGCCCTCGCACCGCACCGCGCTCGCCAACCTGCGCCAGGCCTACCCGGACAAGAGCGAGGCCGCGATCGCCGCGCTGGCCCGCGGGGCCTGGGAGAATCTCGGCCGCACCGGTGCCGAGTACGCGCATCTCGGCGAGATCTTCGACTACGACCCCCAGGCCGCGTCGCCCGGGCGCATCGAGGTCGAGGGCATCGAGCACTTCTTCGCCCTGCGCGACGACGGCAAGCCGGGCCTGATCTTCTCCGCCCACCTCGCCAACTGGGAATTGCCGGCGATCTGCGCGGCGCGGTTCGGCCTGGAGGCGAGCGCGGTGTTCCGGCCGCCGAACAACCCGGCGGCCAAGCGCCTCGTGGCGGAGGTGCGCCGCGCCACGATGGGCGGCCTCACCGCGGCGGGGCCCGGCGCCGCCTTCGCCATGCAGGGCGTGGTGGAGCGCGGGGGCCATCTCGGCATGCTGGTCGACCAGCACTTCACCCGCGGGGTGGTGGTGGAGTTCTTCGGGCGTCCGGTCCTGGTGAACCCGCTCCTCGCCAAGCTCGCCCGGCACTACGAGTGCCCGGTGCACGGCGTGCGGGTGATCCGCCTTCCGGGCGACCGCTTCCGGCTCGAACTCACCCCCGCCCTGGACCTGCCGCGCGACGCCGCCGGTGCCCTCGACATCCAGGGCGCCATGCAGGCGATGACGCGGGTGATCGAGGGCTGGGTGCGCGAGCATCCCGATCAGTGGATGTGGATGCATCGGCGCTGGCGGCCGGCCATGCTGCCCCGCGCCGCGCAGGGGCCGGTGCCTCAAGCTAACGTGACTTCCGTCGGTCGGGCGGCCGGGGCTTGATGCGGCCATGACCAGTGCGGTGTTCCGGAGTCTTCTGGCGGCTCTCCTCCTCGGCGGCGCGGGCCCGGCCGCTTCGGGCGAGGTGCCGCGGGTGGTGGTGGAATTGTTCACGAGCCAGGGCTGCTCCGCCTGCCCGCCGGCCGACCGCATCATCGGCGACCTGTCCCGGGACCCGGGCGTCATCGCGCTCAGCCTGCCGGTGACCTACTGGGACTATCTCGGCTGGAAGGACACCCTGGCGCACGCCGCCTTCACGGAACGCCAGCGCGCCTATGCGGGCATGCGCGGCGACCGGCAGGTCTACACGCCCCAGGCGGTGATCAACGGCGCCTCCGCGGTGGTGGGCTCGGACCGGGACGCCCTGGAGCACACGATCCGCGACCCGGGCACCGCCGCGAGCCTTCCGGTGCCGATCCGCAGCGCGGTCGAGGGCGACCGGATCCTGGTGGATGTCGGCCCGGCCCCGGAGGCCGGCCGCACGGCGGATCTCTGGCTGCTCCCGGTGACCCGCTTCCGCGAGGTCACGATCGCCCGCGGCGAGAACCGGGGCAAGACCATCACCTACCGCAATGTGGTGCGCGGCATGCACCGCGTCGGCGCCTGGAGCGGCGCGCCCGCGCATTACGAACTGCCGCGGGACATCCTGGGGGCGTCCGGCGACGCGGATTCCTACGTGCTGGTGCTGCAGGCCGAGCATGACGGCCCGGGGCGGATCCTGGGCGCCGCCAAGGGGCCGGGTCTCTGAGGCGCGCGGACGTTACCCACGCGCCTCGACGGACGCCGCCCGCCACCGGAAGGCGCCACCGTCGCGGATGACCCGCCCGGCCGGAGCGGCGGGAAAATGCGAACTCAGGAACAGCAGCTCCTCCGCGCTCGCCCGATCGAGCATCCGGTGCCGCGTCCTCCGCGCGTCCTCCGGCGAGGCGCAGAACGCCGAACTCCAGTCCGGCCGGCGCAGCTGCACCGGGTGATGCAGGATGTCGCCGGCGGCGAGCGCCCGCTCACCGCAGGATTCGAGGAGGATCGACTGGTGGTCGCGGCTATGCCCGGGCGTCGCCAGGACGGTGAAACCGTCCAGCACCTCCCCGCCCTCCGGCTCGACCATCGCGGCCTGCCCCGCCTCGATCACCGGCAGGACGCTGTCGGTGAAGACGTCGAAGCCGCGCAGGGACGGGCCGTCCGCGCCGAGATAGGGGGCGCATCCGGCCCTGGGGAGGAAGTAGCGGGCATTCGGGAAGGTGGGCACCCACGTCTCCCCGACCCGGCGCGTGTTCCACCCGACGTGATCCGTGTGGACGTGCGTGACGAGGACGTGCGTCACCGCCTCCGGCGTCGCGCCCGCCGCCGCGAGGCGGTCGAGGAACGGCGTGTCGAGCCGGTCGAACAGCGGTGACGCGCGGCGCTTGCCGTTGCCGATCGCGGGATCGATCAGGACGACCTGCGACGGGGTCCTGACGAGCCAGGAATGCACGCCGAGCGTGAGCTTCCCGTCGCTCTGCCCGTCTTCCTCCGTCGCTTCCCAGTCCGGGAGCAGCGCGACGGGTTCGAACACGAGCGTCGTCTCGGGGATGCACGCGATCGTCGCGTCGCCGAGCCGGAGCGAAGGGTAGGTCATGCGGGGTCTCCGTCCGGACGATAGCAGCCGCGGGTTCCGCCGGTCCACGTCCGACCCGGCGTCGTGACGGCCGGCCTTCGTCCGCGGCGCGTATGACGCATGGCCAGGCGGTAAGATCCCGGCAGGTCGGTCCTCAGAGCATAGCTGCGCCGTTGCGCCGAAAACGTTAGCATCCTATCTATGACCCATCGCAACGGTCGCCCGCTCGACGCGTTCCTTCTTGATGCGCCGCATGCTCCTCCAATCCCTCACCCTCGGCCTCCTGCGGGCGAGCCGCGCCTGGCGCCGGGCCGCCGACGAGGTCGTGACCGCCTTCGGGCTCACCGAGGCGACCGCCCTGCCGCTGCTGCTGATCGGGCGCCTCGGCGAGCCCCGCCAGACCGCGCTCGCCGAGGCGCTCGGCATCGAGGGGCCGACCCTGGTGCGCCTGCTCGATCAGGTCGAGGAGGCCGGCCTCGCGGCGCGGCGCGAGGATCCCACGGACCGGCGCGCCAAGGTTCTGAGCCTCACCGCGGAGGGCCGTGCCCGCGTGGCCGCCATCGAGGCGGAGTTCGACCGGCTGCGCGGCCGCATCTTCGCGCAGGTGCCCGACGAGGATCTGCGCGCCACCCTGCGGGTGCTCTCGGCCCTGCGCGAGGGCGCCGGGGACCACCCGGTTCCCGCGCTCCCGCCCGCTGAAAGGGCCGCGTCATGAGCCTGCCCGGCTGGCGCGCCTGGCTGTTCGCGGTGAAGACCGCGGGCGCCGCGCTGCTCGCGCTCTTCATCGCGCTCTGGATCGACCTGCCGCGCCCCTACTGGGCGATGGCGACCGTGTACATCACCGCCCAGGCGCTGGCCGGCGCGACGCGCTCGAAGGCCGCCTACCGGGTCGGCGGCACGCTGATCGGCGTCGCCGTCGCGGTGGCGCTGGTGCCCGCCCTCGTCAACGCGCCGGAACTCCTCGCCGCCGCCCTGGCGCTCTGGGCGGCCTTCTGCCTCTACGTCTCGCTCCTCGACCGCGGGCCCCAGAGCTACCTGTTCATGCTCGGCGGCTACACGGCGGCCCTGATCGGCTTCCCGGCCGTTTCCGACCCCGGTTCCATCTTCGACACGGCGGTGGCCCGCGCCGAGGAGATCACGCTCGGCATCCTCTGCGCCGCCCTGGTGTCGAGCCTCGTCGTCCCGCAGCCGGTCGGGCCGGTGGTGGCGCAGCGCATCGCCGCCTGGCTCGCCGAGGCCGGCCGCTGGACCGGCGAGGTGCTGTCGGGCGCCGCCGAGGACCCGCAGGTCCGCGCGAGGCGGCTGCGGCTCGCGACCGAGGCGGGCGAGATCGACGTGCTGGCCACGCACCTCGCCTTCGACACCTCCCGGCAGGCGGCGGCCGCGCCCTGGGTGCGGACGCTGCGCGCGCGGATGCTGCTGCTGCTGCCGGTGCTGTCCTCCCTGGCGGACCGCATCGCGGCGCTGCGGGCCGTCGCCGGCCTCACGGCCGACCTGCGCGACCTGCTGCGCGACCTGGAGGAATGGGCGAAGGCCGGCGCGCCGCCCGCCGGCAGCGCCCACCTCACGGCGCGGATCGAGGCGGCCGAGCACGGTCTCCCGCCCGACCCGGATTGGGGCATGCTCGTCCGCGCGAGCCTCCTCGACCGCCTGCGCGAACTCGTCGCCCTCTCGCGGGATTGCCGCACCCTGGAGGAGCACATCGCCCGCGGCGGCGGCCGGCTCGCGGGGCCGCTCGCCTATGGCGGCGAGTTCGCCCGGCGGCCGCCGCAGCACCGCGACCACGGCATGGCCCTGCGCTCCGCCCTGGGCGTGCTGGTCTCGGCCCTGGTCTGCGTCGGTCTCTGGATCGCCACCGCCTGGCCGGACGGCGCCACCGCCGCGATGATGGGCGTCGTCCTCTGCTGCCTCTTCGCCGCGCAGGACGACCCCACGCCCGCGATCCTCGGCTTCGCGCAATGGTCGGCCGTCGCCGCCGTGGCGGTGGGGATCCTGCTCTTCGGCGTGCTGCCGCAGGTCCACGATTTCGGGATGCTCACCCTCGCGCTCGCCCCGCCGCTCCTCGCCGCCGGCCTGATGATGGCGATCCCGCGCACCGCCGGCGCCGGCATCGCGCTCGGGGTGAACGGCAACGCCCTGCTGGCGATCCAGAACCGCTACGACGCCGATTTCGCGGCCTTCGTGAACTCGTCGCTGGCGCTGCTCGGCGGCATCTGGCTCGCCGCCCTGGTCACCGGCCTGATCCGCGCGACCGGCGCCGAGCAGGGGGCGTGGCGGATCCTGCGCCTGAGCCGGCGCGACCTCGCCCGCGCGGCCGCCCGCCGGGGACGCGGCGACCGGGTCGCCTTCGCGGGTCTGATGCTCGACCGGCTCGGCCTGCTGGTGCCGCGCATCGCCGCCTCCGCGCCCGACAGCGCGCTGCGCCGCGTCGACACGCTGGCGGAGCTGCGGGTCGGCATGGTGCTGGTCTTCCTGCGCCGCGCCCGGCACGGGCTGCCGGCCGAGCACGTCGCCGCCCTCGACCGGGTGCTCGACGGCGTCGCGCGGCACTACAGCCGCGACCGCCCGGACGCGGATCCCCTGATCCTGGAGGCGATCGACGCGGCCCTGCGCCGGATCGGCGCGCGGCCGGGTCCGGAGGGGCGCCGCGACGCGCTGCTCGGCCTGGCGGGGCTGCGCCGCGCGCTGTTCCCCGATGCGCCGCCCTACGCCCCGCCCGGGCGGCCCCTCGTCCTGCCGGAGGCCGCCTGATGCCCGACCTCGACCTCTACGGCGTGTTCCTGCCGGCCCTCCTGGTCCAGGCGGTGATCGCCTTCGGGCTGAGCCTGGTCCTGCGCCGCCTGATCGCCTGGGCGGGCCTCTACCGCCTCGTCTGGCACCGCCCGCTCTTCGACACCGCCCTCACCCTGACCTGCCTCGGGGCCGTCGCCGCCCTGGCCCCGCGCTTCGCCTGAGCTCCCGCCATGACCCGCTTCCTCGCCTTCCTGGGCCGCTTCGCCGTCACGGGCCTCCTGCTCCTCGTGGCGGTCGCGGTCGGCGCCGCGCTCTGGGACTACTACCTGGAGGCCCCCTGGACCCGCGACGGGCGCGTGCGCGCCGAGGTGGTCGGCGTGGCGCCCGACGTCTCGGGGCTCGTGCGCGACGTCGCCGTGCGGGACAATCAGGAGGTGAGGCGGGGCGACGTCCTGTTCCGGATCGACCCGGAGCGCTTCGCGCTCGCCCTGCGCCAGGCCGAGGCCGTGGTGGCGGGCCGCAAGGCGACGCTGACCCAGGCGGAGGCCGACCTCGCCCGCTACCAGCAGCTCAGCGACAACGTGGTGTCGCAGCAGAAGCTGGAGCAGGCGCTCGCCACCGACCAGGGCGCGCGGGCCGCCTACGACCAGGCGGTGGCGGACCGCGACCTCGCCAAGCTCAACCTCGCCCGCTCGGAGGTTCGCGCCTCCGTCAACGGCCGCATCTCCAACCTCGATCTGCGCCCCGGCAGCTACGTGGCGACCGGCAAGGCCGTGATGGCGCTGGTCGACACCGACACGCTGCACGTCGAGGGCTATTTCGAGGAGACGAAGCTCGACCGCATCCGCGTCGGCGATCCGGTGAGCGTGCACCTGATGGGCGACGAGCGGGACCTCTCGGGCCGCGTGGAGAGCGTGGCGGCCGGCATCGAGGACCGGGAGCGGACGGCGGGGGCGACCCTGCTCGCCAACGTCAACCCGACCTTCGCCTGGGTGCGCCTCGCCCAGCGCGTGCCGGTGCGGGTCGCCCTCGACGCCTCGCCGGCGACGACGCATCTCACGGTGGGGCGCACGGCGACCGTCGTCGTCCGGTCGGGAGGCCAGGCCGAGCCCCGCCCGCTCGACGGGCTGTGGAAGCGCCTGGAGACCGTCCGGACGGGGCTCGTCGCCAGTCGCAAGGGATGAGGCTCGCCTCTGGGTTGACGTCGCCCTGACTTCGCTCCCATAGGGCGACCTATGCCTTTGGGTGGGGCGGCCGCAACGACGCGCGCCCCGGGAAACGCCGGTTCTGGAGGGACAGAGATGGCTGACGACGCCCCCGACGCGCTCGGTGCGCGCACGCTCGCCCGCATCACGCGGCGGCTGATGCCGCTGCTCGGGCTGATGTACCTGATCGCCTATATCGACCGGCAGAACGTCTCCTACGCCAAGCTGCAGATGGTGGGCGATCTCGGGCTCAGCGAGGCCGCCTACGGGCTCGGCGCGTCGCTGTTCTTCGTCGCCTACTTCCTGTTCGAGGTGCCCTCGAACGTCATCCTGGAGCGGGTCGGCGCCCGGCTGTGGTTCACCCGGATCATGGCGAGCTGGGGCTTGGTGACCGTGCTCCTCGGCTTCACGCAGGGCACGGTGATGTTCTACGTGCTGCGCTTCCTGCTCGGCGCGGCGGAGGCGGGCTTCTTTCCGGGCGTGCTCTTCGCGCTGACCCTGTGGTTCCCGCAGAGCCATCGCGGCCGCATGGTCGGCTGGTTCATGATCGCGAGCGCCGTCGCCAACGCGGTGGGCGCGGCCATCGGCGGCATGCTCCTCGACCTCGACGGGGCGCTCGGCCTGCGCGGCTGGCAGTGGGTCTTCCTCGCCACCGGCGTCCCGGCGATGCTGCTCGCGATCGTGGTGTTCTTCATCCTGCCCGAGGGCCCGGCGCAGGCGCGCTGGCTGCCCGCCGAGGAGAAGAAGTGGCTCGCCGACGCGCTCGCCCGCGAGGCCGCGACCAGCGCCCGCACCGAGCACGAGAACCCGTTCCGCATCCTCCTCGACCGCCGGGTGATGATGCTGGCGCTGCTCTACGTGGCCTTCCCGCTCGCCGCCTACGGCCTGAGCTACTGGCTGCCGACCGTGGTGAAGGGCTTCGGGGTCTCGAACAGCGTCAACGGCTGGCTGAACGTGATCCCCTGGATCGCGGTGGCGCTCGCCCTGTGGTGGGTGCCGCGCCATGCCGCCAAGACCGGCGAGACAACCTGGCACATCGCCGGCCCGGCCCTGGTCGGATCGCTGGCCCTGATCCTCAGCGTGGTGGTGCCGGGCTCGGCCCTGAAATTCGCCTGCCTGTGCGTGGCGGCGGCGGGCATCTTCGCCGGCCAGCCGGTCTTCTGGTCGCTGCCCCCGACCTTCCTCAGCGGCGCGACGGCGGCGGCCGGCATCGCGGCGATCAACTCGGTGGGCAATCTCGGCGGCTTCGTCGCCCAGAACGTCGTGCCGCTGATCCGCGATGCCAGCGGCAGCGACCTCACCCCGATGCTGTTCCTCGCCGCGGCCCTGCTGGTCGGCGCCGGGATGGTCTTCGTCGTCCAGGCGATGCTGCGCCGGCCGGCCCCTGGCGCCGCGCCGGGCGTAACCCTGGCGCGACGGTGAGAGCGCCCCGCCCGCGGTCCGGCCGGATCGCGGGCGGGAGGCGCTTGGCGGGGCCGGTCCCGCGTCAGGCCACCCGGTACACGCTGAGCGCCACGTGGTCCGGCGCCCGGGCGCCCGTCGCCAGGAACAGGCTCGTCGTCATCCAGGCCAGGGCCGGCGCGGCGGTCTCGAACCGCAGCGCGGTGCGGAAGTAGATCAGCGCCGGATCGACCGGCTCCCCGCGCCGGATCCGCTCCAGCGCCTCCGGCGGGCCGAAGCGCAGGCCCGTATTCTCCACGTAGACGAGCGCGCCGTCCTCCGCCTCGACCACGTAGCGGGCGTGCAGCAGCGTCAGCCCGTCCGCCTCAATGGTCTGGAAGTCGGCGCCTCCGGGCAGCACCCGCCCGGTCAGCGCCGGACCCTCCACGCGGCCGCCGGTGATCGCGATCACCCGCCGCTCGCCCGCCCGCGTCGGCCCGACCGTGCAGGGCGGCGCGACCGCGATCCGCGCGTCGAAGACGTGGACGAGGCCCGGCGGCGGCAGCGTCACGGCGCCCTCACGAGGGGGCAGTCGCTCTGCGCCAGCGGCCGGAAGGCGTCCTCGCCCGGCAGCGTCGCCACCCGGGTCAGGAGATCCCATTCCCCCCGCGACTCCTCCGGGCGCTTGACCCGGTAGAGCGAGACGTCGCGGACCACCCGGCCGTCCGCCCGCAGCCGGCCGCCCTTCGTCATCACGTCGTCGATCGGCATCTCGCGCATCTTGGCCATCACGGCGTCGGCCCCGTCGGTCCCGGCCGCCCGCACCGCCTTGAGGTAGTGCGTCACCGCCGAGTAGACGCCGGCCTGGTAGCCGTTCGGCATCGCGTGCTGCCGGTCGTGGAAGCGCTTGGCGAAGGCGCGCGCGGCCTCGTCCTGGTCCCAGTAGAAGGCCTCGGCGAGATAGAGGCCGCCCGCCACCGGCAGCCCGAGGGCGTGGACGTCGACGACCGTCATGTAGAAGCCCGCGAGCTTCTGCTTGCCGCCCAGCAGCCCGAACTCGGAGGCCTGCTTGACCGCGTTGATCGCGTCGGCCCCGACGTTGAACAGCGCGATGACGTCCGCGCCCGAGCCCTGCGCCTGCAGGATCTGGGAGGACAGGTCGGGCGAGAGCAGCGGGTGGAAGACCTGGCCGGCGACGCGCCCGCCGCCCGCCGTCACCACCGGCGTCACGTCCGCCACGAAGGACTTGCCCAGCGTGATGTCGGCGACGACGTAGAACCAACTCGCCTCGCCGGCCGCGACCAGGGGCTTGGCGATCGTCCGGGCGAGCGCGTAGGTGTCGATCACCCACAGCGCGCCGTTCGGCGAGCATTGCGCGCCGGTGATCACCGTCGAGCCCGAGCCGGTGATCAGGGCGAGCCGGCCCTTCTCCCGGGCGAGCGCCTGGACGCCGAGCGCGATCGCCGAGTTGTCGAGGTCGGTGATCATGTCGACGCCGTCCTGGTCGAACCAGCGCCGGGCGATGCTGCTCGCCACGTCGGGCTTGCTCTGGTGGTCGGCCGAGACGATCTCGATCGGCTTGCCGAGCACGGTGGGCCCGAAATCCTCCACGGCGAGGCGGGCCGCCGTGACGCTGCCGCTGCCGAAATTGTCGGCCATGCCCGTCGACATGTCGGCCAGCACGCCGATCCGGACCACGTCGCCGGAGACCTGGGCCGAGGCCGGCCCGAGGGCCGCCAGCCCGAGGAGGAGGGCGGCCGCCCAGGCCCGCAGGCCCCGTCCCGCACCGCTGCCGGATGGACCCGGCACCCTGATCCGCCAGCCCGTCATGCGCGAGCCCTCCCGTTGCCCGGGTCCCGCGGTCTTGTCGCCGCCCCGGTCGTTTAGTTATTATTCATAACATTTTTCCCGTTGGCAATTGGCGCGTTTCGCGGTCAGGCTCTCCTCCGATCAGTGAGAGTGGCGGCCGTGTAAGGTCAGGCCACCGAAGCAGAGCGGTGCGATTGATGTTGGAGGTGAAGGCGAACCAGTTTGGTCGATCTTGTACAGATTTATATTTGTATTGTGAAAGAGTGAATTTCAGAATGCGTGTTCGCTGGGCCCCTTGACGCATCGGGATGCAGGCCCGGAAACGTCGGTTCGGATGCTTTTGTTCAGCGATGCGGCGGCTCTTGGCCCGGAATTTGTTTGGAGCGCTGCGACGGCCCGCCTCGGGCCGAACAGGAATGGGGAGACCTCGTGGACGATCGAGTCATGTCCGGCCCCCGCCGCCGGGACCTGATCGCGCTGATCGGTGCCGCGGCCGGCAGCGCGGCGGCCTATCAGGCCATGACCAGCCTCGGGTTCGCGGGCGAGTCGGGCTACAAGGGGCCGGTGAGGCTGGAGGGCGCCCCGCGGGGTACCCGCGTGCTCGTGCTCGGCGCCGGCCTCGCGGGCATGACGGCCGCGCTGGAATTGTCCCGGGCCGGCTACGCGGTCCAGATGCTGGAGTTCAACCAGCGGGCGGGCGGGCGCAACTGGACCCTGCGCGGCGGCGACAGCTTCACCGAACTCGGCGGCGCCACGCAGACCTGCCGGTTCGATGCCGGCCTCTACCTCAATCCCGGTCCCTGGCGGATCCCCTACCATCACCGCGCCGTGCTCGATTACTGCCGACGTCTCGGGGTGGCGCTCGAACCCTTCGTGCAGCTCAACCACAACGCCTATCTGCACGCGACGGGGGCCTTCGGCGGGAAGCCGCAGCGGATCCGCGAGATCAAGACCGACTTCCAGGGCGCGACCGCGGAACTGCTCGCCAAGGCGACGGCGCAGGGCGCCCTCGACGCCCGGGTCTCGAAGGAGGACCGTGAGGTCCTGCTGGAGGCGCTGCGCTCGTGGGGCGCCCTCGACAAGGATCTCGCCTACCGGGCCGGCGAATCGACGGGCGAGTTCCGGGGCTACGCCCGGGATGCGGGCGGGGGCTTGGGCGCCGCCCCGGTGCCGGGCGAGCCGATCGGCCTCCACGACATCCTGCACTCGCGCCTGTGGCGCAGCCTGCAGAACTTCGCCCTCTACGAGTTCCAGACCACGATGTTCCAGCCCGTGGGCGGCATGGACCGGATCGGACAGGCCTTCGCGGCGCAGCTGCCCGGCGTGATCCGCACGGGCGCCAAGGTGACGGCGATCGCCCAGGATTCCCGCCGGGTCACGGTGACCTACGAGGACCAGGCGGCGGGCGGCGCCGTCCGGCAGGAGACCGCCGATTGGTGCGTCTGCACCCTGCCGCTCACCATCCTCAGCCAGCTTCCGGTCCAGGTCGGGAGCGCCATGAAGGCGGCGATCGATGCCGTGCCCTACGCCTCGTCGGTGAAGTTCGGCCTCCAGTTCCGCCGCCGCTTCTGGGAGGAGGACGAGGCGATCTACGGCGGCATCACCTACACCGACCTGCCGATCCGGCAGATCTCCTACCCGAGCACCGGCTACAACACGCCGGGCAAGGGGGTGCTGCTCGGCGGCTACACCTGGAACGGTCCGAACTCCTACGAGTTCACGGCGCTGCCGCCGGAGGAACGGGTGCGGCGGGCCGTGGCGTTCGGGGCGCGCATCCACCCGCAATACGCGAGCGAGTTCGAGACCGGCATCGCCGTCGCGTGGCACCGGGTGCCCTTCACCCTCGGCTGCGCCGGGGACTGGACGGAGGCGGCGCGCCACGCCCACTACGACGATCTCTGCGCGATCGACGGGCGGATCGTGCTCGCGGGCGAGCACGCCTCCTACATCCCGGCCTGGCAGGAGGGGGCGATCCTCTCCGCCCTCGACGCGATCACCCGGCTCCACCGCCGGATCCTCGCCGCATGAGCGGCCCCCTCTCGCGAACAGGATCGATCATGGGGACGTCCCTGCGGGCCGCCGCGGCCCTCCTCCTCGCCGGCCTCGCCGCATCGGCGGCAGGCGCGGAGCCCGCCCCGCCGGAGGAGGGCCTCAGCCGCGGCGCCGCCTTCGCCGAGCAGGGCGGCGAGGCACTCTACGCCTCCGTCTGCGCCGCCTGCCACATGGGCGACGGCAAGGGCGCGGCCGGAGCGGCGCGCTACCCGGCGCTGGCCGGCGACCCGAACCTGGCGGCGGGCGGATACCCGGTCCTGGTCCTGGTCCGGGGCCTGCGCGGGATGCCGCCGCTCGGCCGCATGATGACCGACGCCCAGGTGGCCGACGTGGTCAACTACGTGCGAAGCCATTTCGGCAACGCCTATGCGGACGCCGTCACGCCGGCCGACGTGGCCGCGTCCCGCCCGTGAGGCGGCAGGCGAATGACGAGGGAATGACGATGATGACGATTCGACCGGGCGTGGCGGCCTGCCTGCTCCTCGGCGCGGCCCTCGCGGGCGGCGGCGCCCGCGCACAGGAGGTGGTCCGCCACCGGATCCCGAATTCCGACTTCCCGATCGCCCAGGCGGTCGAGGTTCCGGCCGGCCGGACCACGGTCTATGTCAGCGGCGCGGTCCCGCCGGTGCTCGACGAGGCGGCCCCCAAGAACACCGTCGCGGCCTACGGCGACACCCGCACCCAGGCCTCCTCCGTGCTGAAGGCGATCGACGCGACGCTCAAGCGGCTCAACCTGGGCATGGGGGACGTGGTGAAGATGACGGTCTTCCTGGTCGGCGACCCGGCCAAGGAGGGACGCATGGACTTCGCCGGGTTCATGACGGCCTATCGCGAGCATTTCGGCACGCCGGCCCAGCCGAACCTCCCGGCCCGCTCCGTGGTGCAGGTCGCGGGCCTCGCCAATCCGGGCTACCTCGTCGAGATCGAGGTCACGGCCGTGCGCCCGTAGGAACCCATGGAACGCTCTGAGGAGGTGGCGCCACACCCTCCCCCCTCTGCGGGCTTGCTCATTCACACTTCGCCGGATGAGGCGCGGGTTTCTCCTCTCCCCGCGCGCGGGGAGAGGGCTGCGGACCCAACGAGGGGTCCGCAGCGAGCCCGAAGGGCGAGGGTGAGCGACTGTCTGGCGTGTCAAGTCTGGGCGGCGAGTTGGGCGCGGACATCACGGGCCTTGGCGTTGAGGCGCACGAGCAGCTTGTGGGCGAGAGCGATGCGGATGACCTTTGGGGGCTTTCCGGCTTGGCGCAACCGTTGGTCGAAGGCGATGAAGTCGGGATCGAAGCGCCGCACGCAGCTGGTGACCACGAACAGGATGGCGCGCACGTCGGCCCGTCCGCCGCGCACGGGGCGTCGGCCGCTGCTCTGGCCGCTGTCGCGGGCGATGGGTGCCAAGCCGGCCAGCTTGGCGATGGCTTTGCCCGAGAGGGTGCCGATCTCCGGCAGGTCGGCCATCAGGCGGGCGATCGTGCGGTCGGCCACGCCCTTGATCGTGCGGAAGGTCGCATCGAGGGCAACCCAGAGCGGATCGGCCTTGAGCTGGGCGGTGATCGCCTCCTCCAACGCGGCGATCTGGCGGTTGATCAGCTCGACCATCTCGGCGACCGAGGTGCGCACCTGCGGCTCGGTGACGAGGCGGCCCTGGTTGGTCTGGACGGTGCGCGCCTCGACCAGTTGATGCAGGCGCGTGACCAGGGCGCTGAGCCGCTCCTGAGCCGGGCTGGCCGGCGGCCGGGGTTTGATCCGGCGCACCTCGGCGAAGCGCGCGATGACGCCGGCATCGATCTGGTCGGTCTTCTCGAGGATGCCCATGGCCTCGGCGAAGCGCCGCACCTGGCGGGGGTTGAGGAGGGCGCAGGGCAGGCCGTCCGCCCAGAGCAGGCGGAAGGGCTGCTGTTCGTAGCCGCCGGTGGCCTCCAGGGCGACGAGGGTGACGTGGTTGTCCCGGCAGAAGCGGGCGAGCGT
>NZ_JBSVZN010000024.1:0-118405 GCF_054052225.1 Methylobacterium sp. JK268 | reverse complement strand
ACCTCGCCCTCGATCAGCCGGAGGGCGCGCCGGCCGGCGGCGTAGTCCACGTCCAGCGCCGTCCGCGGACCCAGCACCGCCTCGCTCCCATCCGCCAGCCGCACGCTCTCCTGCTCGCCGGTGCGCGTCACGTGGTCCGCCAGCAGATGGCCCAGCGGCACGAACCGGTCCGCCACCAGCGCCCCCGCCGGGCCCAGCCCCAGCGCCGCCGCCAGGCCCGCGACGACGGATCGGCGGTCCATGCGCCGCCCGGCCAGGTGCGCCGTCAGCGCCCCGCGCGGCAGGTCCTGCCGGGCCGCCACGCCCAAGGGCATCAGGCCCTCCTGCAGCTGCAGCCACGCCGCCTCGTGGCGCGGATCCGCCCCGATCCAGCGCTCGAAGGCGCGCCGCTGCTGGTCCGTCACCGCCCCGGAGGACAGTTCCACCATCCAGCCGATCGCCGCATCGACCGGCAGGTCGTCGCGCGCAGGCGAGGCCGCCGCAGGTCTCCGCCTGGTCATTCCTGGCGCAGCCGCGCCTCGCAGGCGGCGCGCAGGCCCTGCGCCACGTACTTGCGCACCATGCTCACCGAGACCTTCAGGGCGGCCGCGATGTCGGCGTAGGCCATGCCGTCGATCTGGCTCATCAGGAAGGCCCGGCGGGCCTTGGGCGAGAGCCGGGCGAGCATGGCGTCGATCGCCTGGAGGGCCTGGACCAGGATGAGGCGCTCCTCCGGGGAGAGGTCGAGCGCCTCGGGCAGCAGGGCCAGCTCCGCCTCGTAGGATCGCCGGAGGTCGTCGCGCCGGCGCGCGTCGCAGATCAGGCGGCGGGCGATGGTGGTCATCATCGCGCGCGGCTGGCGGATCGCGGCGAGGTCGGGCACCTGCAGCAGGGCGAGGAAGACGTCGGAGGCGAGGTCCTCGGGCGAAACGACCGTCCAGCATTGCCGGCCCAGCCAGCCGCTCAGCCACGGGCTGTGCTCGCGGAACAGGCCGTCGAGCACAGGTGCATTCCGAACCGACACTGATGCCGCCATACCACAGACCTTGTTCAAATGAGCCCGCCCAAATACCGACCTGCTTCGGCTTGCGCAGCTGCGACAGCAGCGAGTTCTATCCATCAATATTACCGAAGAACACGTTGTTCGGCAATATCAGCCTCAAGGCTGAGGCATGCATGGCGCGTGCCGGGTACGCACCGACAGGAGGAATGATCCTCTCCGTGAGGCGGACATCAGCGGCCTTTTTCCGATAGGGCTCGGTTCGATGGAGACCGCGTCGCCCGGCTGGGGCCGCGCGACGGTCCGGGAGAACCGCTCCCGTCCGACGCCGGCCGGTTCAGGGCTCGGCGGCGAGGCGGTCCAGGGCCGGGCCCGACAGACGGAAGAACACGCGCTCGCGCAGGGCCGCCGCGCCCCGGGCCTCGTAGAAGGCGAGGAGCGCGGCGTTGCCCGCATCCGCCGTCCAGTCGAGGCGCGCGAAGCCGCGCTCGGTCGCGAGGCGCGCGGCCGCCCGCAGCAGCCGCGTGCCGATCCCGCATCCGCGGGCGGATTGCGAGACGTAGAGGTCCTTCAGGAACAGGCCGGGCCGCAGGCCCGGTCCCGGATAGACCGCGCCGAGGGCGGCGAAGCCGCGGAGGTCCGGGCCGGCGGCGACCAGGATCGTCACCCCTGCGGGCGGGCTGCGCAGGCCGGCCAGGATCGTCTCCCGCGGCGGGCAGGGCGCCCGATAGTGGGCCTGCATCTCGGCGAACAGCGCCGCGACGGCCGGGACGTCGCTGGGCTCCATCTCCCGGACCTGCATGCCTAGAGGCTCCCCTCGCGCACCGAGCCCGGATCGGCGAGCGCGTGGAGCAGGCCCGCCGCCGCGTGAGCGAAGCGCAGGGTCACGGCCTTGCGGCGCGCGCCGGCCAGCGGGTGGTCGGGCGGCTCGCGCAGGATCGCGGCCCCGAAGGCATCCGCCACGATCAGGCCGGTCTCCTCCGGCAGCACCGCCACCGGCATCTCCTCCGGCACCGCGAAGTAGAAGCGGTCGCAATAATCCCGGTATTCGGGCCATTTCCGGTCCGCCCGGAAGTCCGGCAGCCCGGACTTGATCTCGACGATCGTCAGCAGGCCGGTGGGACCGAGCGCGATGAGGTCGGCCCGCCGCCCGTTCGCCAGGGTGAATTCCGGGATCGTCACGTGGCCCAGTTCCGCGAAGAGCCGGCGTACTCCGCGCTGCACCCCGAGCGCGGTCGGCGACTGGCGGCGGTCGGGAGGAAGCGAGAGGGCGGCGGACAAGGCGGGGACCGGGACGCGGGGGCAGGAACGAATCAGGATTGTCATCCCATCAGGTCGCGCCCGGCTTGTCATCCGCCCTTCGGTCGCAGCCCCGGGCCGGGCGCCACCCGCAGGTCTGCGGCGCGCAGGAACCGGTTGATCTCGCGCGACCTCTCGCCGAATGTCGGGCCGAGAGGGCGGCGGTGACCGCTCCGCGGGAGGAACGGCATGAGCCAGACGGGCATGGCCGAGGGACGCAAGGGCCGCGCGGGGGTGCGCCTCGTCGGCGGCACGGCAGTCGCCCGCAGCGCCGGCGCCGTGCGCCTCCAGGCCGTGACGATCGCCTTCACCCTCAAGGGCGGCCAGCGCTACGTGGCGGTGGACGGGATCGACCTCACGGTGGCGCCCGGCGAGTTCGTGGCCGTAGTCGGCCCCACCGGCTCCGGCAAGTCGACGATCCTCAACGCCGCGGCCGGGCTGGTGCGGCCCGCCGCTGGCCAGGTCAGCGTCTTCGACGGGCCGCTCACCGGCCTCAACGCCCGGGCCGGCTACCTCTTCCAGGCCGACGCGCTGATGCCCTGGAAGACCGCCCTCGACAACGTCGCCGTCGCCCTCGAACCGCAGCGGGTGCCCCGCGCCGAGGCGCTGGCGCGCAGCCGCGACTGGCTCGCCCGGGTGGGGCTCGCGGCCTTCACGGACCGCTACCCCCACATGCTCTCGGGCGGCCAGCGCAAGCGCGTGGCGCTCGCCCAGATGCTGATCCGCGACCCCGAGATCCTGCTGATGGACGAGCCCTTCGGGCCGCTCGACGCGCAGACCCGGCAGATCATGGGGAACCTGCTCCTCGACCTCTGGGCCGCCGACCGCAAGGCGGTGATCTTCGTCACCCACGACCTGGAGGAGGCGATCGCCCTGTCGGACCGGGTCGTCGTGCTCTCGGCCGGCCCCGCCGCCCGCATCGTCGGCGACTTCCCCGTCACCCTGCCGCGCCCCCGCGACACCAGCGAGATCCGCCTCGAACCGCAGTTCCACGCCCTCTACAAGGAGATCTGGGCGCGGCTGCGGGTCGAGGTTTCGCGCGCCTACGCGGGCGGCCCGGCGTGAGAGGGGCGAATGGCGAATGGCGAATGGCGAATGGCGAATGGCGAATGGCGAATGGCGAATGGCGAATGGCGAATGGCGAATGGCGAATGGCGAATGGCGAATGGCGAATGGTCCTGCTCGGCCGCCGTTCGGTCAAGTGACCCGTCGATCACGCCCGCCGTCCGTCCCCTATTCGCCATTCGCCATTCGCCATTCGCCTCAGCGGAGCTGCTCCCGTGAACCGCCTCGGCCTCCTCGCCCTCCAGCTCCTCGTCGGCCTCGCCCTGCTGGCCGTCTGGCACGTGCTCACGGTCTATCCGGTGCTCGGCCAGCCCAAGCAGATCCAGTTCTTCTTCTCGACGCCCGTCGACGTGCTCAAGCGCAGCGTCGCGGAGGTCGCGAACCCGGAGATCTGGGGCCACCTCTGGATCACCCTGCAGGAGACGGTGCTCGCCTTCGCGTTCGGGGCGGCGGGGGGCATCGCCTTCGGCTTCCTGTTCGCCCGCAACGCGCTGCTCGCGGCGGTGTTCGACCCCTACATCAAGGCCGCGAACGCCCTGCCGCGGGTGGTGCTGGCGCCGATCTTCGCCCTGTGGTTCGGGCTCGGGATCTGGTCGAAGGTGGCGCTCGGCTTCACGCTGGTGTTCTTCATCGTGTTCTTCAACGTCTACCAGGGCGTGCGCGAGGTGAGCCCGGTGGTGCTCGCCAACGCCCGCATGCTCGGGCTGAACGAGCGCGGCCTGCTGCGCCACGTCTACTGGCCCTCGGCGCTGACCTGGATGTTCTCCTCGCTGCACACGGCGGTGGGCTTCGCGCTCGTCGGCGCGGTGGTGGGCGAGTATCTCGGCTCCTCGGCCGGGCTCGGCTACAAGATCCACGAGGCCGAGAGCGTGTTCGACGTCACCGGCGTCTTCGCCGGGATGCTGATCCTCACCGTGTTCGTGATCGTCATCGACGCGCTCGTGACCCTGATCGAGCGGCGGCTGCTCACCTGGCGCCCCGGCCCGGCCGGCAGCCACGGCTGACATTTCGGAGAACCCCATGGATCGCCGCCACTTCCTCGCCGGGGCCGCCGCCCTCGGCCTCGCGGGCCCGGCCCGCGCCGACACCGTGAAGGTCCGCATCGGCGTCGGGGGCAAGCCGCTCCTCTACTACCTGCCGCTCACCATCGCGGAGCGGAAGGGCTTCTTCACCCAGGAGGGGATCGAGGCCGAGATCAACGATTTCGGCGGCGGCGCCCGCTCGCTCCAGGCCCTGATCGGCGGCTCGGTCGACGTGGTGGCGGGGGCCTACGAGCACACGATCCGCATGCAGGCCAAGGGCCAGGACGTGCGGGCGGTCTGCGAGCTCGGCCGCTACCCGGCGATCGTCATCGCGGTGCGCAAGGATCTGGCCGGCACGGTGAAGTCCGCCGCCGACCTCAAGGGCCGCAAGATCGGCGTCACGGCGCCCGGCTCCTCGACGGCGCTCGCCGTGCAATACGCGATGATCAAGGCGGGCCTGAAGGCGACGGACGCGCCGCTGATCGGGGTCGGGGGCGGGGCGGGGGCCATCGCGGCGGTCAAGAAGGGCGAGATCGAGGCGATCTCCCACCTCGATCCGGTCATCGCCAAGCTGGAGACGGACGGGGACATCGCGGTGCTGATCGACACCCGCACCGAGGCCGGCACGCGGGCCCTGTTCGGCGGCCCGAACCCGGCCGCGGTCGTCTACACCAAGCAGGACTGGATCGAGCACCACGCGGTGGCGACCCAGAAGGTGGTCAACGCCTTCGCGCGTGCCCTGAAGTGGATCGCCGCGGCAAGCCCTGAGGAGATCGCCGACACGGTGCCGCCCGCCTACCATTTCGGCGACCGGCCGCTCTACCTGCAGGCGGTGAAGAACTCGCTCGAGAGCTACTCGCGCACCGGCGTCCCCTCGCAGGAGGGCATGGCGAGCGTGCTCGACCTCGTGCGCACCCTCGATCCGGAGCTGCAGGGCGCCAAGATCGACCTCGCGGCGACCTGGGAGGGGCGGTTCGTCGAGAAGGCGATGGGGTAAGAGCCGGCGCGGGTTCCCGTCATTCCCCGCGCGAGGGTATCCTCGCCCACCCGGAGCGCGGGCGATCACCGAGGACGGCCGGACGAGCCCGGCGCCGCGACCATCGCGGTTGACGTAGGGTTTCGGGGGATCGGCAGCCAGTGCGGATGGCGGCCGTCGCTGCTCTCGATTATCGACGGCCTGCACGCATCGCAGATCGGCGAAACTTCCGTGATCGAAACCCAGCGGACCATCGCACAGGTCGATCCGGCTTCATGCTGGCTGAGGTGCCGAGGATGCGCAGCGTCGTGACCCTGCGAGGCTGCGCGACATCCATCACGGACGCGGCCCTCGCCGATCGGGACTTGCAATGAGCGACACCACGCGCGCCGGCCGGCAGCGGCATCTCGACGGACTTCGCGCGGTCGCCGTGCTGCTCGTGCTCTTCGCTCATTGTCCGGTCCCACCCGGGGGCGGGCCGGTCGAGAGCCTGTGGACGGCGCTGCGGGCGACCCGCCCGGCCTATATCGGCGTCGCAATATTCTTCGTTCTCAGCGGATTTCTCATCACCCGCATCCTGATCGACGAGCGCAGCCGCGCCGGGCACATCGACATCGCGGCCTTCGCCATCAAGCGCGCCTTCCGGATCTTTCCGATCTATTATCTCTGCATCCTGTTTCTGAGCATCGTCCATGCCATGAGCGCCGGTCAGCTGCTGAGCAGCGCGACCTACACCATCAACTATTACCACCCCCTGCATCCCGATCCGTTCCCGCTGGAGCACGGATGGTCGCTGGCCGTCGAGGAGCAGTTCTACCTGCTGTGGCCCTTCGCCATCGCCCGGATTCCCCTGGGATATGGCCGGCTCTTCACCGGCCTCATCGTGCCCTGCGGGTCGCTCGCGGCGGCGCTCGGCCTTGCGGCCGCGCTCGATCCCGACCTGGCCGGGGCCTTCATCTACAAGTCCCTTCCCACGCAGGCGATGCCGCTCGCGGCCGGCGCCTTCCTGGCCTTCCTCGCGCATGAGGGGCGGTCGCTGCCCTTCGCGACCTGCATCGGCGCGGCCGGCCTGGGCGCCGCGATCCTGGCGGCGGACCTGCTCGGGCGGGCGGCGGGCCTCGTCCCCGCGGGCGGAGCCTACTGGTGCGCGGCGCTCGTCGGCTACGCGCTGCTGGGCTTCGGCGCCGTCGCCGCCCTCACGGTCTCGCGGCCGCCGCGGCGCCTCGTCGCCGCCCTGTCCTGGCGCCCGCTCGTCTATGTCGGCCGGATCTCGTACGGCGTGTACCTCTACCACGTGATCGTCCTGTACATGCTGGGGATCAACGAAGCGGCCGTGTCCCCCGGCTCGGTCCCATACGGGACGATCCTGCTCGCCGTCGCGCTGACCGGGGCGATCGCCATCGCGTCCTACGAACTCGTCGAGCGCCCGCTCCTGCGCTGGCGGCGGCTCGTCCTGCCCCGGCCGGCCCTGAGGGAGGCGGCGCACGCCCCGTGAGGGCGGGACGGGCCCCTCCCTCAGCCCTTGAGCCAGCCGAACAGCCCGGCGCCGGGCGCGAGCCACACGAAGGCCCAGACGAGGCCCGAGGAGACGTTGGCGAGCTGGAAGGGCAGGCGGCCGACCAGGAAGACGCCCGCGATCAGCGGCACCACCGCGCGGGCCGGCCCGACGAACCGCCCGAGGAAGATGCCCCAGGCGCCCCAGCGCCGGCAGAAATCCTCCCCCTTGGCGACCATCTCGGGGTAGCGCGTGAGCGGCCAGACCCGCTTGGCGCCGTCCTTGAAGTACCGGCCGAACTCGTAGGAGGCCCAGTCGCCGAGGATCGCCCCGGCCGCGGCGCCGAGCATCACCGGCAGGAACGGGATCCCGCCCGCCCCCAGCAGGGCGCCGATCCCGAGCAGGATCACGGTCGCCGGCACGAGGAGCGAGAGCACCGCCAGCGACTCGCAGAAGGCGAGCGCGCCCGCGATCAGGGGCGCCCAGGCCTGGTGCTCGCGCACGAAGGCGAGGGTCGTCGCGCGGATCGTCTCGAAATCCATGAACCTTGACCGGCTGTCCACCGGGCATGTCGGGCGCGGGAGCGGGGATTGCAACGGACCGCGCCCGCGTGTTGAGCCGCCCGGCCGCCCGCGCTACCACCTGTCCCTCGCCGCGAGGTCCGCGATGAACATCCTGTCGATCCAGTCCCACGTCGCCTTCGGGCATGTCGGCAACGCCTCGGCGGTCTTCCCCATGCAGCGGCTCGGGGTCGAGGTCTGGCCGATCCACACCGTGCAGTTCTCGAACCACACCGGCTACGGGGCGTGGCGGGGCCGGGTCTACGACGGGGCGGCGATCGCCGAGATCGTCGAGGGCATCGCCGAGCGCGGGGTGCTCGGATCCTGCGACGGGGTGCTCTCCGGCTACATGGGCTCGGCCGAGATCGGGGAGGCGATCCTCGGCGCCGTGACCCGCGTGCGCGCGGCGAACCCGAACGCTCTCTATTGCTGCGACCCGGTGATCGGCGATGTCGGGCGCGGCGTCTTCGTGCGGCCGGGCGTCCCGGACTTCATGCGCGACCACGCGGTGCCGGCCGCCGACATCATCACGCCGAACCAGTTCGAACTCGATTACCTCTCGGGCCTGCCGAGCAGCACGCTCGCCGAGGCCAAGCGGGCGCTCGCGGCCGTGCGGGCGCGGGGACCGCGGGTCGTGCTCGTCACCTCGCTGCACACCGCCGAGACGCCCGACGACGCGATCGACCTGCTCGTCGACGCGGGCGGCGAGACCTGGCGCCTGCGCACGCCCCGGCTCGCCCTCTCGGTGAACGGCGCGGGCGACGCCACCGCGGCCCTGTTCCTGGTCCACTACGCCCGCACCGGGTCGGCCGCGGAGGCGCTCGGCGCCACGGCGGCCTCGATCTTCGGCCTGCTGCGCCGGACCGAGCAGGCGGGCGCGCGGGAGATCCTCACCGTCGAGGCGCAGGAGGAGTTCGTCGCCCCGAGCCGCGCCTTCCCGGTCGAGGCGGTGTGAGGCCGCCTGCGTGATTTCCCGCAGGCCCTGTGGTGCGGACGTCCTTGCCTGCGGGGCCGCGGATGTGCATCGATTTGGCGAGAGCAGGCGGGCCCGCCCGCAGACGACGTCGCCCGCGCCGAGGATGAGCCGATGGGGCTGTTTCAGGATGCCTTCACCCGGATCGGTCGGGTGGTCATGTCGTATGCCGGGGACACCGCGTTCCTGCACGCGGCCGCCTCGGGGGCGGCCAACGTGATCCTGGCCGACCGCGAGATCGACGAGGAGGAGATCGAGACCGCCCTCACGAACCTCTCGGCGAACCCGATCCTGCACAAGTCCTACGGGGTCCTGAAGCTGGAGCAGGAGCTGCACGAGGCGATCGCCCGGGCGAAGAGCCGGGCCGGGCGGATCGAGAACCTGCGCTTCCTCTCGGCCATCGCGGACCGTCCCCTGGACCAGCGCCAGGACGTCTTCCTGATCGCCGCCGACGTGGCCGACCAGGGCGGCATCAGCGAGCTGGAGCACAAGGTGCTGGACGAGATCGCCGAGGCGCTCGGGGTCGACAAGGCGGGCCTGCTCTCGGCCTGATCCCCCTGTCCGGAAGCGGCCCGCGCCTTAGGTGGCGCCGCATCGCAGCGTGCGGGAGCGTGTCGCCGTGGATGTGGGATTTCTCGGGCTCGGCCGGATGGGCCGGCCGATGGCGCTCAACCTCGTCAAGGCCGGGCACCGGGTGCGGGTCTGGAACCGCTCGCCGGAGGCGGCCGAGAGCCTGGGCCGAGAGGGCGCCGAACCGGTGGCCTCGCCCGCGGAGGCGTTCCGCGGCGATGCCGCCATCACCATGCTGGCCGACGACGCGGCGCTCCGCAGCGTGATCGTCGAGGGCGGCGTGCTCGACCAGGGCGCGCGCCCCGCCGTCCATGTCGGGATGAGCACGATCTCGGTCGGGCTCGCCCGCGACCTCGCGGCCCTGCACGAACGGGCGGGCGTCGCGTATGTCTCGGCTCCGGTCTTCGGGCGGCCGGACGTGGCGGCCGCGGGCAAGCTCAACGTCGTGGCCGCCGGCCCCGCCGAGGCGCTGGCCCGGGTGCAGCCCCTCCTCGACGCGATGGGAGCGAAGACCTGGCCCTTCGGCACCGAGCCCGCGCGGGCCAACGCCGTGAAGCTCGCGGGCAACGTCATGCTGGTCAACGCCGTGGCGATGATGGGCGAGGCCGCCGCGTTCGTGGAGGCGCACGGGGTCGCGGGCGCCGACCTCCTCGATCTCCTGACGAACACGATCTTCGCCGCGCCGGTCTACAAGGGCTACGGCGCCTCGATCGCGGCGGGCCGCTACGAGCCGCCGGGCTTCGGTCTCGCGCTCGGCGCCAAGGACGTCCGCCTCGCGCTCGCCGCGGGCGAGGCCGCGCAGGTGCCGATGCCCCTCGCGAGCGTGCTGCGCGACGGGCTGATCGAGGCCATCGCGCATGGCGACGGGGCGAAGGACCTGGCGGCCCTGGCCCAGGTCGCCGCGCGCCGGAGCGGCCGGCTCAAGTGACCGAAAGGTGCGGCGCAGTGGAGCGGAGGCCGGCCGACGTCGAGGCAAGGTGATCGGGCGCGCCCGAGGAACAGGGCGCGCAGGCTTGACGTTCTGAGGGCAACGCCCGCCCGCGGGCGCGTCGCCCTCCTGAACGGTCGCCCGATGACGAATCCGAACCCCGGTCCCGCCGCGAGCGGCCGCGTGACCTCGACGCTGTGGACCATCTTTCTCGGTGTCGCCCTCGTGCGCCTGGCCACCGCCCGGCGGCCGCCGGACGTGCCGGTGCCCCCCGACCCGACCCGTCACCTCGGCGAGGGGGCGAAATCCTATGCCGGGCGGCCCGCCCAGTGGGTGGCGGACAGCGAGCCGGAGCGCGGCCGCCACGCGGAGAGCCCGACCGAGATCCCGGCCAAGGGCTGGAAGGACGTGCTCTACCGGACCTACGTCGAGTTCCAGAAGGACCGGGTGCTCTCGGTGGCGGCGGGCGTGACCTTCTACACGCTGCTCGCCATCTTCCCGGCCATCGCGGCGCTGGTCTCGCTCTACGGCCTGTTCACCGACCCGGGCACGATCAACGACCACCTCTCGCTGCTCCAGGGTGTGCTGCCCTCGGGCGCCCTCGACATCATCGGCGAGCAGGTCAAGCGCATCAGCGCCAAGGGCGGCACCACGCTCGGCGTCACCACCCTCACCAGCCTCCTGCTCTCGCTGTGGAGCGCGAACGCGGGCGTGAAGGCGATCTTCGACGCCCTCAACATCGTGTACGAGGAGGAGGAGAAGCGCAGCTTCATCAAGCTGAACCTGCAGTCGCTGACCTTCACGTTCTGCGGCCTGGTCTTCGTGATCCTGTCCCTGACCGGGATCGTGGTGCTGCCGGTGATCCTGAACGAGATCGGGCGCTTCGGCATCGCGATCAGCCCGAAGGCCTGGTACATCGCGCTGCTGCGCTGGCCGGTCCTGCTGCTGGTGCTGCTCCTCGCGCTGGCGCTCCTGTACCGCTTCGGCCCGAGCCGGGACCGGCCGCAATGGCGCTGGGTGACGCCCGGCAGCCTGATCGCGGGCGTGCTCTGGATCATCGCGTCGATCGCCTTCTCCTGGTACGTCGCCCATTTCGGCAATTACAACGAGACGTACGGGTCCCTCGGGGCCGCGGTCGGCTTCATGACCTGGATCTGGATCTCGGCGACGATCGTGCTCCTCGGCGGCGAGATCAACGCCGAGATGGAGCACCAGACCGTCCGCGACACCACCGAGGGACCCGAGGCCCCGCTCGGCACCCGCCGCGCCCGCATGGCCGACACGGTGGGCGCGCCCGCGTGACGCGCTCGCGCGCGACGGGGACGGGTCCTATCTCCCGGCGTGGATGACGAGAGAGCGCCGGGGAGGGATCCGATGGGTGTGTCCGATCAGGTGCGGGACGAGGCGGCCCTGAGCGACGAGGAGTGGCGCGCGCGCCTGACGCCCGAGCAGTACCGGGTCCTGCGCGGCCACGGCACCGAGCGCGCGGGCACCAGCCCCCTCAACCGGGAGAAGCGGGCCGGCACCTTCCTGTGCGCCGGCTGCGGCCAACCGCTGTTCGAGAGCGAGACCAAGTACGAGTCCGGCTCGGGCTGGCCGAGCTTCTTCGCGCCGATCGAAGGGTCGGTGGAGACGCAGACCGACCGCTCCTTCTTCATGACCCGCACCGAGGTGCATTGCCAGCGCTGCAAGGGCCATCTCGGCCACGTCTTCGAGGACGGGCCGGCCCCGACCGGGCTGCGCTTCTGCATGAACGGCGCCGCGCTGGACTTCGCGCCGCGCGACGAGTAGCGGCCCGCCGCGCCGGGCCTTGGGCTGCGGCTCAGGGCAGCGGCACCGTCCGGCCGAGCAGGCAGCCCACGGCCTTGCGCCAGCCCGCGAGCTTGCGCTCCCGCACCGGCCCGTCCATCGACGGCGTGAAGCGCCGCTCCAGCCGCCAGTGGTCGGCGAAGTGCTCGGGCTCCGGGTAGAGCCCGCTCGCGAGGCCGGCGAGGTAGGCGGCGCCGAGCGCCGTCGTCTCCTTCACCGCCGGCCGGTCCACCGGGGCGGCGAGGAGGTCGGCGAGGCGCTGCATGGTCCAGTCCGAGGCGACCATGCCGCCGTCGACCCGCAGCACCGTCGCGCGCCCGTCCCCATCCAGCCAGTCGGCCCGCATCGCCGCGAGCAGGTCGGCGGTCTGGTAGCAGACGCTCTCCAGGGCCGCGCGGGCGAGTTCCGCCGGGCCGGTGCCGCGGGTGAGCCCGTAGAGGGCGCCGCGCACATCCGGCTCCCAGTAGGGCGCGCCCAGCCCCACGAAGGCCGGCACGAGGTAGACGTCCTGGGCCGGGTCCGCCCGCTCGGCGAGGTCCCCGGTCTCGGCGGCCGCGCCGATCACGCCGAGACCGTCCCGCAGCCACTGCACCGCCGCGCCCGCCACGAAGATCGAGCCTTCGAGCGCGTAGGTGCGCCGCCCCTTCAGCTGGTAGGCGATGGTGGTGAGAAGCTTGTTCTTCGAGGCGACGGGCTGGGTCCCGGTGTTGAGGAGCGCGAAGCAGCCGGTGCCGTAGGTCGACTTGACCATGCCGGGCCGGAAACAGGCCTGGCCCACCGTCGCCGCCTGCTGGTCGCCGGCCACGCCGCGGATCGGGATCGCCGCGCCGAACAGGTCCGGGTCGGTGCTGCCGAAATCGCCCGAGGAATCGCGCACCTCCGGCAGCATCGCGCGGGGGACGCCGAGCAGGGCGAGCAGATCGTCGTCCCAGGCGCCGCGGTGGATATCGAAGAGCAGCGTGCGCGAGGCGTTGGTGGCGTCGGTGACGTGCAGCCGCCCGCCGGTGAGCCGCCACAGCAGGTAGGAATCGACCGTCCCGAAGGCGAGTTCGCCCGCCTCCGCCCGGGCGCGGGCGCCCGGAACGTTGTCGAGGATCCAGGCGATCTTGGTGCCGGCGAAGTAGGGGTCGAGGATGAGCCCGGTCCGCGCCGTGACGAGCGGCTCGTGGCCCTCCTCCTTGAGGCGGGTGCACAGGGACGCGGTGCGCCGGTCCTGCCAGACGATCGCCCGGTGCACCGCCTCGCCGGTGCGGCGGTCCCAGACCAGCGTCGTCTCGCGCTGGTTGGTGATGCCGATGGCGGCGACGTCCCGCGCCGCGGCGCCGGCCTGCGTGAGGGCGGCGCGGCAGGTGTCGAGGGTGGTGCGCCAGAGGTCGTCCGGCTCGTGCTCGACCCAGCCCGAGGCCGGGAAGTGCTGCGGGAACTCGGCCTGGGCGAGGGCCGCCACCGAGGTGTCGGGCCGGAACAGCAGGGCGCGGCTGGAGGTGGTGCCCTGGTCGATGGCGAGGATGAACGAGGACATGGGGCAGACCTTGGAGCGGACCTTGGGGGCGGACCTTGGGAGCGGGCCGCGAGGCGGCGGGCTCAGAGGGGAGGGGGCTCGGTCAGGGGGAGGCCGAGATTCTGCGCGGCGGCGCGGAGGCGGGTGTCGAAGGTCGCCAAGGGCAGGCCGTGCGCCTGGATCAGGGCGAGGTGGAGAGCGTCGGGCCCGCGCACGCCGAGGGCGGCCTGTTCGACGAAGGTGCGCGCGGTCGCGAAGGTTCGGCGGGTGACGGCGAGGGGTCGGCCGCGCGTCCCGTGCCAGCGATCGAAGCGTTGAGTGAGTGCCCGTGCTTTCCCGGTTGTTGCGCGTCCTTCCCGGACAAGCCGCGAGAGAGTGGCAGAGAATTCGAGAACGACCAGATCCGAGATCACCGGAATGACCGCAGACCCGCGAAGCCATTCCTCGATGCGGCTGCTCTCCGCCTCTCCCACGAACAAGGGCACGATGAGGTTGGCGTCGAGGTAAACCCGGCTCAAGGGCTCTCGTCCCGCATCTCTCGGATCAGCGCCGTGAAATCGACAGGCTCGCCGAGCGCCAACCTGTTCGCCCTGAGCCACTCGATCTCGGCCTGCGTCACCGGCCCGGCGTCGATCGGATCCCGCTCATCCGGCACGAGGCGAACGCGGTCACCATCCGATTGAGCGATCACGACATCTTCACCCGCGGTTGCCCGGCCCAGGAGCTCGGGCAGACGCTCGGCGGCTTCCTTGGCGGTGTAAGTCGCCATGGTCGGCTTCCTCGTGTGCGGCCGGTCCCGGTCCCTCACCCGAGCAGGGGAACGGACCGGGACGAGTCGTGTGTACGGCGCATCCTAGCGGACGCGCCGCGCGCCCGTCAGCTCCGGCGCGGCGGCGAGGCCGGCCAGCTCTTGATCAGGGTATCGTAATCCACCGTCTCGCCCTTCGGCTTCTCGTTGGCGAGCTTGCGCTGGGGCGCGATCGTCCCGTTCGTCTCGGCCTTCTTGTACCACTCCTCGGCCGAGGTCTTGGGGTTCAGCTTCGGGCCGCACTCGCCCTGCACCTTCGAGCGCTCCAGGCGGGACATCACGTCGTCCTGGGCGGCCGCCAGCGCGTCCATCGCCGCCTGCGGGGTCTTGGCGCCCGAGGAGGCGTCACCGATGTTCTGCCACCAGAGCTGGGCGAGCTTGGGATAGTCCGGCACGTTCACCCCGGTCGGCGTCCACTGCACCCGGGCCGGCGAGCGATAGAACTCGATCAGGCCGCCGAGCTTCGGCGCCCGCTCGGTGAAGGACTTGTCCCAGATGTCGCTCTCGCGCGTGAAGGTGAGACCGACGTGGCTCTTCTTCAGGCTGACGGTCTTGGAGTTGATGAACTGGAGGTAGAGCCAGGCGGCCTTGCGGCGCTCGACCGGAGTCGATTTCAGGAGGGTGACCGAGCCGGCATCCTGGTAGCCGAGCTTCATGCCCTCCTTCCAGTAGGCGCCGTGCGGCGAGGGGGCGACGCGCCACTTCGGCGTACCGTCCTGGTTCACCACCGGCAGACCGGGCTTGACCATGTCGGCCGTGAACGCGGTGTACCAGAAGATCTGCTGGGCGACGTTGCCCTGGGCCGGCACCGGGCCGGACTCGGAGAAGGTCATGCCGGCGGCCTGCGGCGGCGCGTACTTCTTCAGCCACTCGACGTACTTGGTCACCGCGTAGACGGAGGCCGGCGCGTTGGTGTCGCCGCCGCGCTCGATCGAGGATCCGACCGGCCGGCAGCCCTCCAGGCGGATGCCCCACTCGTCGACCGGCTTGCCGTTGGGGATGCCCTTGTCGCCGTTGCCGGCCATCGACAGCCACGCGTCGGTGAACCGCCAGCCCAGGCTCGGATCCTTCTTGCCGTAATCCATATGGCCGTAGACCCGCTGGCCGTCGACCTCCTTCACGTCGTTGGTGAAGAACTCGGCGATGTCCTCGTAGGCCGACCAGTTCACCGGCACGCCGAGCTCGTAGCCGTACTTGGCCTTGAACTTCTCCTTGAGGTCGGGCCGCTGGAACCAGTCGTAACGGAACCAGTACAGGTTGGCGAATTGCTGGTCGGGCAGCTGGAACAGCTTGCCGTCGATCCAGGTGCCGAACGACTTGCCGATGAAGTCGTCGACGTCGAGGGTCGGCAGGGTGATGTCCTTCGCCTCACCGCTCATCCAGTCGGTCAGGTTGACGGTCTGGTTGTAGCGGGGATGCGTGCCGATGAAGTCGGAATCGTTGATCCAGCCGTCGTAGATGTTCTTGCCGGACTGCATCTGCGTCTGGATCTTCTCGACGAGGTCACCCTCCTGGATGACGTCGTGGCGGATCTTGATGCCGGTGATCTCGGTGAAGGCCTTCGCGAGGGTCTTGGCCTCGTATTCGTGGGTGGTGAGCGTCTCGGAGACGATGTTGATCTCCTGGCCCGCATAGGGCTTGGCCGCGTCGACGAACCATTGCAGCTCCTTGAGCTGCTCCTCCTTGGAGAGCGTCGAGGGCTGGAACTCGTCGACCCAGCGCTTGGCCTCGTCCGGGCCGGCGAGGGCCGGGCCGGCGAAAGCGAGCACGAGGGTGCTGGCGGTCAGCAGCAGGGTGCGGCTGTGGCGTGTCATGGTCGTGGTCTCCTCCCCTTGCGATCTTGTGGTCGGTGGGTGGTGGTGGCGCAGGGCTCTCAGGCGAAGCGGAACAGGGCCGCGCCGTACAGGAGCGAGAGGCCGAGCGCCCATTCGAGGCTCGGACCGACGAGACCGAGCCAAGCGAGGTGAATGAAGGCGGCGCCGACGAGGGTCAGGAACAGGCGGTCCCCCCGCGTCGTCGGGATGCGCAAGGCTCCGACCCGCGGCGTCTCGGGCCGCAGGAGCGCCAGCAGCGTCAGCGTGAGGAGGAGGCCCGCGATCACCGCGAAGAAGGTCGCGGTCTGCCAGGTCCAGGCCATCCAGGCGAGATCGGGCATCACGGCCTCTCCTCACACCCGCCCGAGGGCGAAGCCCTTGGCGATGTAGTTGCGCACGAACCAGATCACGAGCGCCCCCGGCAGGATGGTGAGCACGCCCGCGGCGGAGAGGAGCCCCCAATCCATGCCCGCCGCCGAGACCGTGCGGGTCATGGTGGCGGCGATCGGCTTGGCGTCGACCGAGGTCAGGGTCCGCGCCAGCAGCAGTTCCACCCAGCTGAACATGAAGCAGAAGAACGCCGCCACCCCGATGCCGGAGGCGATCAGCGGCATGAAGATCCGAACGAAGAAGCGCGGGAAGGCGTAGCCGTCGATCGCCGCCGTCTCGTCGATCTCCCGCGGCACCCCGGACATGAAGCCCTCCAGGATCCAGACCGCGAGCGGAACATTGAACAGGCAATGGGCGAGCGCCACCGCCCAGGGCGTGTCGAACAGTCCGACCGCCGAGTAGAGGTTGAAGAACGGCAGCGCGAACACCGCCGGCGGCGCCATCCGGTTCGACAGCAGCCAGAAGAACAGGTGCTTGTCGCCGAGGAAGCTGTAGCGCGAGAAGGCGTAGGCGGCCGGGAGCGCCAGGCCGATCGACAGCACCGTGTTGATCGCCACGTAGGACAGCGAGTTCAGGTAGCCGCCGTACCAGCTCGGATCCGTGAAGATCTTGTGATAGTTCTCGAACGTGATCTCCCGCGGCCAGAGCGTCATGGCCCCAGTGATCTCGGTGTTGGTCTTCAGACTCATGTTGACGAGCCAGTAGATCGGCAACATGAGGAAGACGAGATAGAGCCCCATCACGAGGTTGCGCCCGCGCATCATGCCGCCCTCCGGTCGAGATCGATGCTGGTGGCGGGTGGGATCGCGGCCACCGCCGGATCGTCCTCGCTCGCCGCATCGGGCCGGGCCGTGCCCGCCTGGGTCATCACCGTGTAGAAGACCCAGCAGACGCTGAGGATGATCAGGTTGTAGACGAGCGACATCGCGGCGGCGCGGCCGAGGTCGAACTGCCCGAGCGCCAGCTTGACGAGGTCGATCGACAGGAAGGTGGTGGCGTTGCCGGGCCCGCCGCCGGTGAGCACGAAGGGCTCGGTGTAGATCATGAACGAGTCCATGAACCGCAGCAGCACGGCGATCAGCAGCACCCGGCGCATCTTCGGCAGCTGGATGGTGCGGAACACCGCGAAGCGCGAGGCGCCGTCGATGCGGGCCGCCTGGTAATAGGCGTCCGGGATCGACTTGAGGCCGGCGTAGCACAGGAGCGCCACGAGGCTCGTCCAGTGCCAGACGTCCATGGTGAGGATCGTCGCCCAGGCGGCGAGCGGGTCGCCGACGTAGTTGTAGGACAGGCCGAGCCGGTTGAGGGCGGCGCCCAGGAGCCCGATGTCGGTGCGGGCGAAGACCTGCCAGATCGTGCCGACCACGTTCCAGGGGATCAGCAGCGGCAGCGCCATGAGCACGAGGCAGAACGCGACCCCGCGGCCCTCGCGGGGCATGGCGAGCGCCACCGCGATGCCGAGCGGCACCTCGATCGCCAGCACCAGGGCGGAGAACAGCAGGTTGCGCCAGAGCGCGTCGAAGAAGCGCTCGCCGAACTGGGTCGAGGGGTCGAGCAGCTCCTGGAACCAGCCGAGGCCGTTCCAGAAGAACTGGTTGTTCCCGAACGTGTCCTGGACCGAGTAGTTGACCACGGTCATCAGCGGCAGCACCGCCGAGAAGGCCACCACGAGGAAGACCGGCAGGACGAGGAGCCACGCCTTCTGGTTGACGGTCTTGGTCATGGGCGGGGAGCTCCGCGGAGATGCACCGGCAGACGGATCGCAGCGCCGAAACCCTCCCCCCTCTGCGGGGGAGGGTGGCCTGCGGAGCAGGCGCAGCGGGACGCAGTCCCGCCGAGAGGGGCCGGCGCGACGCTGCTGGGTCTGGCTTTCTTCATGAAGCTCGCGACCTCTCCGGAAGCGTGGTTCCCCTCTCCCGCCCCGCTCCGCGGGTCACCCTCCCCCGCCGAGGGGGGAGGGTGGAGCGTGGTGGCTGTCAGGCCCCGCATCGAGAGCCTGATCATCACGCCGCCTCCCCGTCGACCAGCGCGCCGTCCGCGTAGACGTGCACGCGCCGCGGATCGAGGACGAGCGCCGCCTCGGCCCCGTCGAGGCTCTCGCTCTCCCGTATCGTCGCCACGAGCGGCCGGCCGGCCAGCTCCACCCGGGCGAGGCGCAGCCGGCCGATGTCGTCGATCCGCGTCACCCGCACCGGCAGGCCCGGGCCGCGGGCGGACACCTCGGCGAATTCCGGCCGCACGCCGAGCTCGATCCGCCCCGGCGGCAGCGCCGGGTAGGCCCGGGCCAGCGGGATCGCGTGGCCCTCCACCGTTGCCGTGCGGCCCTCCACCCGGGCCGGCAGCAGGTTCATGCCCGGCGAGCCGATGAAGTGGCCGACGAAGGTGTGGGCCGGGCGCTCGAACAGCTCCTCGGGCGTGCCCGCCTGCACCACCGCGCCGTCATGCATCACCACCACCGTGTCGGCGAAGGTCAGCGCCTCGGTCTGGTCGTGGGTGACGTAGATCATCGTCAGGTCGAGCGCGCGGTGCAGCTCCTTGAGGGTCGAGCGCAGCTGCCACTTCAGGTGCGGGTCGATGACCGTCAGGGGTTCGTCGAACAGGATGGCCGCCACGTCCGGCCGCACCAAGCCGCGCCCCAGCGAGATCTTCTGCTTCAGGTCCGGCGTCAGGTTCTGCGCCTTGCGGTCGAGGAGGCGCGTGAGGTCGAGGAGGCGGGCGATCTCCTCGACGCGGGTGCGGATCGCCGCCGCGGGCACGCGCCGGTTCTTCAACGGGAAAGCGAGGTTCTCCCGCACCGTCATGGTGTCGTAGACCACCGGGAACTGGAACACCTGGGCGATGTTGCGCGCCTCGGTCGGCAGGGTGGTGACGTCGCGGTCGTCGAACAGGATGCGCCCGCGGGTCGGCACCACCAGGCCCGAGATGATGTTGAGGAGCGTGGTCTTGCCGCAGCCCGAGGGGCCGAGCAGCGCGGTGGCGCCGCCCTGGCGCCAGACGTGGTCGATCTCCTTGAGCGCGTAATCCTGCGGCCCGGCCGGGTTCGGCCGGTAGGCGTGGGCGAGGTGGTCGAGGGTGATGCGGGCCATGGACGGCGCCTCCTCAGGCCGCTGCCTGCGCGGCCGGGGCGGCGGCGCGGCGCCCGGCCTCGTCGAACAGCAGGAGGTGGCGCGGGTCGAGGTGGAGACTCACCGGCGTTCCGGGCTCGATCCGGCGCACGCCGGGCATCTGCGCCACGAAGCGATGCCCGCCCGCCGTCGCGTGCACGAAGCTCTCCGAACCGGTGATCTCCGCCACCTCGACGGTGGCCGGCAGCGTGATCGCGTCGGGCCCGATCGGGTCGAGGCTGAGATGGTGGGCCCGGATGCCCAGCGTGTAGGTCCCGTCCGGGACCGTGGCGAGCACGCCCGCCGCCCGGCCCTGCCCGCCGGTCGCGAGCGCGACCCGCCCGCCCGCCTTGGTGGCGCCGAGCGTGTTCAGGGGCGGGTCGGAGAAGACCCGGGCGGTGGCGAGGTCGTCCGGGCGGCGGTAGACATCCGGCGTCGGGCCGAACTGCGTCACCCGGCCCTGGTGGAGCGTCGCCGTGCGGCCGCCGAGAAGCAGGGCCTCGGCCGGCTCGGTGGTGGCGTAGACGAAGATCGCGCCGGTCGCCGCGAAGATCCGGGGCAGTTCCTCGCGCAGTTCCTCGCGCAGCTTGTAGTCGAGGTTGGCGAGCGGCTCGTCCATCAGCACGAGGTCGGCGCGCTTGACCAGCGCCCGGGCGATGGCGGTGCGCTGCTGCTGGCCGCCCGAGAGGTCGAGGGGGCGCCGCTGCAGGTAGGGGTCGAGCCGCAGGACCCGCGCCGCCTCGCGCACCCGCGCGTCGATCTCGGGCTTGGGCAGGCGCGCCACGCGCAGGGGCGAGGCGATGTTCTCGTAAACGGTCAGCGACGGGTAGTTGATGAACTGCTGGTAGACCATCGCCACGTCGCGGCGCTGGACCGGCCAGCCGGTGACGTCCCGGCCCTCGGCCAGCACGCGGCCCTCGCTCGGGGCGTCGAGGCCGGCCATCAGGCGCATCAGCGAGGTCTTGCCCGCCAGCGTCCGGCCGAGCAGCACGTTGAGCGAGCCCTTCTCCAGGGTCAGGCTGACGTCGCGGATGTGGGTCTCCGCCCCGACCCGCTTGGTGACGCGCTCCAGCACGAGGCTCATGGCGCTCTCCCTCAGGCGGCCGAGGACGCGGGGGCGTCCTGGCGCATGAACGCGTCGAGGGCGGCGGCCTCGGCCTGCGACAGGCGCAGGCCGAGCTTGGTGCGCCGCCAGAGCACGTCCTCGGCCCGCGTCGCCCATTCGTGGCGCATCAGGTGGCGCACCTCGCGCTCGGTGAGGTCGGCCCCGAAGACCCGGCCGAGATCGGCGAGGCTCCGGGCCCCCGCCAGGATCGTGCGCGCGTCGGTCCCGTAGGCCCGCACCAGCCGGGCGGCATGGGCCTGGGCCAGGAAGGGGAATTCGTGCCGAATGGCCGCGACCAGGGAATCGTAGCCCGTCGCCGGGAAATCGCCGCCGGGGAGCCGCGCGTCGCGCGTCCAGGTGGGGGCGCGGGCGGCCGGCAGGTGGTCGCGCAGGCGCGCGAGGGCGGATTCGGCGAGGCGCCGGTAGGTGGTGATCTTGCCGCCGAAGACGGAGAGCAGGGGCGCCCGCCCCTCGCCCGCGTCGAGGATCAGCACGTAGTCCCGCGTCGCTTCCTGGGCCTTCGAGGCGCCGTCGTCGTAGAGCGGGCGCACGCCCGAATAGGTCCAGACCACGTCCTCGCGCCGCACCGGCTCGCGGAAATACTCGCTCGCCGCGGCGCACAGATAGGCGATCTCCTCCTCGCTCGCCGCCACGGCGGCGGGATCGGCCCGGTAGTCGCGGTCGGTGGTGCCGATCAGCGTGAAGTCCCGCTCGTAGGGAATCGCGAAGATGATCCGTCCGTCCGGATTCTGGAAGATGTAGGCGCGGTCGTGCCGGAAGATCCGCGGCACCACGATGTGGCTGCCCTGGACGAGGCGCACGCCCGCCGCCGCGTTCGCCCGCACCACGCCGGTGAGCACCTCCGCCACCCAGGGCCCGGCCGCGTTGACGAGGACCCGCGCCTCGACCGTCTCGCGCCGCCCGCCGGCTTCCACCGCGACCTGCCAACGATCGGAGAGCCGCGTGGCGGCAACGACCCGGGTGCGGGTGCGGATCGCGGCCCCGCGGGCGGCGGCGTCGCGGGCATTGAGGGCCACGAGGCGCGAATCCTCCACCCAGCAATCCGAATACTCGAAGGCCCGGCGGAACCCCTCCTTCAGGGGCGCGCCGGCCTCGTCGCGGGCGAGGTCGAGGCTGCGCGTGCCGGGCAGGAGCTTGCGGCCGCCGAGGGTGTCGTAGAGGAACAGGCCGAGCCGCAGCAGCCAGGCCGGGCGCAGGCCCTTCAGGTGCGGGAGCACGAAGCGCAGCGGCCAGACGATGTGGGGCGCGCTGGCCCAGAGCACTTCGCGCTCCATCAGGGCCTCGCGCACGAGGCGGAACTCGTGGTGCTCCAGGTAGCGCAGGCCGCCGTGGATCAGCTTGGTCGAGGCCGAGGAGGTGCCGCTGGCGAGGTCGTTCTGCTCGAACAGCACGACGGACGCACCCCGCCCCGCCGCGTCGCGGGCGATGCCGCAGCCGTTGATGCCGCCGCCGATGACGGCAAGGTCGTAGAGGCCGGGTTGCTCCCGCCGCAGACTCACAGGACGTCTCCCCGGTTCGGACTCTCGGGTCCGTTCGCTTATCGCGCCAAACGAACCTAGGCGAGCATGAAAACGAAGGCAAGCGGGGAAAAGCGAACAGCACGGGCTTTCGATTCCCTCGGCGGCGGCCTCGCCTCCGCCCGCCATCGCGGCCGGTCCGTCCCCACCGGTGCCCCAGCCCCATGCGTTCGTGTGCGGGCGAGGGGCTGACACGCGAGCGGACGCCCGATACTCGGGTCGACATCGTCGATGCCGGAGATTCGTGTCATGCGCTTGGCTCCCCTCTCCCGCCGCGCGGTGATCGGCGGGGTCGCGGCGACACCCTTCGGGGTCGCGGCGGCACCCTTCGGGCTGAAGGCCGCGAGGGCCGCCGACGGGCCGATCCGGATCGGCGAACTCAATTCCTACGGGCGCATGGCCGCCTTCGCGGGTCCCTATCGAAACGCGATGCAGCTCGCGCAGGACGCGATCAACGCCGCCGGCGGCATCAAGGCGCTGGGCGGACGGCCGATCGAGTTCGTGTTCCGGGACGACGGCGCGACACCGGGCGACGCGGTGCGCGTGGCCGAGGAACTCCTCACCCGCGAGAACGTCGCCTTCCTGTGCGGGACCTTCCTGTCGAACGTGGGCCTCGCGGTGGCGGATCTCGCCAACCAGCGCAAGGTGATGTTCCTGGCCACCGAGCCGCTCACCGACGCGCTGACGCTGGGTTCGGGCAACCGCTACACCTTCCGGGTCCGGCCCAGCACCTCGATGCAGACCCGGATGCTGGTCGAGGCCGTGAAGGCCCGCGGCATCCGGCGCTGGGCGATCGTGGCGCCGAACTACGAGTACGGCCAGGCGGCGGCGGCGAGCTTCAAGCGCCTGATGGGCGCCGCGGTGCCGGGCTTCGAGGTGGTGGCCGAGCAATACCCGGCGCTCGGCAGGATCGACGCCGGATCGACCGTGGGGGCGCTGGCCCAGGCCAGGGCCGAGGGGCTGTTCAACGTGCTGTTCGCGGCCGACCTCACGGCCTTCGTGCGCGAGGGCAACACCCGCGGGCTCTTCGAGGGCCGCACGGTCGCGAGCCTGCTCACCGGCGAGCCCGAATACCTGATCCCGCTGGGCGACGAGACGCCCGAGGGCTGGATCACCACCGGCTATCCCTGGGAGACGATCGCGACGCCCGGCCACAGGGACTTCGTGGCCGCCTACCGGGCGCGGTTCAACGACACGCCGCGGCAGGGTTCGCTCCTCGGCACCGTCGTGGTCCAGGTGATCCGCGACCTCCTGGAGGCGGCGAGGTCCGTCGAGACCGAGGCGATGGTCGCCGCCCTGGAAGGGCTGACCGCGCAGACGGTCGTGGGCCCGGTCACCATGCGCGCCCTCGACCATCAGTCGACGCTCGGCACCTGGATCGGCGAGACGGCCCTCGACGGGCGCCGGGGCACGATGCGCAACGTGCGCTACGCGGACGGCGCCGACTACATGGTGCCCGAGGCGGAGGTGAGGGCGGCCCGGAAGGCGTGACGCCGCGCGCGACACCGGTCCAATTTGGCGTCCGTGCTGTTCTCACGGATGCCCCGCATGAGGCGCGGGATCCCCTCTCCCGAGTGGGAGAGGGGTAGGGGTGAGGGACGGACGCTTCAGCAAGATGTCTGAACCGTCGCGCTGCGAGCGGCCCGGTTGCGTCTTATTGCTGAGACCGAGCCACCCTCACCCCTAACCCCTCTCCCACCCGGGAGAGGGGGAAGCGCCAGGCATCCTAGGGGATGGAGCAGCGGAACCGCCCC
The DNA here is from genome assembly GCF_054052225.1 of Methylobacterium sp. JK268. Taxonomy (NCBI): domain Bacteria; kingdom Pseudomonadati; phylum Pseudomonadota; class Alphaproteobacteria; order Hyphomicrobiales; family Methylobacteriaceae; genus Methylobacterium; species Methylobacterium sp. JK268. The sequence continues at coordinate 94,715 of NZ_JBSVZN010000024.1, read as the reverse complement.
CGGAAACCGGGTGACCACGGAGACATCGGCGAGAGCGCATGGACCCCTCCTTCCTCGTCCTGCAAGCCCTGTCCGGCCTCGCCGGCGCCGCGTCGCTGTTCGTGGTCGCCTCCGGCCTGACCCTCGTCTTCGGCGTCACCCGCATCGTGAACTTCGCGCATGGCTCCTTCACCATGCTCGGGGCCTACATCGCGGTCTCCCTGGTCCCGCGCCTCCTCGACCTCAGCGCGTCACCGGCCGCCTTCTTCCTCGGCGTCGTCCTCTCGGCCCTGCTCGTCGGGCTGATCGGCGTCGCCGTCGAGATGCTGCTGCTGCGCCGGCTCTACCGGCTGCCGGACCTCTTCCAGCTGCTGGCCACCTTCGGAGTGGTGCTGATCGTCGAGGATCTCGTGCTGGCGATCTGGGGGCCGCTCGACCTCGCGGGGCCGCGCGCGCCGTCCCTGCGCCACGGCGTCGCCATCCTCGGCCAGCGCTTCCCCGCCTACGACCTCGTGCTGATCGGCATCGGGCCGCTGGTGCTGGCGGGGCTCTGGCTGCTCATGCACCGCACCCGCTTCGGCATCCTGATCCGGGCCGCCACCCAGGACCGCGACATGGTCGGCGCGCTCGGGGTGAACCAGGCGCGGCTCTTCACCCTCACGCTGTTCCTCGGGGCGGCGCTCGCCGGCCTCGGCGGCGCGCTCCAGATCCCGCGCGTGCCGGCGAATGCCCACATGGATCTCGGCGTCATCACGGACGCCTTCGTGGTCACGGTGATCGGCGGCATGGGCTCGGTGCCGGGCGCCTTCCTCGCCGCCCTGCTGATCGGCGAGCTCCAGGCCTTCGGCATCCTGATCCTGCCGAGGGCGACGCTGGTCCTGGTCTTCGCCCTGATGGCGGTGGTGCTGGTGGTCAAGCCCTGGGGCCTGCTCGGGCGCCCGGAGAGCGCCGCCGCGGGCCGCCCGCCCGAGGGCATCCTGTCCCTGCGCCGCCTGCGCCCCGCCGAGGCGGCGCTCACCGCCCTCGCCGTCGCGGCCCTGCTGGCTCTTCCCCTCGTGGCCGACGCCTCCGCGGTCAGGGTCGCGACGGAGATCCTGATCTTCGCCCTCGCCGCCTTCTCGCTGCAGGTCCTGGTCGGAGTGGGCGGCCTCGTCTCCTTCGGGCACGCCGCCTATTTCGGCCTCGGCGCCTACGCGGCGGGCCTCCTCGTCACCGGGCCGCTCAAGGCGCCGATGGAACTCGCGCTCCTCGCCGCACCCCTCGCGGCGGCGGCCGGGGCCGCCCTGTTCGGCCTCTTCGTCGTGCGGCTGTCGGGCATCTACCTCGCCATGCTGACGCTCGCCTTCGCGCAGATCCTCTACGCGGTCGGCGTCCAGTGGGGGGAGGTGACGGGGGGCGACAACGGCCTCGTCGGCGTCTGGCCCGCGCCCTGGGCGGCCGGGCGCATCGGCGGCTTCTACCTCGTGGCGGCGGTGACCCTCGCGGCGATCCTGGTGCTGCGCCGGATCGTCTTCGCGCCCTTCGGCTACACCTTGCGCGCCGCCCGCGATTCCGCCACCCGCGCGGAGGCGATCGGCCTCGACGTGCGCACGCACCGCTGGCTCGCCTTCACGCTGGCGGGCGCCGCGGCGGGGCTGGCGGGCGGCCTCTACGCCTTCCAGAAGGGCTCGATCGACCCGACGCTCGCCGCCATCCCGACCTCGATCGATCTCCTGGTCATGGTCCTGATCGGCGGCATCCGCACCCTGATGGGCCCCCTCCTGGGCGCCGCCTTCCTGCACGTCCTCAAGGACGCGGTGATGCCGCTCACCACCTCTTGGCGGCTGCTGCTCGGGCTCGCGATCATCGCGACGGTGCTGCTGTTCCCGCGCGGGCTGGCGGGCGCCGCCGACCTCCTGTCGCCCCGCTCCCGCCGGTCGCAAGCGGAGGCACGGGCGTGACGCTCCTCGTCGTCGACCGCCTGACCAAGCGCTTCGGCGGCGTCGCCGCCGCGCAGGACGTGTCCTTCGCGCTCGCGGCCGGCGAGATGCTGGCGATGATCGGTCCCAACGGGGCGGGCAAGTCCACCACCTTCAACATGGTGGGCGGGCAGCTGAAGCCCGATTCCGGCCGCGTGACCCTGGCGGGGCGGCCGATCACCGGCCTGCCCGCCCGCGCCGCCTGGCGCGCCGGGATCGGGCGCACCTTCCAGGTCGCCCAGACCTTCGTGTCGATGAGCGTTGCCGAGAATGTCCAGATGGCGCTCGTGTCCCATCGCGGCCGCAGCCGCGCGCTCTTCGCCGACGCGCGCCGCCTCTACCGGGACGAAGCGCTGGGCCTCCTCGCCGAGGTCGGGCTCGCCGCGGAGGCGGACCGGCCGGTGGCCGAACTCGCCTACGGCGACGTGAAGCGGGTGGAGCTCGCGGTGGCGCTCGCCTCCCGCCCGAAGCTGCTGCTGATGGACGAGCCCACCGCCGGCATGGCGCCCGCCGAGCGCGGCGGGCTGATGGCGCTCACCGCCCGGGTTGCCCGCAGCCAGGGGATCGGGATCCTGTACACCGAGCACGACATGGAGGCGGTGTTCGGCCACGCCGACCGGGTGCTGGTGCTGGTGCGCGGGACGATCATCGCCGAGGGCGCGCCCGACGCGGTGCGGGCCGACCCGCGGGTGCGGCAGGCCTATCTCGGCGAGGCCGGCGTGGCCGCGGCCCTGCGCGCCCGCCGCCGGGCGACCGCCTGATGGAGCCGCTCCTCGACGTCGTGGGGCTGCGGGCCGCCTACGGCCGGGCGGAGGTGCTGTTCGGCGTGACCCTCAGCCTGCGCGCCGGGGAGGTGGCGGCCCTGATGGGCCGGAACGGCGCGGGCAAGTCGACCACGCTCCAGGCCATCATGGGGCTGCTGGCGCCGACCGACGGCCGGGTCGTCGTTGCGGGTCGGACGGTGACCGGCTGGGCGCCCTTCCGGATCGCCCGGCTCGGCCTCGGCTACGTGCCGGAGGAGCGGCGCATCTTCACCGACCTCACGGTGGCGGAGAACCTGGAGGTCGGGCGCAAGGCGCCCCTCGACGGGCGGCCCGCCTGGGAGCCGGACCGGCTCTTTTCGATCTTCCCCAACCTCGCCGAGATGCGCGGCCGGCGGGCCTCGGCCATGTCGGGGGGCGAGCAGCAGATGCTCACCATCGCCCGGACGCTGATGGGCAACCCGCGCGCGATGCTCCTCGACGAGCCCTCCGAGGGGCTGGCCCCCGTCATCGTCGAGCAGATGGCCGAGGCGGTGCTGCGCATGAAGCGGGAGGGTCTGGCGGTGCTGCTCTGCGAGCAGAATCTCGGCTTCGCCGCGGCGGTCTGCGACCGCGCCTACGTGATCGAGAAGGGCGCGGTCCGCTTCGAGGGTCCGATGGCGGCCCTGGAGGCCGACGGGGCGGTGCGGGAGGCCTATCTGTCGGTGTGAGACGGGGCCGACGCGCGCCCGGCTTGACGTCACGGCCCGCAGCGCCCTCCTTCCCCGCATGCCCTTCGCCTCCCTCCGCAGCCGCCTCCTCGCGCTCTGGCTCCTGCTCCTCGCCTCCGCGGCGGCCACCGCCTACCTGCTGGCGGAATTCTACGACCAGTCCGCCGCCGTGCAGGTCGGGCGGGCCGAGATCGACACCGCGCGGGCCTGCCGCGAGATCGCGGACCGCTACGCCTTCTTCGTCGCGGGCTGGACCGGCACCGTGCGGGAGGTCGACGACCGCCTGCGCGCGGACCTCTCGGGCGTCGCCGCCGCCGCCCTGGCCCACGCGCCCGGGATCGAGGGCGGGCTCTGGACCACCGACGGCGGCGCGGCCGCCTACGCCTACCCGACCTACGAGGGCACGGGCCCGAAGACCGACCTGCCGGAGGCCGAGCGCGACACCATCCGGCGCGTGAACGCGGACGCGCTCGCCGCCGACCGGCCGATCGCCCTGCGCCGCGTCGCCCGCACCCAGACCCTCGTGCTCCAGGCCTGCCCCCTGCGCGGCCCCCTGGTCGGCGCCACCGCCTGGGCGATGACCCGGGTGCGCACCGACCAGGGGCCGGCCTACGCGCAGCTCCTCGCCGGGTTCGGGTTCCTGGCGGCGACGGTGCTGGGCTCGGCGCTCCTCCTCGGCGGGCTGATCCTCGCCCTGTCGCGGCGCATCGGCCGGCTGGAGGCCCAGCTCGCCGGGCAGGGGGATGGCGCCGACCTGGCGCTCCTGCAGCCGACCGGCCTGCGCGAGCTCGACCGGCTGGTCGAGGCGCTGAACGCGAGCGCGGGGCGGCTCGCCGCCGCCCGCGCCCGGGCGGGCGAGGCCGAGCGGCTGGCCGCAGTGGGCCGGCTGGCGGCCGGCGTCGCCCACGAGATCCGCAACCCGCTGGCGGCGATCCGGCTCAAGGCCGAGAACGCGCTGGCGAGCCCGGATCCGGCCCGCCCCCGCGCGGCCCTCGCGCTGGTGCTGGAGCAGGTCGCCCGCATGGACGGGCTGCTGCGCGACCTCCTCGGCCTCACCCAGGCGCGCCCCCTCGACCGGGCGCCGACCGATCTCGCGGATCTCCTGCGGGACTGCGCGCGCCTGCACGAGGAGCAGGCCGCCTCCCGCGGCCTCGCCATCGCGGTCGAGGCCCCGGAGGCGGCCCGGCCCTCCCTCGACGCGGCCCGGCTGCGCCGCGCGGTCGAGAACCTCCTCCTCAACGCCATCCAGCACAGCCCGGAGGGCGGCACGATCCGCCTCTCGGGCGCGGTGGCCGGGGGGCGGGTCGTCGTGCGGGTCGCGGATTCCGGGCCGGGCGTCCCCGCGGCGATGCGCGAGCGCCTGTTCGAGCCCTTCGCGACGGGCCGCCCGGACGGGACTGGGCTGGGCCTCGCCATCGTGCGCGAGACCGCCGGCGCCCATGGCGGCGCGGCGCGGCTGGTCCCCGGGGAATCCGGTGCCACCTTCGAGATCGATATCCCCGGACCCTGACGCCATGGCCACGATCCTGATCGTCGACGACGAGGCGGCGCTGCGCGAGGGTCTCGCCGAGACCCTGGGCGATCTCGGCCATGCCCCCCTCCTCGCCGCCACCGGCCGGGAGGCCCTGGCGCGGCTCGCGGCGGCGCCGGACATCGCGGCCGTGCTCCTCGACCTGCGCATGCCGGGCGACCTCGACGGGATGGCGCTGCTGCGGCGCATCCGCGAGCGGCCGGGGGCGCCGGCGGTGGCGATCCTCACCGCCTATGCGAGCCCGGAGAACACCATCGAGGCGATGCGGCTCGGCGCCCATGACCACCTGACCAAACCGGTCGGGCGCGAGGACCTGCGGGCGCTCCTCGACCGGATGCTGCCGCGGGAGGCACCGGTCTCCGGCGCGCCGCCCGGCCCGGCCTCCGGCCTCGTCGGGTCGAGCGAGGGGATGCGCCGGGTGCAGAAGGCGGTGGGGCTCGCGGCCGACAGCGACGCCACCGTGCTGCTCCAGGGCGAGACCGGCACCGGCAAGGAGGTGGTGGCCCGCGCCCTGCACGATTTCGGCCGCCACCGGGCCGGGCCCTTCGTGCCGGTGAACTGCGCGGCGATTCCCCCCGACCTCCTGGAGAGCGAGCTGTTCGGCCACGTGAAGGGCGCCTTCACGGGGGCGGGGAGCGACCGGCGCGGCGCCTTCCGGGAGGCGGAGGGCGGCACGCTGTTCCTCGACGAGATCGGCGACATGCCCGCGCCCATGCAGGCCAAGATCCTGCGGGTGCTGCAGGACAAGACGGTGACGCCGGTGGGCGGGCGGCCGGCCCCCGTGGCGGTGCGGATCGTGGCGGCGACCCACCGCGACCTGCCCGCCCTGGTGGCGGAGGGCCGCTTCCGGCAGGATCTCTACTACCGGCTCGCAGTGGTGCCGATCGCGCTGCCGCCCCTGCGCGAGCGCCTCGCCGACATCCTGCCCCTCGCCGAGCACTTCCTGGCGCTCGCCGCCCGCGACGGCCGGCCGGCGAAGCGCCTGACCGCCGCCGCGGCCTCCCGCCTGCTGGCCCATCCCTGGCCGGGCAACGTGCGGGAATTGCGCAACCTGATCGAGCGGGCCGCCGTGCTGGGACGCGGCGAGGTCCTCGACAGCGCCGACCTCGCGCTCGGGGAGGCGGAGGCGGGCCCGCCGGACTGGCTGGAGGGCGATCTCCCCGGCGCGGTGGCGCGGCTCGAGACCGCGATGATCCGCCGGGCGCTCGCCGAGACCGGCGGCAACCGCGCCCAGGCCGCCAAGCGGCTCGGGATCCAGCGGCAATTGCTCTACGCCAAGATGGAGCGGTACGGATTGGGTGATTAAATGTAACGCTCTCGCAAGGCATTGTCGTTTCTGCGAGATTTGACGCACCCGGTTTCGGAGGTCATGGATCGGGGAACCCCTCTCCCGAGTGGGAGAGGGGCAGGGGTGAGGGACGGACGCTTCAGCAAGAAGGCGGAACCGTGCCGCTGGCAGCTCGACGGTTCAGAGTCATCCTGAACCCGAGCCACCCTCACCCCTACCCCTCTCCCACACGGGAGAGGGGATCCCGCGCCAGTCTTGAAGTGCCGGCACAGAAGTATTGAATGTCTTCGCCGCAAATCAGAACGCTCGTTCATTCGCAAGGGACGGCGAAGCCGGTGACGAACTGATACGGGATCCGCTCGATCGAAGCCGATCCCGTCTCACCCGGGCCCGGATCGGCGGCCCGCATCGAGGCGCCGCTCGAGCCACAGGCTGTAGCGCGAGGCGCAGAAGCAGGCGACGAAGTAGACGAAGGCGGCAAACACGTAAGCCTCGGTGTAGAAGCCGAGCCAGTTCGGGTCGTTCGCCGCGGCGCGGGCAGCGTTCAGGACATCGAACATGCCGATGACGATAACGAGCGTCGTGTCCTGGAAGACGCTGATCCCGAGATTGACGAGGGAGGGCAGCACGGCGCGCAGAGCCTGCGGCACGACGACGAGGTGCATCATCCGCGCGTAGGAGAGCCCGAGGGAGCGTGCAGCCTCGTACTGCCCGCTCGGCACGGCCTGAAGGCCGCCGCGCAGCACCTCGGCGAGGTAGGCGGCGACGAACAGCGTCAGGCCGGCCTCCGCGCGCAGGAACTTGTCGACGGTGGAGCCCGCCGGGAGCATGAGCGGGAACAGCAGCGTCGCCGCGTAGAGCACGGCGATGAAGGGCACGCCGCGCACGACCTCGATGTAGGCGACGCACAGGAGCCTCACGCCGCCGAGACGCGAGCGGCGGCCGAGCGCCAGCACCACCGCGAGCGGGAAGGCACCGGCGAAGGCGCCGACGGACAGGAGCACCGTCACCGGCAGCCCACCCCAGCGCTCGGTGGGCACCCACTCGGCGCCCGGCCAGCCGAGCAGGAGCATCAGGACGGACGGGATGGCGACGCCCCAGGCCAGGAGCAGCGGACGGCCCCAACTGCGCGGCCATGCCGTGACGGCGACGAGCGCGACCATCAGGGCCAGGGCCAGCCCGGCCCGCCATTGCAGGTGCGGAGGGTAGAAGCCGAAGGCGATGAACCGGAGCTTCTCTCCGATGAACGCCCAGCAGGCGCCGCGGGCGGCCGCACACGCCGCCGCGTCGCCGCTCCAGACCGCATCGAGCACCGCCCAGCGGGTCAGCGGCGGCACCACCAGCAGGGCGAGGCCCGCGACCGCGAGGGTGATGGCGGCGTTCAGGCGCGAGCCCATCAGCCCCGTCCACAGGCGCCGCCGGCGTGACCCCGCCGGTGCGATCATCCCGATCAGGCCCGGCCTCACGACCCGCTCCGCTCCCGCAGCACCCAGCGCCGGTTGTAGGCGTTCATCAGGGTCGAGACCGCGAGGCTCAAGGACAGGTAAACGACGCTCATCAGGAGGATGGCCTCCAGCGCCTGGCCGGTGGTGTTGGCGGTGGTGTTCAGGATGTTGACGAGATCCGGGAAGCCGATCGCCACGGCGAGGCTCGAATTCTTGGTCAGGCTCAGGTAGCTCGACGTCATCACCGGGATGATGACGCGCAGCGCCTGGGGCAGCACGATGAGCCGCATGATCCGTGCCCAGGACAGGCCGAGCGAGCGCCCGGCCTCCCATTGCCCGGCAGGCACCGACAGGATGCCGCCGCGAACGGTCTCGGCGATGCTGGCGGATGCATTGACCGCGAGGGCCGCGAGCAGGGCCATGAATTCCGGCGACAGCAACAGGCCGCCCCGGATGTTGAAGCCGGCGAGGCGGGGAACGTCCAGGACGGGGACATGGCCGGTCACCGCCGCGGCGAGCAGTGGTGCGGCCGCCGCAGCGACGAACAAGGCCGCTCCTGCCGCGGCAGGGGTGCGGGCGCCCCGCCGGCTCCGATAGCGGAGGGCGAGCGCGGCCGCCGCGGCCAGCAGGACGGCTCCGCCGACCGTCGCGAGGGTGGCGGGCTCGCCGGTCGGCGCGGGCAGGAAGATGCCCCGGTTCGTGAGCAGGACGCCCGGGAGCGGCGCGAGCGCCTGGCGCGGCCCCGGCAGCGTGTGGAGCAGGGCATTCCAGAAGAAGATCTGCAGGAGCAGGGGCGTGTTGCGGACGATCTCGACATAGGCCTGGATCAGCCCCGAGAGCAGCGGGTTGGAGGACAAGCGTCCGACCCCCAACGCCACGCCGAGAACGGTGGCGAGGACGCAGCCGGCGGACGCGACCCGAATGGTGTTGAGCAGCCCGACCGTGATGGCGCGCAGGTAGCTGTCCCCCGCCGAATAGGCGATCACGCCCTCGCCGATCTCGAAATTGGCGGCGTGGTTGAGGAACGCGAAGCCGGGGGTGAGCCCGACCATGTGCATGTTGCGGACGAGGTTGGTGCCGAGCAGCGCGAAGACGAGACCGACCCCGAGGAAAAGGCCGAGCTGAAGCAGGGGTTTCTCGCCCCACCACGCGGTGAGGACGCGGACGAAGCCGGACCCTGTCGGGCCCGGCAGACACGACGGCAGAAGCGTCGGAGCCATCGTCGGGAGGCGGATGCGGCTCACCGGAAGGGTGGCGAGTAGAGCAGGCCGCCCTGGGTCCAAGGCTGATTGGCGCCCCGCTCGAAGCCGAACTTGCTCTTCTTGCCGATGTTGCGCTCGAAGATCTCGCCGTAGTTCCCGACGGTCTTGATGATCGTGTAGGCGAACTTCGGATCGAGATCGAGCGCCTCGCCGAACGAGCGGTCGACGCCGAGGAAGCGCTTGATGCCGGGGTCGTCGCTCTTCAGGAACTCATCGACGTTGGCTTGGGTGATCCCGAGTTCTTCGGCCTGGATGGTGGCGTAGACCGTCCAGTTGACGATTTCGAGCCAGCGGTCGTCGCCGGAGCGGATCGCGGGGGCCAGCGGCTCCTTGGACAGCCGCTCGGGCAGCAGCACGTAGTCGTCGGGCTTGCCGAGCCGGAGTCGGCTCTGGCCGAGGTCGGAGGCATCCTGCGTGAGCGCGTCGACCCGGCCCGATTCCAGCGCGTTCAAGAACTCCTTCGTCTCCTCGATCACCACCGGCTTGAATGTCTTCTTCTGCTTGCGGAAGAAGTCGGCGATGTTGAGTTCGCCGGTCGTGCCGCTCTGGATGCCGATGGTGGCGCCGTCGAGGTCGGCGGCCTTGGTGACGCCGAGGGACTTCTTCACCAGCAGGCCCTGGCCGTCGTAGAAGACGACCGGCCCGAAGTGGAAGCCGAGCTTGAAGGCGCGCGTCGCGGTCTGCGTCACGCCCGAGAGCAGGATGTCGAACTCGCCCGCCTGGAGAGCCGGCAGGCGCTGCTGCGGCGAGGACGAGGTGAAGCTCACCTTGTCCGGATCGCCGAACACCGTCACGGCGAGCGCCCGGCCGAAATCGACGAAGAAGCCTTGCCAGCGCCCGTTGCTGTCCGGCGCGAAGAAACCCGCAGAGGTGCCGACGCCGACCTTGATCACTCCGCGCTGCTTGATCGCATCAAGGGTCGGACCCGCCGAGGCCGGCGCGGCGGCCAGGAGGCCGGCCATGAGAGCAAAGCGGGCGAACTCTCGGGCAAGAGCAGCCAATGACGTTAACATTGTTCGGATCCCTGCTGACACAGCCGCCTATCCACGGTGCGGACCGAACCGGGACGCGCGCTCAACCCGAGCGAGATTGCCGCGTTGAATTCTATGCGTCAAACGAATGATCTTTTTAAAGAACGAATACGAGGAGGATGATTCTCTCCAGAGAGACCGGTTTGCAGCGATTTTCTCTCACTGTTCCGGTTTTTATCATTAGTTTCCTCTAAGGCATGTAGGGCCGTGAGTCGACGTGGCTCGCGAGAGCGATCGTACGCTGGCGACTGCCGGACGCCGCGCATCAACCCTCCCCCGCGGGGGCTTGTGGATTCACACAACGCAAAAAAACATACATTGCAGATACTTATGCTGGCATACGACGGTTCCCGGGCGTGGCGCGGGGAACCCCTCTCCCGTGCGGGAGAGGGGCAGGGGTGAGGGTCCCGGACCCTTCAGGATTACGCGTCGAGCGTCGTGCTGGCAGCGGGACGGTTCAGCGAGCTTGCTGAACCACCTGGACCCTCACCCCTACCCCTCTCCCGCACGGGAGAGGGGATCCCGCGGGTCTCCTTGGTTCCGTTCAAACGACTGGGAGACACGATCTTTTTCACGCCGATAGGCGAAGTGTGGACACGCTAGCCCGCGAAAGAGGGGAGAAGCGAATCGCGTTGTCCCCGGACAGCCGTGCCGCAGCGGGCGGGGGGTCGGGCGTGTCCGGATGTGCGACGGCCAGTGTCGTGAATCCCGACGCGGCGCGATTGCCAAAATCTGTTAAGTCATTGTGAAAGCACGATAATAAGGTTGGCACGGCGGTTGCCATCCTGTCTTCGTCGGCCCCCTCGGGGCCGCCGTGATGGAGTGATGTCATGACGAACGACAGACCGCGGACCGCGCGACGGCTCGCCGCCGCGGCCCTCGTCGCCGGCCTCGTCGCCGCGGGTGGCGCCGGAGTCTATGCCCAGACGGGCGGGTTCGTGTGGGACCCGTCAAGCCTGCCCGAGACCAAGGGGACGATCCGGCAATACACGCTGACGCCGCGGGGCGACGTGGACGGGCTGATCCTGCAGGACGGCACCGAGGTGAAGCTGCCGCCCCACCTCACCGGACAGGTGGTCTACGCCATCCGGCCCGGCGACGCGGTGACGATCCGCGGCATGAAGGCCCGGGCGCTGCCCCTCGTCGACGCCGCCTCGATCCGCAACGACGCGAGCGGCGTCACCATCGTGGATGCGGGCCCGCCCGGCCGCGGCGGCGATGAGACGACCCTCACCGCCAAGGTGACCATGCCCCTGCACGGCAAGCGCGGCGAGGTCAACGGCGCCCTCCTCGACACCGGCGCCTCCCTGCGCCTGCCCCCGCACGAGGCGGTGCGCTGGAACGCCTTCCTGCAGCCGGGCCAGAGCGTGAGCCTGCGCGGGGCGGTCTCGACCACGGCCCTCGGAACGGTGATCGACGTGCGGGCGATCGGCCCCGCCCCGGACCGCCTGACCGAGATCGACGCGCCGCCCCCGGGCCGCCGCGGGAAGGAGGGCCGGCAGGCCTTCGCGCCGCCGCCGCCTCCTCCGCCCGGCGGGCCGGCTGACGCGCTCCCGCCCCCGCCTCCGCCCGGCGGGCCGGCCAACGCGCCCCCGCCCCCGCCCCGCTGACCCTGGGGGCGCATACTGCCCTAGAGGATCGGTCAAAACGCGCCGCGATGATTGGCCGAAGGTGGGACGAACTTCACCGGGAACTAATCCATCGTCCCCTCGATTATCGCGGCGCAAAGCTGCGCGGCTCCCGCCGCGCAGCCTCATCCCTCGCCCGACCCCAGCCCTCGCGGAGATCGTCATGAACGACCTGCGTCCGTCCGCGCGCGCCGCGGACCCGACCCCGTCCGCGCGGGCCCGGCGCGGCCTCGACGCGCTGAACTTCTTCCTCGCCGACGTGCGCGACGGTCTCGGCCCCTATCTGGCGATCTACCTCATCGCCGTGCGCGGCCCCGATCAGGGCTGGAACGAGGCCACGACCGGCCTCGTCATGACGATCGCCGGCATCGCCGGGCTCATCGCCCAGACGCCGGCCGGCGCCCTGATCGACCGGACGGCGCACAAGCGCGCCATCGTCATCGCGGGCGCCCTCGCGGTGACGATGAGCTGCCTCGCGCTGCCCTTCATCACGAATTTCTACCTCGTGGCGGCGACGCAGTCGCTCGCCGGGATCGCGGGCGCGATCTTCCCGCCGGCGCTGGCGGCGATCACCCTCGGCGTGGTCGGGCCCAAGGCCTTCTCGAAGCGCATCGGCCGCAACGAGGGCTTCAACCACGCCGGCAACGCCGTGTCGGCGGTGATCGCGGGCGCCACCGCCTATTGGTTCGGGCCGATCGTGGTGTTCTGGCTCATGGCGGTGCTGGCCGCGCTCAGCATCGGCGCGACGCTGCTGATCCGGCCGCAGGAGATCGACGACGACCTCGCCCGCGGCCTCGGCGGCGACGCGGCGGAGGAGGGCGAGCAGCCCTCCGGCCTCACCGTGCTGCTGCGCAACCGCTCCCTGATGCTGTTCGCGGTGCTCTGCGCCGCCTTCCACCTCGCCAACGCGGCGATGCTCCCGTCCGTCGGCCAGCTCCTGACCAAGGTGGTGGGCAAGGACTACGCGACCTCGCTGGTCTCCGTCTGCATCGTGGCGGCGCAATGCGTGATGGTGCCGATGGCCGTGATGGTCGGCGCGAAGGCCGACAGCTTCGGGCGCAAGCCGATCTTCCTCGTCGCCTTCGGCATCCTGGCGCTGCGCGGCGTGCTCTACACCTTCTCGGACAATCCCTTCTACCTCGTGGCGGTGCAGTGCCTCGACGGCGTGGGGGCGGGCATCTACGGGGCGCTGTTCCCGATCGTGGTGGCGGACCTCACCCGGGGCACCGGCCGCTTCAACGTCGCGCAGGGGGCGGTCGCCACCGCGCAGGGGATCGGCGCCTCGTTCAGCGCTGCGCTCGCCGGCCTCCTGATCGTGTCGGCCGGCTACTCGGCGGCCTTCCTGGTCCTGGCCGCGATCGCGGGCGCGGGCTTCGCGGCCTTCCTGCTCCTGATGCCCGAGACCCGCGACCGCCGCGCCGCCGACACCGCCCGATCGGACGGGTCGGCTCCCCTGGCGGTCCCGGCCGAGTGATCCCGGCCGAGTGATCTCCCGGCCGAGTGATCTTCCGGCGGAGGGATCCTGCCCTCCTCTCCCTGATGCCGCGCCCGCCCGGCGCCCGACGAGGCCCGTCATGACCGGATCCGACGCCTTCTCCGACGCCTTCCTGGCCTTCGCCCATATCGGCGACCTGCACATCACGGAGCCCGACGCGGAGAACGCCCGGGACTTCCTGGCCATCGTCGACCAGATCAACGAGACCCAGGGCCTCGCCTTCGCGTACCTGCCGGGCGACAACGCCGACAACGGCACGCCCGCCCAGTACGCCATCGTGCGGCGCGGCCTCGACCGGCTGCGCCTGCCCGTCCACGTGATCACCGGCGACCACGACGTGGAGGGCGGGAGCCTCGACGCCTTCTACGCCGGGCTCGACGTGCCGCGCCTGCCCTACGCGGTCGACGTGGGCGGGGTGCGCTGCCTGTTCCTCGACATCAGCGGACCGGGCTCGGGCGGCCCCGATTTCCGCCTCGGCGCCGCGCAGGAGGCGTGGCTGGAGCAGGAACTCGCGGCGGCGCGCGGCGACTGCGCCCTGTTCATGCACAGCTACCCGGCCGACCTGCAGGGCGAGGGGGAGGCCGACCGGATCGCCGCCCTGCTGCACCGCTCGCCCGTTCGGCTCGTAGAGATGGGCCACACCCACTACAACGAACTCGCCAACGAGGGCCGGACGGTTTACGCAGCGACACGCTCCACCGGGCAGATCGAGGAGGGGCCGGTGGGCTACGCGGTCGCTTCCCTCGATGGCGGCGTGGCGAGCTGGCGCTTCAAGGACCTCGCGCGCCCCTGGCCCTTCGTGCTGATCACCAGTCCGGCCGACCGGCGGCTCGCCCACGACCCGGAGCATCCGGGCCACGTCGTGGGCGCGCGCGCCTCCGTGCGGGCGCTCGTTCTCGGGAGCGAGGCCGTCACCGCCTGCGAGGCCAAGGTCGACGACGGTCCTTGGCAGAATCTGGAGCCGCTCGGCGGGAACCGCTGGGGCGCGGAGATCACCTGGAGCGGCGAGGCCCGGCGCCTGACCGTGAGGGCGCGCGACGCCGCCGGACACCAGGACGAGGAGACGATCGAGCCCACCGCCGATTCCGGCGTGATCCCGGTCTCCCGGGGGCTCGGCAGCGACGCGGACGCGCTCGGCGCCTGGCCCGAGAAGGGTCTGCTCGGCACCCAGCTCGGCCCCAACCGCAACGGCCGGAAATGGTGAGACCGGCCCTCACCTGAACACGGGAGACCAGACGACATGGGCGCGCTCGGCGTCACACCGAACCTCGCCACCTGGGGCATCGCGGCGCTCGCGACGCTCGGCGTGATCCTGCGGCCCCGGGGCTGGCCGGAGGCGATCTGGGCCGTGCTCGGCGCCGCCCTGCTGGTGGGGCTCGGGCTCCTGCCCGCCGGCACCGCCTGGGACGGCGTGCTCAAGGGCACGGACGTCTACCTGTTCCTGATCGGCATGATGCTGCTCGCCGAGGTGGCGCGGAAGGAGGGGCTGTTCGACTGGCTCGCCGGCATCGCGGTGCGCCGGGCGCAGGGCTCGGCGACCCGGCTCTTCGCCCTGGTCTACGCGGTCGGCACCGTCGTCACGGTGTTCCTGTCGAACGATGCCTGCGCGGTGGTGCTGACCCCCGCGGTCTACGCCGCCGCCAAGGCCGCGAAGGTGCGCGACCCGCTGCCCTACCTGTTCATCTGCGCCTTCATCGCCAACGCGGCGAGCTTCGTGCTGCCGATCTCCAACCCGGCGAACCTCGTGGTCTACGCCGCGCACATGCCGCCGCTCCTGGAATGGCTGGCCCGGTTCGCGCTGCCCTCGGGGCTCGCCATCCTGGCGACCTACGCGGTCCTGCGGGTCACGCAGGGCGCGACCCTGCGCGCCCAGGAGGTGGCGACGGACGTCGAGATCGCGCCCCTGTCGCGGACCGGCCTGATCGCCGGGCTCGGCATCGTGGCGACGGGCGGCGTGCTGATCGCCGCCTCCGCGCTCGGCCTCGACCTCGGCCTGCCGACCTGCCTGGCGGGCCTCGCCACGACCCTCCTCGTCCTCGTCATCAAGGGCGAGGGCTTCGTCGAGGTGGTCAAGGACGTGTCGTGGAGCGTGCTGCCGCTGGTGGCGGGCCTGTTCGTGCTGGTCGAGGCCCTGGAGAAGACCGGGGTGCTGCGCCAGATCGCGGACGCCCTGAAGGCGGCGGCCCAGGCCCATCCGGACGGCACCGCTTGGGGGGCGGGCGCGCTGATCGCGGTGGTCTGCAACCTCGTCAACAACCTGCCGGCCGGCCTGATCGCCGGCGCGGCGGTCCAGGCCGCCGACGTCTCGGACCGGGTCGCCGGCGCCATCCTGATCGGCGTCGACCTCGGCCCGAACCTCTCGGTGACCGGCTCGCTCGCCACCATCCTGTGGCTCACCGCCATCCGGCGGGAGGGGGAGGACGTGGGCGCCGGGCGCTTCCTCGGTCTCGGCCTCCTGGTGATGCCGCCGGCCCTCCTGCTGGCTCTCGCCGGCCTCCTCCTCCAGCCGTGGGGTCACCCGTGAGCGCCGCTCTCCTCTATCCTTTCATCATCCTCGCGGGCGCGCTCCAGGCGCTCGGCAATTCCATGAACGCGCAGCTGCGCGGGGCCTTGGTGAATCCGTGGCTCGCCGCCACGGTGTCCTTCCTGCCGATCGCCTTCGTGTTCGCGATCCTGTTCCTCACCATGCCGCTGCCGCTGCCCACTGAGGCGAGCCTCGGGCAGATGCACTGGTACGCGCCCCTCGGGGGCGTGGCGGGGGCGGTCGCGGTGTTCGGCGGCCTCGCCTTCGTGGACAAGGTCGGGGCCGGCCCGTTCAACGGCCTCGTCATCACGGCGAACATCCTGACCTCGCTCGCCATGGACGCCTTCGGGCTGTTCGGCCTGCAGGGGTCGGGCTTCAAGCTCCTGGCCTGGCTCGGCGGCCTGCTGATGGTCGGCGGCATCGTCCTCATCGCCCGCAAGAGCCCGGACCCCAAGGAGGAGGGCGACGGCGGGCACGGGATCGACGGGAAGTTCCTCTACCCGTTCATCCTGGTGGCGGGCGCGCTTCAGGCCATCGGCGTGGTCTGGAACGCCCAGCTGCGCGGGGCGCTGGTCAATCCCTGGCTCGCCGCCCTGGTGTCGTTCCTGCCGGTGGTGTTCGTGTTCCTCGGCATCTTCTTTCTGCGGCCCTCGCCGCTCCCCGCCCGCGAGGACGTGGCCCGGGTGCGCTGGTGGATGCCGCTTGCGGGCATCACAGGGGCGGTGGCGGTCTTCGCCGGGCTCCTGTTCGTCGACAAGGTCGGGGCGGGCGCCTTCAACGGTCTCCTGATCACCGCGAACCTGCTGACCTCGATCGCCCTCGACCATTTCGGCTGGCTCGGCATGAAGCAGGTCCGGGCCGGCCCGCAGCGGCTCCTCGGCGCCGGCCTGATGGCGGGCGGGATCGTGCTGATCTCGGTGGCGTAGGCGGTCAGGGGGCCAGCAGCTTCACGAAGGCGGCGCCGGCCCCGAAGAAGGCCGCGCCCGCCGCCATCCCGGCGATCATCATCTGCCAGGGGGCCAGAGCGCGGTCCCGCTCCAGCTTCGAGGCCTCCGCCATCAGCTTGCGCTGCTCGCTCGCGAGTTTGCGGCTCTCCTCAACGAATTTCTCGGTTTCGGCGTTCATGCGCCGCAACCGGGAGACCAGATCTTCAGCATCGGACGGTGCTGGCGACGACGTCATGAACCATGCTGCCCGCCCGGCCGAGGGCGGCCCTCCTACCTCCGCCCACTATGAGGGAGGCCGCCCGATTCCTCAAGGGAATGCGGCTGTCAGCCCCGGTGGGTGCTCGGGGGCCGGCGCGGGTCGGCCTCGGTGCGGATGCGGGCGCCGCCGCCCGCCGGCACGTTCGGCCCCTCTCGATGCGCGATGGTTCGCTGGAGCTGGGCGTGGGTCTTGTCGCCGTGCGGCGTCTCGCCGGCCATGGACGCCTCCGTCGGGTGGAGGTCGGGTCCCGCCCAACCCATGGGCCGGAGGGCCTGTTCCGGCGCTCACGAGGCGAGGGCGGTGGGGTCCGGCCGGGGGGCTGAGGCGCGCAGGACCTCGTAGGCGGCGAGGATCGGCCGCGGCTTGCCGAGGAAGTAGCCCTGCGCCTCCCGGCACCCGACCTGGCGCACGAAATCGAGATGATCGGCGGTCTCGACGCCCTCGGCGGTGGTCGCCATGCCGAGTTCGTCCGCGAGCCCCACGATGGCGCTGACGATGGCGCGCGAATTGATCCGGCTCGTCATCTCCCGCACGAAGGACTGGTCGATCTTGATCTTCTGGAACGGGAAGGTGCGCAGGTAGCTCAGCGAGGCGTAGCCGGTGCCGAAATCGTCGAGCACGATCCGCACCCCGCGGGCGCGCAGGCGCTCCAGGATCTGGGCGGTGCGCGCGTTGCTCTCCATGAGCGCGGTCTCGGTGATCTCCAGTTCGAGCCGGGTCGGGTCGAGGCCCCACCGGTCGAGGGCGCCGGCCACCTGCGCCTCGATGTCCTCGGCCCGCAGCTGCACCGGCGAGAGGTTGACCGCCACCCGGATGCCGGGCGGCAGGGCGGCGGCGTCCCGGCAGGCCCGGTCGAGCACGAAGGCGCCGATCGCCGCGATCTGGCCGGTCTCCTCGGCGAGGGGGATGAAGCGCGCCGGGCTGACCGGACCCCGCACCGGGTGGTCCCAGCGCAGCAGCGCCTCGAATCCGCAGGGACGTCCCGCCGCGAGGTCGAAGACCGGCTGGTAGGCGAGGGCGAACTGCCCGGCCTCGACGGCCTGGGCGAGATCGGCCTCCAGGGCGAGGCGCTCGTGCAGGCGGGCGGCGATCTGGGTCTCGAACACCCGGTGCACGCCCCGGCCCCGCCCCTTGGCCTCGTAGAGGGCCATGTCGGCGTGGCGCAGGAGCGTGTCGGCATCCGCCGCCTCCGGCCCCGACAGGGCGATGCCGACGCTCGCGCCGATCCGCACGGCCCGCCCGGCGAGGTCGTAGGGCGCGCTGAGCGCGTCGATGATCCGGCGCGCCAGCGTCTCGGCCTCGCCCGGCGCCGCGCAGGCCACCGCGAACTCGTCCCCGCCGAGCCGCGCCACGGTACCGGCCTCCCCGACGCAGCCCGCGAGCCGCGCGCCCACCGCGGCCAGGAGCGCGTCGCCGACCGGGTGGCCGAGGGTGTCGTTCACGTCCTTGAAGGCGTCGAGGTCGAGGTAGAGGAGCGCCACCCCGGCGGGGGCGCCGCGCAGCATCGCGTCGAGGCGGTGGCGGAACAGGGCGCGGTTCGGCAGCCGCGTCAGCGGATCGTGGTCGGCGAGGAAGCGGATCCGGTCCTCGGCCGATTGCTGCTCGGTGACGTCCTCGTAGATCGCCACGAAGCCGCCGTCCTGCATCGGCCGCTGGGTGACGCTGAGGGTGCGGCCGTCCCGCCCCGCGACCTTGAAGGTGCCCGCCTCCCGGCGGGAGGCGAGGGCGCCCTGGCGGGCGCGGATCCGGTCGAGCGCCGCTGCGCCGAGCGGCGAGGCGGCGGCGAGCCGGGCGAAGAGGGCGTCCACCTCCTCGCCCGCCGCCGGCGCCTCGGGTCCCGTCCCGACGAGCTCGCCCAGGCGCCTGTTCGCCACGATCAGGCGCCCCGCCGCGTCGGCCATCAGCAGCCCGTGGGACATGTTCCCCAGGGCCGCGTCGAAGAGCAGGTTCTGGGTCCGGAGCGTGCGGTCGCGCTCGACCAGGGCGGCGTTCTGCGCCTGCACCTCGGCCATGGCCCGACCGGCCCGGGCATTCGCGGCGGCGAGATCGTCGAGGGCGGTCTTCAGGGCGGTGATGTCGGTGCGGATGCCGACGGTCTCGCCGCTCGCCGTGCGGCGCTCGGAGACGAGGATCCAGCGCCCGTCCGGGAGCAGCCGCTCCACCGTGCCGCGGTCCCTGCTGCGCCAGGACAGGATCTCGTTCACGAAGGCGTCGAGATCGCGACCGGCCTGCGGGTACTGGCCGTGCGCGGCCCCGTACCGGATAATGTCCTCGAAGCGCGCCCCGGGGCGGATGGCGGGGGCGCTCGCCGCGTAGAGGTCCCGGTAGTGGCGGTTGCAGGTCACGAGGCGGTCCTCGCGGTCCCACATCACGAAGCCGTCCGCCATGGCCTCGACGGCGTTCTCCAGCATCGTCCGGGCGCGGTCGCGGGCGTCCTGCAGGTCCTGGTAGGTGCGCCATCCCGTGAGCAGCGCCGCCGCCGCGCCGAGCAGCAGCAGTTCCAGCACCGCCGCCCCGGCGAGGATGCGGTCGCGGTCGCGGCTCCATTCCGCGTAGGCCTGGCGGGCGTCCAGGGTCACCGCCACCGCGAGATCGCCGTACAGGAGGGGCCGCGCCGCGGCCAGCGCCGCGCCGCCCGCGGCCGGGACCGCGAAGGCCGTCCCGTCCCGCCGCGCGCCGCTCACAGGCCGGGCGAGGGGCCGTCCCGTGGCGAATTCGTCGTGGGGCAGGCTCGCGAGCAGGCGCCCGTCCGCGCCTTCGAGCGTCACCCGCTGGCCGGGCGCATCCCCGACCTCCGCCAGCAGGCCCTGCACGCTGGAGAGCGGCACCTCGGCCACGGCCGCCAATTCGCCCTCGCCGGGCAGGGTGACGATCCGCGCGAGGTAGAGCATCCACTGGCCGCTGCGCCGGTCGTTCACCGGGCCGGCCAGCATCAGCTGGCCCCGGCTGCGCGCGGGCAGCACCTCGTCGAGGGGAAAGGTCGGGCTGCGCGCGCGGGCCGAGGTCCAGATCGAGCCGTCGCGCCGCACGAGCATCAGGTCGCGGAAGGCGAAGCTCTGGACGTTCAATCCCCGCAGCAGGCGGCCGGCCGTCTCGGGAGGGATCTCGCCGCCGCTCGCCGCGACGGTCGAGAACAGGACCGGGAGGCTCGCGAGCGCGCTGTCCACCTGCAGGAACTGACGGTTGATCGCGTGGACGAGGGTCCGGGCGGTGCGCTCGACGGAGCGCTCGGCCCCGGCCCGGGCGGTGGCGTGGGTCCGGTACAGCAGGAGGGCGCTGCCGCCGAGGAGCACGCCCGACAGGAGCGCGGCACCGGCGAGCACCGGGAGCACGAACCGGCGCGGGGCCCGGCCGGCGCGGGGGAGGGCGGCCGCCGCCGGCGCGTCAGCGCGCATCGGCGTCGAGGCCCGCCGCGACGCCCACCGCGCGCGCGAGCGTCGCGTTCCAGGCTGCCCCGCAGGCGCGGCCGCAGCGCTCGATCCAGCCCGGCAGGACGGCCTCCGCCAGGAGCTTCCTGCGGCGCGCCTCGTCGGCGGCGCTCACCGGCACCAGCACCAGCCGCGCGGGCGGGCCGCCCGCGCAGGTGGGGGCGCCGGCGTTGCAGGCCAGCCCCCGGGCCGTGTCCTCCTCGGCCATGCGCCAGATCCGCGCCTCCAGGTCGTCGATCCCGCCCCGGATCACCGCGCGCAGGTCCGGCGCCAGGGCGTCCCAGGCCTCCCGGTTCGCCCCGAACACCGACACGCCCCAGTTGATCGGCAGCGCGTAGACGTGGGTAGTGACCGCCGGGAGGCCGATCTCCGGCCCGCTCAGGGTCCCGGTGATCGCGCAATCCACCACCCCCTTCGCCACCGCCGCCACGGTCTCGCGGAACGGGACGATGACCGGCACGCCTCCCAGCGCCCGCACGAATTCGGACTGGTTCACGGAGGAGGTCCGCACGCGGCGCCCGGCGAGGTCGTCGAGGCCCCGGAACGCCCGGGCGCAGTAGAGCACCTGGGCCGGGTAGCTGTAGACGCCCAGGAGCTCGATGCCGTAGCGCTCCCGCAGGATCGCGGCGAGGTGGGGACGGTAGGCCGCGATGGCGCGCCGCAGGGTCGCCGCGTCGGGGCTGAGGCCCGGCAGGTCGACGGCGCTCAGCTCCGGGTCCTCCCCCGCCACGAGCGAGAGAAGGGCGGTGCCGAACGGGACGACGCCGAGACGCATCAGTTGCAGCATGTCCTCGCCGCGCAGGCCGCTGCGGTCGAAGGCGTGGATGCTGGCCGCGATCCGCCCGCCCGAGCGGGCGGCGATCTCCAGCTCCCAGAACGGCGCCTCGAACTGCGTGAACTGGCGGATGCCCCCGAGGCCGCCCACGACCCGCAGCCGGACCGGCTCCTGCGCCCGGACCGGTTCCTCCGCGCGAGCCACACCTGCCGCCGGCAGCGCGGCCAGGCAGGATAGGACGATAACCCTGATCAGGCGCGCGACGGTGCCGGGCCGCCGGTCCCCGCCTCCTCGCCTCGCGATCCCGGCCATGACGCGTCGCTCCCGAGGGGCCGCGCCGCGGCCGGCCCCCTTTCGCACCCCGCTCTTCCAAGTTGTGCGGACGGAAGGTTAAGGAATTGGCGGGTCTCGGGCGGCGGCGGGAACGCGTCAGGCGACGCCGACCTGCAGCAGGTCGTGGATGTGCAAGATGCCGATCGGCTTGGCCTCCTCGACGACGAAGATCGCGGTGATCTCGCGCCGGTTCATGACCTCGAGGGCCGCGCTCGCGAGGCCGGTCGGCGCCACGGTGATCGGCGAGGGCGTCATGATGGCGTCGACCGGGCGGTGCAGCAGGTCGCCGCCCATGTGGCGGCGCAGGTCGCCGTTGGTGATGATCCCGACGAGCCGCCCGCCCGCATCGACCACGCCCGCGCAGCCGAAGCGCTTGCCCGTGATGGCGATCAGCGCCTCCGACATCGGGATGCCGCGGGGCACGAGCGGCATCTCGTCCCCGGTATGCATGAGCTGGCCCACGGTCTTGAGGCGCGCCGCGAGCTTGCCGCCCGGGTGGAAGACCTTGAAGTCGCTCGCCGAGAAGCCCCGCCGCTCCAGGAGCGCGATGGCGAGCGCGTCGCCGAGCGCGAGCTGCATGACGCTCGACGAGGTCGGGGCGAGGTTGTGCGGGCAGGCCTCCTTGACCACCGGCAGGGGCAGCAGGATGTCGGCGGCGAGCCCGAGCGTGCTCTGGGAATTGGAGGTCAGGGCGATCAGGGTCACGCCGAATCGCTTGGCGAAGCTCACGATGTCGCCGAGTTCGGCCGTCTCGCCCGACCACGACAGGGCGATGACGCAATCCTGCGAGGTGATCATGCCGAGGTCGCCGTGGCTCGCCTCGGCGGGGTGGATGAAGGTGGCGGGTGTGCCCGTCGAGGCCAGCGTCGCGGCGATCTTGCGGGCGATGTGGCCGCTCTTGCCGATGCCCGAGACGAAGACCCGGCCGGGGCTGGCGTCGATGGCGGCGACCGCGGCCGCGAATCCCGCCCGCATCTCGCCGTCGAGGGCGCGGGCCAGGGCGTGCAGCGCCTCGGCCTCGGTGCGGACGGTGCGGATGGCCGAGAAGTGGCTCGCCTCGACGATCCGGGCGACGCCGGCCTCCGCGGTCTCGGCCGTTTGCGAACGCTCCATCCTGCTCCCTCGCCTGCTCCCGCCGCCGCGGCGGGCGGGCCCCGAATCGCCGGGGCCGGTGGAAGCCCGAACCTTAGCCCGCCATTTGCGGCCAGATTGCGTGCGGCGGCGGCCCGGCCTCAGGCGAGTTCCACGGCGATGTTGGGCAGGCGGATCGCGAAGGTGGAGCCGGCCCCCGGCGCGTGGCTCTCGGCGGTCGCGCGGCCGCCATGCAGTTCGGCGATGCGCTTGACGATCGAGAGGCCAAGGCCGGTCGAGCCCTCGCCGCCCGTGGGCTTCGCCGAGAGGCGCTGGAAGCGGCCGAACAGGCGGCCCGTATCCTCCGGCGACAGGCCGGGGCCGAAATCGCGCACCGCGTAGACGGTCTCGTCCGGCGAGCGCGCCACGCTCACCACGATCTCGGCGCCGGCCGGGCTGTACTTGATGGCGTTCGAGATCAGGTTGTCCATCGCCTCGCGCAGGCGCTCGCCGTCGCCGCAGATGACCAGGCTGCCGGGCAGGTCGGAGCGCAGTCGCTGGTCCTTGGTCGCGGCCAGCGGCGCGTTCGCCTCCGAGACCTCGCGGGCGAGGGCGGCGAAATCCACCGGCTCGCGGCGCAGCGCGATGTCGAGGGCGTCGTTCATCGCGTCGGCGATCAGGGTCTCGATCATGCCGGTGAGCCGGCGGGCCGAATCGCGGATATGGCCGACCTGGGCCTGCATCGCCTCGACGGGCTGGGGCAGGGTGCCGATCAGGTCCCCCAGCATCTCGGCCCGGCCCAGGATCACCGCGAGTGGGTTCTTGAGGTCGTGCGCGACCGTGCCGAGGATCTCGGTCTTGAGCTGGTTGGCCCGGCGCAGGTCCGAGCGCTGCAGGGCGAGCCGCCGGTTGGCCCGCAGCAGCTCGGCGGTGCGCTCCACCACCCGCTGCTCCAGGCCGACATTGGCCCGCTGCAATTGCTCGTAGAGGATCACGTTGTCGAAGGCGATCGACAGGCGCGAGGTGAACAGCGCGATCAGCGCCCGGTCGGTCTCCGAGAGGGAGCGGTCGGCCTTGAGCAGGGCGACGATCTCGCTGCCGCTCCCGGTATGCACGTAGAGGGTCGACCAGCGCTCGCCGAAGCTGTGGCGCCGCTCCGCGAAGGCGCGCCCGACGATGGCCCGCACGTCCGCGTCGAGGGGCACCGGGCCGTCCGGCGCGACGAGGTGCTGGTAGCAGCCCGCCCCCGCCAGCACCGAGACGGATTCGTCCGGCCCGGCCCGCTCGCGCAGGACCAGGATCCCCTCGCAGGCGACGCCGAGCAGCGAGGCGACCTGGGTCAGCACGCCCTCGGCCAGCCGCTGCATCGACTTGTGGTCGAGGAGCATCGGCGCCGCGTCGATGATGATCTCCAGGCCGCGGCGCGTCTCCTCCAGGCGCTTGAGCTGCTGGTAGGCGCGCAGGGCCGCGGTCAGGCTGGCGAAGAGCTTGTCGGCGGTGAGTTCGGTCTTCGCCTTGTAGTCGTTGATGTCGTAATCGACGATGACCCGCCGCTCCGGCGCCTGCCCGGGCTGGCCGGTGCGCAGGATGATGCGCACGGTCTCGTTCCCGAGGTCGCGGCGGATGAAGTCGACGAGGGCGAGGCCCGCATCCTCGGTCTCCATCACCACGTCGAGGAGGATCACCGCGACGCCGGGCCGGGCGGCGAGGAGCCGGCGCGCCTCCGCGGCCGAGTGGGCCGACAGGATCTCGATCCGCGCCCCGTCGAGGGTGTAGCCGTCGAGGGCGAAGCGGGTGCCCTCGTGCACCGCCGGGTCGTCGTCCACCACCACGACGGGCCAGACCGGCGCGGCGGCCTCGCCCGGCGCGGGCTCGTCGTCGGGCAGCAGAAGCAAGATGTCGTCGTCGCTCATCACCCGTCCACGCGAGTCGTTCCCGGTCTGCGGGGCGGCATCCTGCCGGCCCGGGCCGTCATGGACAAGCATTGCCGAGCGGAGATCCAGTCCGCGCCCCGTCGTCGGTGCGGCCTGTTCCGCGCCCATGCGCCCGGACCGGGATCGCGGCGCGGGCGGTGCCGGAATGTGCGGCAGAGCACAGCCGGGAGGTGGCTCGGCAGCGCAAGTCCTGGGGGTCAGTCCCGACCCCGGCCGCGGCGCGAGCCCGGTCGGCGGGGTCCGAGAAGGGAGATCGGCCATGCCCTGCACGATCCAGTCAGGTCCCGACCCGCGGCCTATCCCGGGCGCCGAGCCCTGGCGCGAGGACCTGGAGGCCCTGCGCCACCTGCTCCAGGATTCGCGGCCGGCCGAGCCGACCCCCCGGGAGATCATGGCGCTGATCGAGGACGAGGCCCCGGGCGCCCTGCCGCGGCCCACCCGCGCCCGCATCGCCGCGCGGCTCGCCGCGGTCGTGCGGCGGGATTCCTGAGCGTTCGCCGGCCCCCGCGACGGACGCTCCACCGGTTCAGATCGGCGGCGGCCGCACGCCCGCCATGACCCGATCGTAGACGGCGAGGAAGCTGAGTTCCTGACGCAGATCCGTCCGCCCGGCGCATGGAACCAGGAGTCGCCCGATTGATGACGAGCGCCCCTTTTCCGGACGACTGCAGCGTCAGCGGAAGGAGATCCGGAAACCAGATGATGAATCGCCGCGAAGCGGCTCCGCATGCCAGCACCCGTGTTGAAAGGCGGGCGCTTCGCGACGTCTTGCGCTGGTTTCCGGGTCGTATTCCGCTTGCGCTGCATGCGCCCGGAAAAGGGAGGAGAGCCTGACGGGGACCCGCCAATCCCCGCGACGACACAGCGAGCCAGTGTCTGTCGAGCGCGGGTCAAACGCGATCGTCCTGGGGGTGTCGACCTCCATGCGCCTCGGCCCCGCGACCACGTGGCTCTCCGTGAACGGCGCGGGGACGGAGAGCCCGAAATGGGTGCGCAGCCACATGTGGCCGACGGGGGTGCGACGATCGTCACGGGCGGCGCGGGTCTTGCGAGATCGTTTAGCGCGATGCGAATTCGCTTACCAATCCGCCTTTCCGTCCAGAAACGATGATTCCGGCGCCTCGCGCGCTTCTGGGCCGCTCGGCCGGGGACGGCGCCGCGGCCCGGCATGGACGCGGGCTCGGTTCGGCGCCATTCTGGCGGGCATTCGACAGCAGCCCGCATGTCCCCTTCGGTGCCGATCCGAGCCTCCCGCCCCCCGCCGTCGCGCCGAACCCCGCCGGATTCCGCCCGATGACCGCCGGTGCCCCGCTGATCTACGTCGTCGACGACGAGCCGGACGCCCGCGCGATGGTGGGCGACTACCTGCGCATGCACGGGTTCGAGGTCGACCTCGCCGAGGGCGGGGCCGCCCTGCGCGCCCTGATCGCTCGGCGCGCGCCCGACCTCATCGTGCTCGACCTCAACATGCCGGACGAGGACGGGCTCTCCATCGTGCGCGACCTCAAGGGGCGCAGCCCCGTCCCGATCATCATGCTCACCGCCACGGCGAGCCCGATCGACCGGGTCGTCGGCCTCGAACTCGGGGCCGACGACTACCTGCCCAAGCCCTGCGAGCTGCGCGAGCTGGTGGCGCGGGTGCGCTCGGTGCTGCGCCGCGCGCCGGCGCGCCCGGCCGCGCCGGCCCCGGAGAGCGCCGGCGCCCGGTTCGGCCGGGTCACGGTCGACACCGAGACCCTGCGGCTGCGTGACGAGACCGGTGCCGAGCACCTTCTCACCCGCTCGGAATTCGCGCTGCTGAAGGCCTTCCTGGACAACCCGAAGCGGGTGATGAGCCGCGAGCGGCTCCTCGACCTCGCCGATGCCCGCGACCCGGAGGCCTTCGACCGCGCCATCGACGTGCGGATCAACCGCATTCGCAAGAAGATCGAGCCCGATCCATCCAATCCCCGCTTCATCCGCACGGTGCGCGGGCTGGGCTACGTCTTCCGGCCGGACGGGGACTGACGGTCTTCCACATTGTAGCGTGGAACTCCGAAGTCGCGACCCCGTTCATCCTGCAATCTGAGCACTGGATTGGAGGAGGCGAAGATGCTGAAAGGTGGGCTCCTGTGGCTGATCGGCATTCCGATCCCGATCATCCTGGTTCTGTTTTTCCTCGGCTACCTGCACTGAGGAAGCGGACGCCGTCATCGCGGCCGCACGGGCCGGGACGCGAGTCCCGGCCCGTGCGTGGCCACGCGCGGCCGGCCCCTACTCGGCGGCCTCGATCCGCGGCCGCTCCTTCTCCCGGCGCTCGCGCTTGACGAGGTCGGCGGTCAGGAACGCCACCTCCAGCGCCTGCTCGGCGTTGAGGCGCGGGTCGCAGTAGGTGTGGTAGCGGTCCTGCAGGTCCTCGGCCGTCAGCGCGCGGGCACCGCCCGTGCACTCGGTGACGTTCTTGCCGGTCATCTCCAGGTGGATGCCGCCCGCGTAGGTGCCCTCGGCCCGGTGGACGTCGAAGAAGCCCTGGATCTCCTTCATCACCCGCTCGAAGGGCCGGGTCTTGTAGCCGCTCGCCGTCACCGTGTTGCCGTGCATCGGATCGCACGACCACACGACCGCGCGGCCCTCCCGCTCCAACGCCCGGATCAGCCCCGGCAGGTGATCGCCCACCTTGTCGGCGCCGAAGCGGCAGATCAGCGTGAGCCGGCCGGGCTCGTTCTCCGGGTTGAGGAGGTCGACGAGCCGGATCAGGTCGTCGGCCTTGAGGGAGGGGCCGCATTTCAGCCCGACCGGGTTCTTGATCCCCCGGGCGTACTCGACGTGGGCGTGGTCCGCCTGCCGGGTGCGGTCCCCGATCCAGAGCAGGTGCCCCGAGGTCGCGTACCAGTCGCCGCTCGTCGAATCGACGCGGGTGAGGGCCTGCTCGTAGCCGAGCAGCAGCGCCTCGTGGCTCGTGTAGAAATCCGTCTGGCGCACCTCCTGGTGCGTCTCCGGGTTGATGCCGATGGCCCGCATGAAGTCGAGGGTCTCGGTCATGCGCTGCGCCAGATCCTCGTAGGCCGAGGATTGCGGCGAGTCCTTCACGAAGCCCAGCATCCAGCGGTGGGCGTTCTCCAGGTTGGCGTAGCCGCCGGTCGCGAAGGCGCGCAGCAGGTTCAGCGTCGCGGCCGATTGCCGGTAGGCCTCGAGCTGGCGCCGCGGATCGGGCACGCGCTCCTCCGCCGTGAAGCCGATCCCGTTGACGATGTCGCCCCGGTAGCTCGGCAGGCTGACGCCGTTCGCCGTCTCGACCGGCGAGGAGCGGGGCTTGGCGAACTGGCCGGCGATGCGCCCGACCTTCACCACGGGCGAGCCGCCCGCGAAGGTGAGCACCAGCGCCATCTGCAGGAAGACGCGGAAGAAGTCGCGGATGTTGTCGGCCGAGTGCTCGTCGAAGCTCTCGGCGCAGTCGCCGCCCTGAAGCAGGAACGCCTCGCCCGCCGCCACCTTGGCGAGGCTGCGCCTCAGCTTCCGGGCCTCACCGGCAAACACCAGCGGCGGAAAGCTCCCGAGCTGACGTTCGACCGCCTCCAGCGCCGCCGCATCGGGATAATCGGGCACTTGCTGGATCGGCAGACGCCGCCAGCCAGAGGGGGTCCAGCGCTCACTCATCGGTCTCTCCCGCACACCTCTCCTGACGCTCTCGGGCCGGGGACCCGGGATGGAGCGGCGCTTATAGGGCGGTTGCGGCCGAGAAGCGAGCGCGTCGAGAGGGGAAGGGGGCCGGGGCGCTCGCGGGTTGCACCATCCGCGCCCGCTCGCCTCCGGCGGCCCTCGCGGCAGGCGGGATCCGACGTTGAGACAGGGGGCGCCGCGGACCACCCTGCCGCCAGTGCCGGAACCCGGCCCGCACGCATCTCCGGCCGCCGATCCGGCTAAGGCCAAGCTCATCCCGCGCCCCCGCGGTCCTGCACCATCCGTCGAAATCGGCCACGGACGCGGGGAAAACGCGGAGAGATCTTCTGGATCGCGCTCGATGCGATCGCTCCGAGAGATTTAACTTAGATCAAGCGCGCTGATCCAGGGACGAAACGGCAACCTCAAATTGCACCGCTGCGATCAACCGGATGTTCACACATTGTTCATCTTGCCACGATCGCCCGAAGCAGCAAGCATCGCAGAACAGATCGATGTCTTGAACGCCGAAACGAGGGCGACATGCGCCTGACCTGCCGAGACAAATTGCATTTGACTTTGTCCGGTGCGGGTCAACGGGTCGTCGTCAGTGTGAATACATTTCCGGTGACGCAGCCGGCCCTAGCGGAATTTCCTTTGAGCGAGGACGGGTTGCGCCTCGACGTGACCCATTGGCTGCATGTCGGGCGCAACACGCTGTCGGTGGTGATGTTCGGCCCGGCCGGCGCGGTCCCGTTCCGCCTGCACATCGCCGCGGGCGGCCTGCCGGCCTGGACCCTGGACGAGGCCGAACTCATCCCGCTTCCGACGCCCTGGCGGCTGTGGACCTGCCCGATCGAGGTGACCGCCAGCGAGGCCTACGCGGCGCTCGGCCCGCACCGGAGCGTCCCGGCCGGCCTGCTGCGCCGGGGCGAGGAGCGGCGCACGAGCGCGTGAGGCGCGGCCGCGCTCCTTAGCGCCGCCGCCTTCAGCAGAGCTGCACGTTGCTGGCCTGGACCGCCACCGTGTAGCCGCGCAGCGCGCTCGCCGCCGCACCGGTGAACCGGGCAGTGAGGCCGAGATAGGGCGTGTAGGTCATCGCCATGACCACCACGATCGCCACGTCCTTGTCCGACATCACCGCCATCGCGCTCGTGGTCACGTCCGGGTCGAGGTAGGTGCCGGTGCCCGCGCAGACGCGGATCTTCCCGGAGATGCGGTTGACCTGCATGATCGTCAGGGCCGCGCCCGGGGTGCGGACCAGGGCGTTGGCCTTCCGGTCGGTGTATTGCTGGATCGTGTCCGTCGTGCAGCTGAGGTAGCCCGGCGTCGAGGAGGCCGGGCAGGAGGTGATCGCGGCCGCGATCTGCGTGGTCGAGCGCTCGATGTCGCGGTTGAGCGACGCGATGTTGGCGAGGTCGAGGCCCCCGGCCGCCAGCGCGATCAGGATCAGGGCCACGAGCCCGAACTCGATGGCGACGCTGCCGCGCCGGTCGCGGACGAGGCGGCGGAGGCGCGCGCGCGGGCTCACGTCACGACCGGCGGAACACGACGGAGGCCGTCGCCGGGCCGATCGGCAGGAAGGGCAGGATCTGCACCACCGGCGCGGCGGCGCGCAGGAGCATCACGTTCATCGGCAGGCCCGCCAGGAAGGTCGTGCCCTGGATCGGCTGCGCCGCGGTCGGCACCAGGGCGAGCGGCGCCATCTCGACGAGCAGGCCCGCCGCGCAGGCCTGCGCCGGCTGGAGCCCGATCCGGGCGCAGACCACCGCCTTGTAGCCCGGCTGGTCGCCCGCCAGCACCGCCGGCTCGGGGGCCGAGGCCGTGTCGAACAGCGCGTTGCTCAGGCCCACCTGCGTGTACTGGACGAGCGCGAGCTGGAGCCCGAACAGGATCAGCATCACGGTCGGCCAGGCGAGGAGCGCGAACTCCACCATGGTGACGCCGCGCCGGTCCGCGATCAGGCCGCCGGGCGAGGGGCGAGGCCCGGGGCGGCGCAGGGAGAGGGGAGGGCGCGCCGCCACGGCTCAGCTGGCCGGGCAGTAGTTGCGGCAGATGCGCAGGTTGTCGATCAGGCCGCCATAGGTGTCCTGCCGCCCGGCCGCCCGCCAGGAGATCCGGTAGTCGGACGGCACCGCGACCGTGAAGTTCACCACGCGCTCCACCCAATGGTTCGATTGGACGCAGACATCGGCGATGTTGTTCAGATTGTAGGTATAATTGCCTGCCTGCTCGACGTAGACCTCGATCCGGTTGGTCTGCCCGTTCGTCGTGTAGTATGAGACGTCGCTGTCCTTGGCGCCGCAGATGACCTGACCGCCGACCGCCGGATCCTGGAGGCGCGAGACGTACCAGTAGCGGATCTGGTAGCTGCCCGGCGTCAGCGACAGGATCCGGGACATGGTCGAGTTGGACTGGCAGCCCGTCGTCCCGGAATTCGCCGCCGTGTTGCAGTCGCTGTCGAGCTCCGCGAAGTAGCTGCCGAACAGGACGCTCGACACCGCGATCGCGCGCTGGCTGTCGATCTCGATTCCCGCCCCCTGCGTGGTCCAGCCGTTCCAGGCGTTGCCGTTGTTCACCCCGCCCGTGACGGTCCAGCCGCCGGACGTGCTCGCCACGTTGTGGCCGGCCTCGAAGGACTCGGTCGTGAGGACGATCGGCGCCGACGCCGCCGCGGCCTTGGCGGCGGTCGTCGACATCGTGGCGCAGTCGCGGGCGGCCGTGAAGCTCAGGCTCCCCCGGTTGAGGAGGGCGCCGAGCACCAGCGCCTGGTCGCGCGTGGCCTCGATGTGGATCGTCGTGTCCGTGGTCGTCACCGTCGCGGCCGGGGCGGTCGTGATGCCCTTGGCGGTGAAGTTGCGATCGACGATGTCGGCGATGGCGGCCGGATAGGTCGTCGACGTCGAGGCCGCCGTGACGTCCTGCGGCTTCTGCGCGTTCACGTAGGTCGCGCTCTGGCTGCAGGCGAGCTCGACCGCGCTCCACAGCCGCTGCCGGAACGTGACGCCCCGCGCCGCCTCGAGCGCCCCCCCGATCCCCACCAGCAGGGCCGGGAGGACCAGGGCGAACAAGACGGCGATCGCGCCGCGTCTGTCGGCAAGAAACATCGGCATCGCGCCTGTGCCACGCATCGCGTCATGATGCGGCACACTTCGTTGAAGCTTTACTAAAATAATCCCACCGAGCCCGGTTTTTACATCGGACGCGGGCGCATGCGCTGAGAGCATTACAGTCAAAATCGATCAGGATATCTTATCAGCTGAACCAAGCAGGCGCAGCCCGCGGCGCCCGCCCTGTCGCAGGGTCGGATGCCCCCGTGACGCAGTCGCCGGCGCGCCCGGGGCCGCGATCGCCTTGGGACCGCCCGCGCCGCCGCGCGGGTTGCTCTGGGGCGACCGCCCTCGGCGTCGGCGGGTGCTGCCCCGCGGCCGGTCTCACTCGGCGGGGGAGGCGCGCAGCGCCCCGCGAGCAGCGGGCGGGCGGGCCGCGTCGCGGCCGGCCCGCCCGCCGCGCAGGAGGTTGAGCGGGACGCTCAGCCCGACGATCCCGAGCACCCACCAGGCCGGGCGCAGATCGGCCAGGGAGGAGAGATCGAGATCGGCCGCCAGCACCGCGCCCGCCGGCACGCCGGTCGCGGCCGCGTACCAGGCGGCCTCCAGGCCCGCCGTGGCGAGGCCGGAGGCCAGCGCGAGGCCCGCCAGGGTCAGCGGGTTCGTCGGCACGCGCCGATGCTGCATCAGGCGCCAGCCCATCAGCGCCAGGAACAGCCCGCTCCAGAGCACGGGCCGGGAGACGTCGATCTTCGACTGCAGGAAGAAGTGGAGGAGGCCCAGGGCCGCGATCCCGTAGACGAGCCGGTGCAGCCGGGTCCAGGTCCGCCCGAGGCGGCGGATCATCCCATCCGTGGAGGTGGCGCCGAGCACGGCGAGCCCCACGAGCGCCGCGAAGCCGATCGTCAGGTAGATGCGGAAGGCGATCTCGCCCGCCACCCGGGCGAGGTCGAACTTCTGGTCGGCCGCGTAGAGGACGAGGTGGATCAGCGCGTAGGACAGGGCCGTCAGGCCGAGCATGCGCCGCACCAGGATCAGCCGCGGCCAGTCGGCGATGCGCCGCAGGGGCGTCACCGCCAGGGAGGCGATCAGGGCGTAGACGGTCCAGTCGCCCATGGCGTGCAGGAAGGCGGTCAGGGGCTTGGCGCCGAGCCGGTCGAGGCCGAAGGCCGCCGCGTAGGCGAGGCCCGGCGCGAGCGCCGCCAGGAAGGTGGCGAGCTTGAGCCGGGAGAGTCGGCCGGCACGGTCGAGCCAGGGGAGGGCGAGCATCGCGGAGGGGACCGGGTTCGGGATGGAGGACGGACGGGCTTCGTGCCAGATAGGCGCGGGGTTACGCCCGCGCCGCGCGTGCGTCCACACGATGGCGTGATGCCCTCAAGGAGGAACCCGCTTGTCCCGCCGCCATCGCACGGCCGCCCCGCCGACGGCCCTCCTGCTCGGGCTCGCGCTCGCCCTCCCGGCCGCCGCGCCGGCCCGCGCCGGCTGCACGCCGCCGGAGCCGCCGCCCCTCGCCGAGAAGCCCCAGCGGCCGCCCGAACCCCAGAAACCCGCCTGCCTGTCCGCCAAGGAGGGCTGCCCCGGCTTCGAGGCCTACGCCTTCGCGGACGCGGTGAAGGCCTACAACGCAAAGCTGCCGGCCTACCGGGCGGGCGCGCAGGCCTATGCGGGCAAGCTCAAGGCCTACGTGGACGCCGGCGTCGCCTACGCGAATTGCGAGATGAAGTCCCTGCAATAGGCTGGGCCGGGGGCGCGCCGCCGCGGAGCAGGTCCGGCCGCCGGATATCAATTGATACAGTGCCCGGGTATGATTACGAAGGGCGCCGAACCGGTCGCCCCACGAGCCGCATGTCACACCCGGGTAGCCACGACGCGGTCCTCGTCGCGTTGTCCGTCCTGATCGCGATGATCGCCTCCTTCACCGCCCTCGACCTCGCCGCGCGGATGCGGGCGGCCTCGGGCTGGGCGGCCTCGGCCTGGCTCGCCACCGCGGCGCTGGCGATGGGCGGGGGCATCTGGTCGATGCACTTCGTCGGCATGCTGGCCTTCAGTCTGGCGGGGATCGACGTCCGCTACGACCTCGCGCCGACGCTCGTCTCGCTGGCGCTGCCGATCGGCGTGACGGCCCTCGGCTTCGCGGTGGCGGGCCGCCGCTCCCCGACCCCGGCGTCGCTCGCCGCGGGCGGCCTCGCCATGGGCCTCGGCATCGCCGCCATGCACTACACGGGCATGGCGGCGATGCGGATGCCGGCCAGCCTGCACCACGCGCCCGGCTGGGTGGCGCTCTCGCTGCTGATCGCCGTCGGGGCCGCGACGGTGGCGCTGCGGCTCGCGGCCCGGCCGGTGAGGCTGCGGGAGCGGGTCGGCGCCGCCGTCCTGATGGGGCTCGCGGTCTCCGGGATGCACTACGCGGCCATGCGCGGCGCGGTGTTCACGCCGCGGCCGGATCTCGCCGCCGCGGCCGGCGGGACGGGCCTGCGCCAGACCGTCCTCGCCTTCTGGGTGAGCGGGACCACCGTCCTGATCCTGATGCTCGCCCTCGTCGCCGCCACCGTCGACCGGCACCTCGCCGAGCGGGCCGCCCGCGAGGCCGAGGCCCTGCGGGCCAGCGAGGAACAGGTCCGCCTGCTCCTGCGCAGCGTCACCGACTACGCGATCTTCATGCTGGACGCGGAGGGCCGCGTGGCGAACTGGAACGCGGGCGCCGAGCGCATCAAGGGCTACCGGGACCACGAGGTGGTGGGGAGCCACTTCTCGCGCTTCTACACGCCGGAGGACCGCGCCCGCGACCTCCCCGGCCACGCCCTGCGCACGGCCGCCACGGCGGGCAAGTTCGAGCACGAGGGCTGGCGCCTGCGCAAGGACGGCAGCCGCTTCTGGGCGAGCGTGGTGATCGACCCGGTGCGCGACGGCGGGGGACGGCTGATCGGCTACGCCAAGGTCACCCGCGACATCACCGAGCGCAAGCAGGCCCAAGAGGCGCTGGAGGAGGCCCGCACCGCGCTGTTCCAGGCCCAGAAGATGGAGGCCCTGGGGCAGCTCACGGGCGGCGTCGCGCACGACTTCAACAACCTGCTGATGGCGGTGCTGGGCTCCCTGGAGCTCCTGCGCAAGCGCCTGCCGGACGACCCGCGGCTGACCCGCCTCCTCGACAACGCCGTCCAGGGCGCCGAGCGCGGGGCGGCCCTGACCCAGCGCATGCTGGCCTTCGCGCGGCGCCAGGACCTCCGGCCGGAGCCGGTGGCGCTGCCCGACCTCGTGCGGGGCATGGCGGACCTGCTGCAGCGCTCGGTCGGGCCGGCGGTGCGGATCGAGACGCGCTTCCCGCCCGGCCTGCCCGCCGCGATCGCCGACGCCAACCAGCTCGAACTGGCCCTTCTCAACCTGGCGGTGAATGCCCGAGACGCGATGCCGGGGGGCGGCTGCCTGACGCTGGCGGCGCGGGAGCTCGCCGCCGACGCGGCGGGCGACCTGCCCGCCGGAGCCTATCTCTGCCTCTCGGTGACCGATACGGGGGAGGGCATGGACGAGGCCACCCTGGCGCGGGCGCGGGAGCCCTTCTTCACCACCAAGGGGGTCGGCAAGGGCACCGGGCTCGGCCTCTCGATGGTGCACGGGCTCGCCGAGCAGTCCGGGGGGCGGCTCGTCCTGCGCAGCCGCCCCGGCGCCGGGACCACGGCCGAGATCCTGCTGCCCGCCGCGGGCCGGGACGCCGCCCCGCCGGCCGCCGCCGCCCGGGCCCCAGCCCCCATCGCCGTGTCCGGGCGCGGGCTCACGGTGCTGGTGGTCGACGACGACCCCCTGGTCCTGGAGAACACCGCCGCGATGCTGGAGGATCTCGGGCACCGGGTGATCGCGGCGCGCTCGGGCGAGGAGGCCCTCGGGCTCGTCGCGCGGGCAGGCCACCTCGACCTCGTGCTCACCGACCAGGCGATGCCGGGCATGACCGGGCTTCAGCTCGTCGAGCGGATCCGGACCCTGCGGCCGGAGATCGGGACGATCCTGGCCTCCGGCTACGCGGAGATCCCGAGCGGCGCGAGCCCCGCCGTCACCCGGCTCGCCAAGCCCTTCGACCAGGCGGGCCTCGCCCGGACCATCCGGGCCGTGGCGGCCGGGACGGCGAAGGAGCCCATCGCCGCGGCCCGGTCGCGCCCGCACTGACCCGCCACGGCCCTGACACCGGCCTCGCATATGACGGCGAGCCTTGACCCAACGTGAGGTCCTGTTCCGATTCTCCGGATCTCGGTGGGTGATAATGACGCGAACCCGAGCCAGGCGTTACCACTTCTTCCCGTCTACTACCCGGGAGTTTCCGGCACGCTCTTGAGCAAAATCTTGTCGTCTAGCCTTGTGATTTGTAACTTTCGTCCTCAACGCATCGATAGCGACCTTGAAGTGAATGTTCGCGAAATTGGAGCCAGACAACGATGTTGAATTCTATATCCTATCCTAAAAGGACATTTTCAGCAATCTTCGGCGAACGAACTAAGGCTGTGCGTGCTCTATCCGGAGTATTACTGAGTGTCGCCCTGATGTATATATTTATAGACCAACGGATCGCATTTTGTTATTGTTTTCCGAATGAATATTTCGCGATCATTTCACAATTAGCAACTGGACGTGCTTTGGTAATAGCTTTGGATATTTATTCGTTTTTTATAGCTATATTTGCCGGAGTAGAAGTCAAAGCTGCACTCCTTGTTTCGCTTCTTGCAAACTATTTTTTGCATCATGCGATTTCGGGACATGGATCGTGTGCCGACAGTCTTATTTTAGATGCAAAACATTCATTAATATATCTGTCGGATTTACTGTATCAAGGCATGGTCGTTTTTTTAGTTTTGAAAAGATGTTTGTTTGTAAGTAGAAAATTGAGTAATTATTCTTCGTTCGTCACCATTCTATCTTACATTATATTGACCTTGCTGTTTTTAAATTATGTGCCGGACATTGAAGATTTGCTGGATCGGTCCCCGATATCATTCATAAGCGGCAATAATTATGTAGCATATGGCTTAACTCCCGTTATAATTCCTATTCTGATAGCCGCGATAGGCGGTAATAAAGCCAAAATGATACTTATATTTCTGCAGTGCGTCCATGTATTAACCCTCTGGCGGTTGTTTTTAGAGCATGGTCAGAACTTTAATTTTCTCCATGGAAGGTCAGCGCAAGTACTCGATATGACCTGTATCCCGCTAGAGATGTTTTCGTATACTTTTGGTGCAGTGTACGTGTCGTACGTAGCGGTCAAACATATTTATGTTGCTTTCAAGTGTTTCACTCAATCATTTGCTGAATTTCGTGCCTCAAGTTGATCCAGGAATGTCATCACGCCCCTAACGATCCGTGCTACCGACCCGTGAACGGCGCCGCATCCGAGTTTGTGACAAGCCCGACCTGCGCACCGTCGTCGACACTGCCCGCGTCGCGACGGCCGGCCCATTCGCCACCCTCCTCAAGACTACCACCGCTTGATCGCTTCCCCCACCCAGCCCACCTCACTGCAGACAAGCTCGGTTGCCTTCTCTTCCGAGGCAGACGCTACGGGTAACTGCTCCGATCAAGTCTCGGTCAGCCATTCCGATTAGTTCTTATACAACTAAATAATATTTTTACCAATACATATAAGAACAAAGCAGATCCAGCAATACTGTTTGGTATATCTAATATAGCAAAGCCATTTTGTACCATTTTCCTGCTTAAAAAATCGAACTTGCTATTGTTTCCTAAGAACGTGATCCATAGTACGAAGTTATAATAAGCGAATGGTACGAGCATAACAATCTTATGCTTGAGCGAAAGGAATATTGCGGCAAAAATGGCCATTGCATCGCCAACACGAAGCCAAAAAAGTCCCAGCAAATCTTCCGATAGACCGATTTCAGAGATCCATATGATATGCTTGTAATTCGCAATGCGTGCAGTCGAAACCATCGTAATGAGTAAGAGAGACAAACAGACGTCTGCTGCACAACGGGGCATAAACGAGTTTCTTTTATCAAAAAAATGCACTAAAATTGATATAATCATACCGGCTAGATGTATCGATTCTAACAAAATAAACCAAAGTATTTTTTCTCCTTGGTCGAACTCATCGATTGAATTTGCGGACAGAAATATATATTTGTGACTTACTAGTATTATAAAAACAGTGCAAGCACATGATGCTATAAGAACGGCAACTATTTCTAATTTGTATTTCGGAGTCAAAAATGCCGAGATCGTATCAAATGAGCACGCGATCAGGAGATATAATAGAAGCTGCCATGCGTTTTCTGCAAAAAAATATTCTAATGGACGGAGAAACGACATTCTCAATATAAATATATAAAACATCGATGTTGCAAACACTACTATTCGACAAAACAACGATGTGATAGAGGCAGTCATTTCCATCTTCAAATCCCGCATCTCATCACCCCATTATCGAAATTGCTGAATTTCAACGCATGCGTTTATCCAAAAGATTCGTGAATTGCTGAAGCCTGCAAAAATCCATGGCAAGTGATATATCCAAGTGATATATCATGGCAACTTCGAATCAAACCGCAGATGCGATTTCCCCTACGGCATTTTCTGAGAACCGGCACCGCCACCTTCACGCGCGCGGACGGCACGACCGGGACCGCGGCCGAGCTGAACCTCCGCGTCGACAACCAGAACAGCCGGTACCAGGGCGATGCCATCGCCGTCACAGCCGACGCTGCGGCGGCACCGGATCTGAAGGGCCACGGGACGCTCGTCTCGCTGCGCGAGGCGTTGAGCCACCGGACGGCCGGCATCGGAGAGGTGCAGGCGGCGCTGGCGACGATCACCGGGCCAGACCTTAAGCCCCTCGTTCAGGCGATCCGTCCCGTTCTGACCGCCTGGGTCGAGGGCTCGCCGCTGCGGCTCGCAGATGGAACCATGGCCGAGGCTCTTCCGGACGGAAAGGCGTATCCCGACATCTCGGTTCTACGATCGTCTGACAATAAGCTACTCGACTACGCCTACGACGTTGCAGACAAAGCTCTGACGAGCGACGACCAACGTCCGACGCGAACCTGGTGGTTCGCGTCGGGCACGATCCTGTCCTACACGCATCTCGGCTCGACCGCCGACCCGGATCTGGTGGCGATCACCCGAGGGTCGGTTCCCACGGCCACGGTCGAGGATCAATTCTCGTTCGAGGACCGGACCTACTCCCGCACAACACGCAGCTTCGCCGACGGCGCCACCCTCGTCGTGCTCGTTCCCTCGAACGAAACCGCTTCGGTCTCCCAGCACCTGTTCGCGAATGACAACGCGGCGGTGTTGTCAGCGATTCCGGGGATCGACCTCCGCTTCTTCGAGCGCTACCTCGGCGAGACGTTGCTGGTGAAGCCCGACAACATGAAGGCCGGGCTCGAGGCCGTCGAACTCGCACTGAAAACCATCGACGAGGGCCTGCATCTGATCGCGGTGCGCATCGCGATCCAGGGCGGACCGCTGGCCTCGCTTTTCACCGGGCTTCGCTACGACCCCGCAGACGACCAGTTCCATGCCACGACGGATCGGCAGCTCGTTCCCGTCTACGAGGCGCTGCTCGATCGCGTCGCGGCGACCGACGCGCCCCTTGCGACCTTGTCGGGCTGGAAACCGTTCATGGACGTGATCGTCGGCGATTTCGCCCGCGACAACCACGGCGAGAAGAACTACGGCTTCCTCGCCCAGCAGATCCTAACGGCGTTCGAGGAGAAGACCTAACCGTTCTCGGCGCTCGACGTCCTTGAAAGGATCGACGTGCCGCGGGGTATCTTCGTTGCTCCCTCGGCGCAGATGACAGGAACCGACGAGGCGGACATCTTCTACCTCGATCAGGACAACCAGACCGCCAGCGGTGGCCTCGGTCTCGACAACTACATCGTCGGGCGCTCGTTCGATCACGCCGTGATCGACGACATGGAGGAGGCGGGCAAGTCGTCGAGCGACGACATCCTGCGCTTCACGAGCCTCAAGCCGGCCGACGTGACGGTCACGCGGGAGGGCATCGACATCGTGATGACGGTCACGGCGACCGGGCAGACCCTGAGAATCAAGAACGAGTTCGAGCCCCGCATTCCCGGCATCTTCGGCGGCAATTTCGGTCCGGACGGCGGCGTGACGCAGGTCGTGTTCGCCGACGGCACCGTCTGGTCGCGGTTCGATCTCTCGTGGGCCGCCGCCACGCATCCCGACGATGCCTCGACCGTCGTCACCGGGACGGACGCACCCGACGTGATCAACGGCGGAAAGGGGAACGATACACTCCGGGGCGGCGGCGACGGCGATCTGTACCTGTTCAACAGGGGCGACGGCCAGGATCTCATCGAGGACAACGAGACCAACGTCCTTCGCAACGACGGTTTGGACGTCCTGGCCTCCGGCTACGGCGAGATCCCGAGCGGCGTCAGCCCCGCCGTGGCGCGGCTCGCCAAGCCCTTCGACCAGGCGACCCTCGCCCGCGCCGTCGCGGCCGCCGCGGCCGTCCGAGACGCGCCCGCGATCGCGCGTTGATCGCGCCCGGGCCGAGGCGGCGTCGCAGCCCGGCCGGAATGTCACGGCCGTGACATCGGCTGCGCGCAGAAGGGCCCCGCCCTGACCCTCGGTGAGGCTTCGATGCGATTCTCCCGTCCGGCCGCCAAGGCCATCGCGCTCATCCTCGGCCTCGCCTCGGCCGCCCGGGCCGAGCCCCAGGCCTTCCCGGCCCTGCTCGCCGGCCACGCGATCCTTCCGGCGCAGAGCTTCATCGAGGCGCCCGCCGACGCGCCGCGCGACCTGACCGTCGCCGGCAAGTTCACCACCGGCCGCCGCGTCGACGCGGCCGGCACGGTCGAGGGCCTGTCGATGGGCCGCCCCACCGGCGTGAAGCTGCCCTTCCGGGGCCAGCCGCTGCAGGGCCATTCCGGCATCCGGCGCATGGCGGACGGGACGTACTGGGTTCTCACCGACAACGGCTACGGCTCGAAGGCGAACTCGCCCGACGCCATGCTCTACCTCAACCGCTACCGGATCGACTTCGACCAGGGCAGCGTCGCGCGGCTCGAGACGATCTTCCTGAGCGACCCCGACCGGCGCGTGCCGTTCCGGATCGCCAACGAGGGCACCGAGACCCGCTACCTGACGGGCAGCGACTTCGATCCCGAGAGCTTCCAGTTCGTCGGCGACGACCTCTGGATCGGGGAGGAATTCGGACCCTACCTGATCCGCGCCGACCGCAGCGGGCACGTGAAGGCGGTGTTCGAGACCACCGCCTCCGGCAAGACGGTGCGCTCCCCCGACCACTACGCGGTGACGACCCCGGCGGTCCCGACCGCCCCGGTGGCGTTCAACCTCAGGCGCTCGAAGGGCTTCGAGGGCATGGCGGTCTCGCCCGACGGGCGCTTTCTCTACGCGCTCCTGGAAGGCCCGCTCTGGGACGCCGATGCCAAGGACTGGGAGAAGCGGGATGGTCGGGAATACCTGCGCATCCTCGAATTCGACGTGGGCGCGACGGCCTGGACGGGGCGGTTCTGGACCTATCCCCTGGAGCAGAACGGCAACGCCATCGGCGACTTCAACCTGATCGACGGGACCACCGGCCTGATCATCGAGCGCGACGACGGCGAGGGCACTCCCGACAAGGCCTGCCCTCCGGGCGGGGAGAAGCGCACCGACTGCTTCTCGGTGCCGGCGCGGTTCAAGCGCGTCTACAAGATCGAGATGACGGAGGCGAACCAGGGCGGCCCGGTGCGCAAGATCGGCTATGTCGACCTCCTCGCCATCGCCGATCCGCACAAGCGGGCCCGCAAGCCGCTCACCGGCGGGGTCCTGGCCTTGCCGTTCCTGACGATCGAGAACGTCGACCGCGTCGACGAGCGCCACATCATCGTGGGCAACGACAACAACCTGCCCTTCTCGGCGAGCCGCGATCCGAACGTAGCCGACGACAACGAGTTCGTGCTGCTCGACGTCCCGGATCTCCTGAAGGCGAAGTAGGCCGGGCCCGGCGGGGCGAGGCCGATCGGCGTGACGGCCCGGCAGGGGATCGTCATCGTGGAAGGATCGTCGCTCGCACCGCGGCGATGCACGCGTCCGCCTGGACGACGGCCCAGGCGGCTCGGATTGCCCCGAGTTGCTCAATCCAATCCCTGTTTCGAGGCGATGCTCTGGCTGCGCAAGGGCTTCGGATTCGCCGGGGCTTGGACCCGTGCGGGAGCAAGATCCGCTTCTCGCCACCCGCTTCGGATGTCCCGTCGCGAACAAAGCATGAGACCGAGGGCGGACAGCCCCTTCTGCGGCCTGAGCCCGACTTGGTGCACCTCACAAAACTCCCGCTGCGCTGGAGGTGCCACAGCGAGCGACGACGGGGATCGGGAGTTTTGTGAGAGACGCTTAGCGACAGGGGGCGGCGCCGGTGACGAGGGCGATGCGGGGCCTGTCCGTCATGGACGGTTTCCGGTCGGGCGCGCGTCGGGCGCCGCACCGCTCTCGGCCGCAGCCGTCTCCGCTTCGAGAGGGATCTCGTCCTCCGGAGGCCGCCGCGGCGCGTCGATCGCCAGGACCACGAGGGGCTCGGCCAGGATGCGCGGCAGCGCGTGCGCGGCGCCGCGGGGAAAGACCAGCAGCTCCCCGGGACCGAACGCCGCCTCGCGCGCGGGATCGCCGCTCCAGCAGGTGCCCCGCCCCGACAGCACGTAGAGGTACTCGTCGCAGGTGCGGTGACGATGGGGCGGGACCGGCCGGTCCAGGCGCTGGACGCGCAGGCAGGCCGCCGCACGGTCGATCAGGACGGAGACGGCCCCTTCCGCCCCGGCCGCGTCCGGCAGGCCCAGCGCCTCCGCGATGAGGTCGAACCGCCCCGGATCGGGCGTCTGCGGGCGGTCGCTCTCGGCCATCGTCTCCTCCGCGCCCGGCGCGGGCGCCGCGAGAGTGGACGCGGGGCAGGAACGACACAACCCGGACGCGCAGGCTGCCTGTGAACGGGCGGCGTGCGCGCAGAAAAAAGGCCGCTCTCGCGAGCGGCCCGAAGTCTAGGGAGGAAACGCCCAAAGAGGGCTGCCGGACCGCGACGCCATCGCGATCCCGCAACGCAACATTTAAGGCGCGGCGCACAATCCGCAAGGGGAATTGAATGCCGCACCCCGCTGCGGGCGCATGGCCGCCTCACGCCCCGCGCAGAAGCTCGGCCATTTCCCGCTTGAGGTCGTCGCGCAGGTCCTCGCGCTCGAGGGCGTAGGCGAGGTTCGCCACCAGGAAGCCGAGCTTCGAGCCGGTGTCGTAGGTCCGGCCGCGGTAGCGCATGCCGTAGAAGGCCTGGCTCTCGGCGAGGCGCTTCATGCCGTCGGTGAGCTGGATCTCGCCGCCCGCGCCCTTCTCGCCCTTGCCGAGGATGTCGAAGATCTCCGGCTGCAGGATGTAGCGGCCCGAGATGATGAAGTTCGACGGCGCCGTGCCCTTCGGCGGCTTCTCGACCATCCCGGTGATCTGGAAGGTGTCGCCGTACTCCTCGCCGACGCTGACGATGCCGTACTGGTGGGTCTGGTCGGGGGCGACCTCCTCCACCGCGATGATGTTGCCGCCGTGGCGCTCGTAGGCGGTGAGCATCTGCTTCATCGAGCCGCGGCTCAGCATGTCGGGCAGGATCACCGCGAAGGGCTCGTCGCCGACGATCTCGCGGGCGCACCAGACCGCGTGGCCGAGGCCGAGCGGCGCCTGCTGGCGGGTGAAGCTGGTCTGCCCGGCCTTCGGCAGGTCGCGCTGCAATTCCTCGTAGGCGGCCTGCTTG
The DNA here is from genome assembly GCF_054052225.1 of Methylobacterium sp. JK268. Taxonomy (NCBI): domain Bacteria; kingdom Pseudomonadati; phylum Pseudomonadota; class Alphaproteobacteria; order Hyphomicrobiales; family Methylobacteriaceae; genus Methylobacterium; species Methylobacterium sp. JK268. Next base: position 51,903 of record NZ_JBSVZN010000024.1, on the reverse strand, counting down.
CCGCGCTCCTGGAGGGTGCGGTCGAGCTCGAAGGCGATGTCGAAATGGTCCTCGATCACCGCCTTGCCGCGGCCGGTCACGAAGACGAAGTGCTCGATCCCCGCCTCCCGGGCCTCGTCGACCACGTGCTGCACGACGGGCCGGTCCACGACCGTCAGCATCTCCTTGGGCACCGCCTTGGTCGCCGGCAGGAAGCGGGTGCCGAGACCCGCGACGGGCAGGACGGCTTTGCGAATGGGCTTCATCGTGGGTGATCCGCTCATTTTGGTACGGGTCGGGACCGGGCCCGGCGCGGCCCAGGCATAGCGCGGGACGGCGCCGCCGCACAGATCATTGACGCGCCAGCATCCGCCGGTAGTGATCGGACCGCAACGGAGTGGAGAGCGGGCAGATGGCGGTTCTGGTCACGGGCGGCGCCGGTTATATCGGCAGCCACATGGTCCTGGCGCTCCTCGATGCCGGTCAGGACGAGGTCGTGGTGATCGACGACCTGTCCACGGGCTTCGCCTGGGCGCTGCCGCCGGAGGTGACTCTTGTGCAGGGCGACATGGGCGACCAGGCCCTGGTCGCGGAGACGATCCGCCGCCACAAGGTCGACGCCATCGCGCATTTCGCCGCCAAGATCGTGGTGCCGGATTCGGTCTCCGACCCGCTCGGCTACTACCTCAACAACACGGTGAAGTCGCGGGCCCTGATCGAGGCGGCGGTCCGCGAGGGCGTGCGCCACGTGATCTTCTCCTCGACGGCGGCGGTCTACGGCGAGCCGGCCGTGGTGCCGGTGCCCGAGGACCTGCCCACGAACCCGATCAACCCCTACGGCCGCTCGAAGCTGATGACCGAGTGGATGCTCGCCGACGCCGCCAAGGCGCACGGGCTCACCTCCGTCGCCCTGCGCTATTTCAACGTGGCGGGCGCCGACCCGCGCGGGCGCTCGGGCCAGTCGACCCCGAACGCCACGCACCTGATCAAGGTCGCCACCCAGGCGGCGCTGGGGACGCGCAGCCACCTGGAGGTGTTCGGCACCGACTACCCGACGCCGGACGGCTCCTGCCTGCGCGACTACATCCAGGTCTCGGACCTCGCCGACGCGCACCTCGTGGCGCTCAACCACCTGCGCGGGGGCGGCGAGAGCCTGACCCTGAACTGCGGCTACGGGCGCGGCTACTCGGTCCTGGAGGTGATCCAGGTAGTCAAGGAGGTGTCGGGCAAGGACTTCGAGGTGCGGCTGTCGCCGCGCCGGCCGGGCGATCCGTCCCAGATCATCGCGGGGGCCGACCGCATCCGCGAGCGCCTGGGCTGGCAGCCGAAGCACGACGACCTGCGCGGCATCGTCGAGCAGGCCCTCTCCTGGGAGGCGTCGCTCGCCCGGCGCAACCAGCGCTAGGAGCCGCTCCGCGTGCTCCGCCGGAGTCTCCTCGCGGGCCTCGTCCTGGCGCCGGTCGCCGCCGCGGCGGGGGATTTCAGGGCCTGGATCGAGGCCCTGTGGCCCCTCGCCGAGGCGCGCGGCGTGTCGCGGGCGACCTTCGACGCCGCGTTCCGGACCGTCACGGCGCCCGACCCCTCGGTGCTCGCCCGGCTTCAGCGCCAGGGCGAGTTCGGCCGCCCGATCTGGGAGTACCTCGCCGGCGCGGTCTCGGCGACGCGCGTGGCCCGCGGGCGCAGCGAGGCGGCGCGGCGGGCGGACCTCCTCGGGCGGATCGCGGCGCGCTACGGCGTCCCGGCGCCGGTCCTGCTGGCGGTCTGGGGCATGGAATCGGATTTCGGCGCCGGCACCGGCAGCGTGCCGACTCTGCGGGCGCTGGCCACCCTGGCGGAATCCGGCCAGCGCGGCGACCTGTTCCGGGACGAACTCCTCTCCGCCCTGGAGATCCTGGAGCACCGCGACGTCGCGCCGGAGGGGCTCAAGGGATCCTGGGCCGGCGCCATGGGTCAGACGCAGTTCCTGCCCTCCGTCTACCTGCGGGCGGCGGTCGATTTCGACGGCGACGGGCGGCGCGACATCTGGACCTCGGCGCCCGACGCCCTCGCGTCGATCGCGAACTTCCTCGCACAGGCCGGCTGGCGCCGGGACCTGCCCTGGGGGCTGGAGGTGCGGCTCCCCGCCGGCTTCGACCTCGCGCGCTATCGCGGCCCCCTGTCGGATTTCGCCGCCCGCGGCGTGGTGCGGGCGGACGGGTCGGCGGTGCCGGGATCCGGCGAGGCGAGCCTGTTCCTGCCGGGCGGGATCGGTGGGCCGGTCTTCCTGATCACCGACAATTTCGAGGCCTTCCGGGCGTACAACACCTCGGATTCCTACGCGCTGGCGGTCGGGCTCCTCGCCGAGCGCATCGGCGGGGCCGGGCCCCTTGCCGCAGCCTGGCCGACGACGGCGCCGCGCCTCGACGGGGCCGGCCTCACGGCGCTGCAGCAGGGGCTCGCGGCCCGCGGCCTCTACGCGGGCCCCCTCGACGGGCGCGCCGGGCCGAGGCTGCGCGAGGCGGTGCGCCGCTACCAGATCGCCGCCGGCCTGCCCGCGGACGGCTACGCCACGCCGGCGCTGCTGGCGCATCTGCGCCGCGCGCCCTGACCCGGCGAAGGCGCCGCGCCCCCGCGGGTGCGATCGCGGCCGTCATGCGTTATCGTCCGGGTTTCCCGAAGGGACGAGGCGGGGGACGCATGAGGTGGCGGAGGATCGCCGGTGACGCGCTGCGGGGTCTGGTCTGTGCCGGCCTCCTGGCGACGGCCGTGCCGGCGCGGGCGCAGTGGTGGGGCGGCAACGACGACGCCTACCAGGCGCCGCGGCCGGACCCCTACGGCGCCCGGTCCCGCGGCTCCGATGACGGCTATGGCGGGCGCCAGGGCTATTACCGCCGCGCGCCAGCCCCGCAGCCCCAGCCCCAGCCGCAGCGCTGGTTCTGGGAGCCCGAGCCGCCGCCCCAGGCCGCGCCGCCGCCCCAGGAGCGCAGCTACGGCGGCTACCGGACGCCCCGGCCCCGCTACCGCGACGCGCCGCGGGACACCTCCATCTCCCGCGAGACGCGGCGCAGCCGCGAGGGCCGCTCGGTGCAGCACCGGCCCAAGCCCCGGCCCGCGCCCGCCGTGGCGGCGGCGCCCGCCCCGAAGCCGAAGGCCAACCCGTCGGTGCAGATCGCGGTGTTCGGCGATTCCCTCGCCGATCTCCTCGGCAAGGGCCTGGAGGCCGCCTACGAGGCGAATCCCGACATCCTCGTGATCCGCAAGGCGCGGGGCGACAGCGGCCTCGTGCGCAAGGACGTGGTCGACTGGCCGAAGGCCGCCGAGGAGTACCTCAAGTCCAACCCGAAGCTGACCTACGCGGTGGTGATGGTGGGCGCCAACGACCGCCAGAGCCTGCGCGAGGGCGATGCCAGCCTCGATCCGCTCAGCGACCGCTGGCGGACGCTCTACCGCGACCGGGTCGACGCCCTGCTGAAGGTGTTCGCGGACGCCAAGGTGCCGGTGGTCTGGGTCGGCGAGCCGCCGATGAAGAACGAGGCGCTCTCGGCGGACCTGATCTCGATCAACGAGATCGACCGCGACCGGGTGCAGCGGGCGGGGGGCGTCTACGTCGACATCTGGCCGGCCTTCGTGGACGACCAGAACCGCTACGCGGTGACCGGCCCGGACGTCGAGGGCCAGTCCGCCAAGCTGCGCACCACGGACGGCGTGCACTTCACCCAGGCCGGCGCCCGGAAGGCGGCCCACTTCGCCGACGTGGAGATCAAGCGGCTGATGGAGAGCCGCGGCGGCGGCCCGGCCGTGCCGGACGCGGTGGCGGCCCCGGGCCCGGCCGCCCCGGCCGAGACGGCCCCGAGCGCCAAGACCGACGACGACGACGCGGCGATCGACCGGCGCATCGCCACGATGCTGCCGAGCCTGCCCGAGCCGCCCGGCATTCCGGCGCTGCCGGTCAAGCCGAGCGCTGGCCCGGTGGTGCCGCTCACCCGCAACGAGGTCTCGCCCGGCGGGCAGCTGGTGACCGGGCGGCCGCGGGTGGAGGGCGATGCCGGCTACGTGGTGGAGCGGGCGCTCACCCGCGGCGCCCCGCCGAGCCCGCAGCCGGGGCGGGCGGATGATTTCCGGTGGCCGCGGGGCTGAGGGGCGGCTCGCGCCGAACTCCCGCCTTCTGCGCACGGCCGTCCGGGGAAGACTGGAGGCGCCTTTTCGTGGGCTTTGGTCTTCGAAAAAGGCGAATTGAACAACGAACGACGCCGCTCCAGTACGCGCGGGATCCCCTCTCCCGAGTGGGAGAGGGGTAGGGGTGAGGGGCGGACGCTTCAGCAAGAAGTCTGAACCGTCGAGCTGCGAGCTGCACGGTTCACATTTCTAGCGAAGGCCGAGCCACCCTCACGCGGGATCTTCGATCCCCCGGCCCCTCTCCCACTCGGGAGAGGGGAGACGTGCCTCACAGTTTTCCGGACAGCCATGCGGAGAGGGGAGGGTTCGCTCCCCGCCTCACAGCGGCAGGGTCGTCTCGCCCATCAGCGCCGCGTCGATGGCCCGCGCGGCCTGGCGTCCCTCGCGGATCGCCCAGACCACCAGGGACTGGCCGCGGCGCATGTCGCCCGCCGCCCAGACCTTCTCGTTCGAGGTCCGGTAGCTGGTCTCGTCGGCCTTGACGTTGCCGCGCCGGTCGCGCTCGACGCCCGATTCCTCCAGCAGCCCCTTCGCCAGCGGGCCGGCGAAGCCGATCGCCAGGAAGACGAGGTCGGCGGGCAGCAGGAACTCGCTGCCCGCGATGGGCTGGCGCTTCTCGTCGACGCGGGCGCAGACCACGCCCTTCACCCGGCCCTTCTTGCCCTCGATGCGCAGGGTCGCGGCCTGGAACTCGCGCTCGGCGCCCTCGGCCTGGCTCGACGAGACCCGCAGCTTCGTCGCCCAGTAGGGCCATACCGCGAGCTTGTCCTCCTTCTCCGGAGGACGGGGCCGGATGTCGAGCTGCGTCACCGACAGGGCGCCCTGGCGGAAGGCGGTGCCGACGCAGTCCGAGGCGGTGTCGCCGCCGCCGATCACCACCACGTTCTTGCCCGAGGCGAGGATCGGGGTCTCGCCCGCCACCGCCTCCTCGGACCCGACCCGGCGGTTCGACTGCACGAGGTAGGGCATGGCGAAGTGCACGCCCTCCAGGTCCTGGCCGGGCAGAAGCGGGTTGCGCGGGTCCTCGGCGCCGCCGGCGAACAGCACCGCGTCGAACTCGTTGTGCAGGCTCGCGAAGGAGCGGGTCACGCCCACGTTCACGCCGTAGTGGAACTGCACGCCCTCGGCCTCCATCTGGCGCACGCGGCGGTCGATGTGGCGCTTCTCCATCTTGAAGTCGGGGATGCCGTAGCGCAGCAGGCCGCCGGCCTTCGGCTCGCGCTCGAAGACGTGGACGTCGTGGCCGACGCGGGCGAGCTGCTGGGCCGCCGCGAGGCCGGCCGGGCCCGAGCCGATGATCGCCACCCGCTTGCCGGTCTTGACCTGCGGCGGCTCGGGCACGACCCAGCCCATGCTCCAGGCCTTGTCGGCGATCGCCTGCTCGATGGTCTTGATCGTGACCGGCTGGTCCTCGAGGTTGAGGGTGCAGGCCTCCTCGCAGGGCGCCGGGCAGATGCGGCCGGTAAATTCGGGGAAGTTGTTCGTCGAGTGGAGGTTGCGCGACGCCTCCTCCCAGTCGGCGTTGAAGACGAGGTCGTTCCAGTCCGGGATCTGGTTGTGGACCGGGCACCCCGTCGGGCCGTGGCAGAACGGAATGCCGCAATCCATGCAGCGGGCCGCCTGCTTCTTCAGGTCGTGCTCGTCGAGCGGCAGGGTGAATTCGAGGAAGTGCCGCACGCGGTCGCCGGCGAGCTGGTACTTCTGCTCCTGGCGGTCGTATTCGAGGAAGCCTGTGACCTTGCCCATCGGGAAAACTCGACGTCTGGAAGAGAGGACGGATCGGACCTGCGGCTCGGGCGCGAGCGGCAGGGATGTCAGGTGTCGCGCGGCAGGCCGAGGTCCCGCGTGCAACGGGCGAGCCAATCGCGCACGGCCGGCCTCGCGCTCAAGCTGAATCCGCCCTCGTCGGCGAATTGCGTATAGGCGAAGAGGGCGATGTCCGCGATCGTGAAGGCTTCCCCTGCGAACCACGGGGCGGCGACCAAGCGTCGCTCCATCAGATCGAGGGCCGCCTCGCCGCCCGCGACCTTCTTCGGGTCGCGGGTCTCGGCCGGCTCGCCGCGGTAGCGCATGTGGAAGCGGCAGACCGCGATCGTCGGCTCGTGGCTGTACTGCTCCCAGAACAGCCACTGGTCGATCTCGGCCTGGATCCACGGATCCTCCGGCAGCAGGCGGCTGCCCCGGGCGAGGAACCGCAGGATGGCGTTCGACTGCGCGAGCGTGCGCCCGTCGTCGAACACCACGCCCGGCACCTGCCCCATCGGGAAGCGGGCCAGGAACTCCGGGGTGCGGGTCTCTCCCCGCATGATATCGATGGGCACCAGGGTGTAGGGCAGGCCGAGGACGTCGGCCACGTAGGTCACCTTCAGGCAGTTGCCCGACATCAAGTCGCCGTAGAGCTTCACCGCTTCCTCTCCCCCTCTCCCATCGCCGCTCACCAGGGTCGCACCTCATCCCTCCCCCCTCTGCGGGGGAGGGTGCCCGGCGCAGCCGGGCGGGAGAGGGGAACCACGCTTCAGGTTAGATCGAGACCGGGGTGAAGGGCGCCGGACCCAGCAGCGTCGCGCCGGCCCCTCTCCCGGCCTGCGCCGCAGGCCACCCTCCCCGCAGAGGGGGGAGGGTTCGCCCACGGCCGCGCCCGTCCTCTCGTGCCCGCGCTACTCCGCCGCCACCGGCATCCGGGCCCGCTCCATCTCGCGAAGCGCGCGCCGGTACTCGACCGGCATCACCTTCACGAACTTGGTGCGGTACGTGTCCCAGTTGTCGATGATCGCCTTGGCGCGCACCGAGCCGGTGTACTTCAGGTGGTTGTTGATGAGCCCGACGAGGCGCGCCTCGTCGTGGCCCGACATATCCGCCAGGATGTCGATGCGCCCCTTGGTCTCCAGGTCGCCGTCCTGGTGGAAGCGGCGCATGAACTCGTCCTCCTCCTCGACCGGCTCCAGGTCGACCATCGAGAGGTTGCAGCGCTTGGCGAAGGTCCCGTCCTCGTCGAGCACGTAGGCGATGCCGCCCGACATGCCGGCCGCGAAGTTGCGCCCGGTCTCGCCGATCGACACGACCACCCCGCCCGTCATGTACTCGCAGCCGTGGTCGCCCATGCCCTCGACCACCGCGATGGCGCCCGAGTTGCGCACCGCGAAGCGCTCGCCGGCCGCGCCCCGGATATAGGCCTCGCCCGCGATCGCCCCGTACAGGACGGTGTTGCCCACCATGATGGTGCGCTCGGCCGGCGCCTTGAGGGCGTCGGAGGGGCGCAGGATCAGCTTGCCGCCCGACAGGCCCTTGCCGACGTAGTCGTTCCCGTGGCCGGTGAGGATCAGCGTCACGCCCGCCGCCAGCCAGGCGCCGAAGCTCTGGCCGGCCGTGCCGGTGAGCCGCACGGTGAGGGTGTCGTCCGGCAGCCCCTCGTGGCCGTGCGCCTTGGCGACGAGCCCGGAGAGCATCGCCCCGGCAGCGCGGTCCGAGTTGCGGATCACGTCCTCGACGCTGGCCGGCTCGCCCGTCTCGATCGCGTCCCCCAGCGCCGCGATCAGCCGGCGGTCGAGCACGTGGTCGATCGGGTGCTTCTGCGCCTCGACGTGACGGATCGCGACGTGGTCCGGCACCTCCGGCTTGTGGAACAGCCGGGTGAAGTCGAGGCCCTTCGCCTTCCAGTGCGAGATCGCCGCGAGCTTGTCGAGGTAGTCCGAACGCCCGATCAGCTCGTCGAGCGTCGTCACGCCCAGCGAGGCCATCAGCTCGCGCACCTCCTCGGCGACGAAGAAGAAGTAGTTGATGACGTGCTCGGGCGTGCCCTTGAAGCGCTTGCGCAGCACCGGGTCCTGGGTCGCGACACCGACCGGGCAGGTGTTGAGGTGGCACTTGCGCATCATGATGCAGCCCGCCGCGATCAGCGGCGCGGTCGAGAAGCCGAACTGGTCGGCCCCGAGCAGGGCCGCGATCAGCACGTCGCGCCCGGTGCGGATGCCCCCGTCCGCCTGCAGGGCGACGCGGCCGCGCAGGTGGTTGAGGACCAGCGTCTGCTGGGTCTCGGCGAGCCCGATCTCCCAGGGACCGCCCGCGTGCTTGATCGAGGTGAGCGGCGCCGCACCGGTGCCGCCGTCGTAGCCCGAGACGGTGATGTGGTCGGCGCGCGCCTTGGCGACGCCGGCCGCCACCGTCCCGACCCCGACCTCGGAGACGAGCTTCACCGAGACCTCGGCCGCCGGGTTGACGTTCTTGAGGTCGAAGATCAGCTGGGCGAGGTCCTCGATCGAGTAGATGTCGTGGTGGGGCGGCGGCGAGATCAGGCCGACGCCCGGCGTCGAGTGACGGACCTTGGCGATCTTGGCGTCGACCTTGTGGCCGGGAAGCTGGCCGCCCTCGCCGGGCTTGGCGCCCTGCGCCACCTTGATCTGCATCATGTCGGCGTTGACGAGGTACTCGGTGGTCACGCCGAAGCGGCCGGAGGCCACCTGCTTGATCGCCGAGCGCCGCGAGCGCCCGTCCGGCAGCGGCCGGTAGCGCTCGCGCTCCTCGCCGCCCTCGCCCGAGTTCGAGCGCCCGCCGAAGGAGTTCAGCGCGATGGCGAGGGTCTCGTGCGCCTCCTTGGAGATCGACCCGTAGGACATGGCGCCCGTGGCGAAGCGCTTCACGATCTCCGCCGCCGGCTCGACGGCGTCGATGTCGACGGGAGTGCGCCCGATCTCCGCCGCGCTCTTGATGCGGAAGAGGCCGCGCAGGGTCTTGAGGTGGTTCTCCTGCTGGTTCACCAGCCGGGCGAATTCCCGGTAGCGCTCGGGCAGGCGCATGCGCACGGCGTGCTGGAGCGTCGCCACCGTGTCGGGCGTCCAGGTATGGGCCTCGCCGCGCAGCCGGTAGGCGTACTCGCCGCCGACGTCGAGGGCGTTGCGGTAGACGGGCGCGTCCCCGAAGGCGTCGCGGTGGCGCCGCAGCGTCTCCTCGGCGACCTCGGCCATGCCGATGCCCTCGATCGTCGTCGCCGTGCCGAAGAAGTCCCGCTCCACGAAGGACGAGTTCAACCCGACCGCGTCGAAGATCTGCGCGCCGCAATAGGACTGGTAGGTCGAGATGCCCATCTTGGACATCACCTTGAGCAGGCCCTTATCGATCGACTTGATGTAGCGGTAGACGATCTCGTCGTCGGAGATGTCGGGCGGCAGCTCGTCCTTCATGGCGAGCAGGGTCTCGAAGGCGAGGTAGGGGTTGATCGCCTCGGCGCCGTAGCCGGCGAGACACGCGAAATGGTGCACCTCGCGCGGCTCGCCGGACTCGACCACGAGCCCGACCGAGGTGCGAAGCCCCTTGCGGATCAGGTAGTTGTGCACCGACGCGGTGGCCAGCAGCGCGGGGATCGGGATCCGGTCCGGCCCGGTCGCCCGGTCGGAGAGCACGATGATGTTGTAGCCGCCGCGCACCGCCGCCTCGGCCCGGTCGCAGAGCCGGTCGACGGCGCCGTCCATGCCGGCCGCGCCGAGCTCGGCCGGGTAGGTGATGTCGAGCGTCTTGGTGTCGAACCGGTCCTCGAAATGGCCGATGCAGCGGATCTTCTCCAGGTCCGCGTTGGTCAGGATCGGCTGGCGCACCTCCAGCCGCTTCTTGCGGGAGGTGCCCTCCAGGTCGAGGATGTTCGGCCGCGGCCCGATGAACGAGACGAGGCTCATCACGGCCTCCTCGCGGATCGGGTCGATCGGCGGGTTCGTCACCTGCGCGAAGTTCTGCTTGAAGTAGGTGTAGAGGAGCTTCGGCTTGTCGGAGAGCGCCGAGAGCGGCGTGTCCGAGCCCATCGAGCCCACCGCCTCCTGGCCGGTCACCGCCATGGGCTGCATCAGCAGCCGCAGGTCCTCCTGCGTGTAGCCGAAGGCCTGCTGGCGATCGAGGAGCGAGACGTCGGTGCGCGACTCGCGCGGCTGCACCGGGCGCAGGTCCTCCAGCACGATCTGGGTGCGCTTCAGCCACTCCTTGTAGGGATGGGCGGCGGCGAGGTCGCGCTTGATCTCCTCGTCGGAGACGATCCGGCCCTTGTCGAGGTCGATCAGCAGCATGCGGCCCGGCTGCAGGCGCCAGGATTCGACGATCTTGTCGTCCGGGATCGGCAGCACGCCCATCTCGGAGGCGAGGACCACGAGCCCGTCCTCGGTCACGACGTAGCGCGCCGGGCGCAACCCGTTGCGGTCGAGGGTGGCGCCGATCTGGCGGCCATCCGTGAAGGCGACCGCGGCCGGCCCGTCCCAGGGCTCCATGAGCGCGCCGTGATACTCGTAGAAGGCGCGCCGCTCCTCGCTCATCAGCGGGTTGCCGGCCCAGGCCTCCGGGATCAGCATCATCATCGCGTGGGCGAGCGAGTAGCCGCCCTGCACGAGGAACTCGAGGGCGTTGTCGAAGCAGGCGGTGTCGGACTGGCCCTCGTAGGAGATCGGCCACAGCTTCGAGATGTCGTTCCCGAACAGCTCGGAATCCACGCTCGCCTGGCGCGCCGCCATCCAGTTGACGTTGCCGCGCAGCGTGTTGATCTCGCCGTTATGCGCCACCATCCGGTAGGGGTGCGACAGGCGCCAGGTCGGGAAGGTGTTGGTGGCGAAGCGCTGGTGCACCAGGGCCAGGGCCGAGGTGAAGCGCGCGTCCGTGAGGTCGAGGTAGTAGCGGCCGAGCTGGTGGACCAGCACCATGCCCTTGTACACGATGGTCCGCGACGACAGGGAGACCGGGTAGAACTCCTTCAGCGCCGGGTCCTTGAGGGTGTAGACCGCGTTCGAGATGACCTTCCGGCACAGGTACAGCCGCCGCTCGAAGGCGTCCTGGTCGGGGCTGGAGGCGGGGCGGCCGATGAAGACCTGCCGGTGGCGCGGCTCGCTCGCCTTCACGCTCTCGCCGAGGTCGCTCGAATCGACCGGCACGTCGCGCCAGCCGATCAGCGTCAGGCCCTCGTCGGCGACCGCCTTCTCGACGATCCCGACGACCTGCTGGAAGCCCGCCTCGTCGCGGGGCATGTAGAGCTGGCCGACGCCGTACTGGCCCGCCTCCGGCAGGGTCAGGCCGAGGCGCTCGGCCTCCGCGGCGAAGAAGGCGTGCGGGATCTGGACCAGGATGCCGCAGCCGTCGCCCATCTTCGGGTCGGCGCCGACCGCGCCCCGGTGGTCGAGGTTCTCCAGGATCTGCAGGCCCTGCTGCACGATGGCGTGGCTGCGCCGGTTGTGCATGTCGGCGACGAAGCCGACGCCGCAGGCATCCTTCTCGCGCTTGGGGTCGTAGAGCCCCTGCTCGGCCGGCAGGGCCGGGTCGCGCACGACGAGGGCGCGCGCCGCCGGCGCGCGGGTGGGGTGCTGGGAGGGGTCCAGGCCGCTCATCGTCTCGTCTCCCGTCGGCGCCCGGCCGGGCGCAGCTGCTGCCACACGGCCGGCGGCGCGCCGGCGCATCGTTCCGGAGGCCCCGCCCGGGCCGTCGAGGCCGCGGAAGGGGCACGCTCGGCGGACCCTTCCGGGCCACGCTCGGTGTCGCTCGGCGAGGCCTCCGCATGGGGCCACCGCATCGTTCTGTTGGAGGTTCGGCCGCGTCTCGCGTCAGGGGAGCGCCCGCACCTCGCGGACGCTTCGCGGCTTCGTCAGCCGGCGCGCGTCCGCACCGCCCGCGGGGCGGTGCCTTTCGGATCTCGTTTGGTCACCGTGCAAGCCATGGACCAGCCCGCCAAGACGACGCCACGCGGAACCCGGACCGCGGGGGCCCGGGACGAAATGGGACAGTGCTCCTGTCCTATTTGCGGACGTTGCCAGATTTCAACGGCTCCAGCAAGGGCCGCCCCGGCCCTGCCGCGTGATTTTCTTGCGTTATGCGGCATGCCACCGCAACGAACGTACAAAACCGCTCCCGGTGACGCACGATCGTCGCGAAAGCCGGGACGCCGGGGCGGCCCTGCATGCCCGCCATGATGCCGCCGCGGTCGCGGCGGGCGCCCGCACCCGGCATCGTGGCCCGGGTGATTCGGCAGGAGCGGACCGCGTGAACTTCGCGAGCGACAACGTCACCGGCGCCAGCGCCCCGATCCTCGACGCGCTGGTGCGCGCCAATGCGGGGGCGATGCCGGCCTACGGGGCCGACCCGCTCAGCGCGGGTCTCACGGCGCGCTTCCGCGCCCTGTTCGCGCATTCCGACCTCGTGGTGGTGCCGGTGGCGACGGGCACGGCCGCGAACGCCCTGGCGCTCGCCGCGATGGTGCCGCCCTACGGGCTCTGCCTCTGCCACGCGGAGGCGCACGTGATGACGGACGAGTGCGGCGCGCCGGAATTCTTCACCCACGGCGCCAAGCTCCAGGGGCTGCCCGGGACGGGGGGCCGGATCGATCCGGACGCCCTCGAGGCGACGCTCGCGGGCCTGCCCCGGCACGTGAAGCAGATGCCGGCCCGGGCCCTCAGCCTGTCGCAGGCCACCGAGGGCGGCCTCGTCTACGCGCCCGACGCGGTGGCGCGGCTCGCGCGGACCGCCCACGCCCACGGGCTCGCGGTCCACATGGACGGCGCGCGCTTCGCGAACGCGGTGGCGGCGCTGGGCTGCACCCCCGCCGAGATCACGTGGCGGGCGGGGGTCGACGTCCTGTCCTTCGGGGCGAGCAAGAACGGGGCGCTCGCCGCCGAGGCGATCGTGATCTTCCGCCCGGACCTCGCCGAGACGATCGCGTATCGCTGCAAGCGGGCCGGGCACGTCCTGTCGAAGGGGCGCCTGCTCGCGGCGCAGCTCCACGCCTATCTCGACGACGACCACTGGCTGGCGAATGCCCGGCAGGCCAACCGCATGGCGGCGCGCCTCGGGCAGGGCCTCGCCGCGATCCCGGGCGTGCGACTCGCCTGGCCGGTCGAGGCGAACGAGGTCTTCCCGATCCTGCCCGCGCCGCTGGAGCGGGGGCTGAAGCAGGGCGGGGCGGTGTTCTACGACTGGACCTCCGCCGCCCTGCCGCCGGATGTCGCCGTGGGCGAGGACGACCGCTTCGTGCGGCTCATCACCGCCTTCTCGACCACCGAGGCGGAGGTCGACGCCTTCCTGGCCCTGGCCCTGGCCCTGGCGCGGGCGAGCGCGTGACGCTCCCCCGGCGCGCGGCGAGTCAGGTCTTGAGGCGGTACCCGGTGCGGAACATCCAGGTCACCAGCCCGAGGCAGATCGCCAGGAAGGCCAGCGCCATGGCGAGGCTCACCCCCAGGCTGACGTCCCCGCGGCCGTAGAAGCTCCAGCGGAAGCCGCTGATCAGGTAGACGACCGGGTTGACGAGGCTCAGCGCCCGCCAGACCGGCGGCAGCATGTCGATGGAGTAGAAGCTCCCGCCCAGGAAGGTCAGGGGCGTGACGATGAGGAGCGGCACCAGCTGCAGCTTCTCGAACCCGTCCGCCCACAGGCCGATCACGAAGCCGAACAGGCTGAAGGTGACGGCGGTGAGGACCAGGAACAACACCATGACGACGGGGTGCTCGATGCGGACCGGCACGAACAGCGCGGCGGTCGCCAGGATGATCAGCCCGAGCAGCATCGACTTCGAGGCCGCCGCGCCGACATAGCCCGCCACGATCTCGATCGGCGAGATCGGGGCCGAGAGGATCTCGTAGATCGTGCCCGAGAAACGCGGGAAGTAGATGCCGAAGGAGGCGTTGGCGATGCTCTGGGTGAGCAGCGACAGCATGATCAGTCCCGGCACGATGAAGGCGCCGTAGGGCACGCCCTCGACCACGTTCAGCCGCGAGCCGATCGCGGCGCCGAAGACCACGAAGTAGAGCGAGGTCGAGATGACCGGCGCGACGATGCTCTGCAGGAGCGTGCGCCAGGTGCGCGCCATCTCGAACAGGTAGATGGCGCGGATCGCGGGCCAGTTCATGCGGGATCCTTGACGAGGCCGACGAAGATGTCCTCGAGCGAGCTCTGCCGCGTTTCGAGGTCGCGGAAGCGGATGCCGGCGGCGCGCAGATCCGTGAGGAGGGCGGTGATGCCGGTGCGCTCGCCCTGGCTGTCATAGGTGTAGGTCAGGCTGGCACCGTCCGGCGCGAGGTCGAGGCGGTGGGCGCCGAGCGCGTCCGGCAGAGCCGCGAGGGGCGCCTGGAGGTGGAGGATCAGCTGCTTGCGCCCGAGCTTGCGCATCAGCTCGGCCTTGTCCTCGACCAGGATGATCTCGCCGCGGCGGATCACGCCCACCCGGTCGGCCATCTCCTCGGCCTCCTCGATGTAGTGGGTGGTGAGGATGACGGTGACGCCCTGGTCGCGCAGGCGGCGCACGAGGCGCCACATGTCCTGGCGCAGCGCCACGTCGACGCCGGCGGTGGGCTCGTCGAGGAACAGCACCTGCGGCTCGTGCGAGAGCGCCTTGGCGATCAGCACCCGCCGCTTCATGCCCCCCGACAGCGTCATGATCCGGCTGTCGCGCTTCTCCCAGAGCGAGAGATCCTTGAGCACCCGCTCGATATGGCCCGGGTCGGGCTTCAGCCCGAACAGGCCGCGGCTGAAGCTGACCGTGGCCCAGACGGTCTCGAAGGCGTCGGTGGTGAGTTCCTGCGGCACCAGGCCGATCATCCGGCGGGCCTGGCGGTAATCGGCCCGGATGTCGTGGCCGCCCACCGTGACGCGCCCCTCGGTCGGGCTGACGATGCCGCAGACGATGCCGATCAGCGTCGTCTTGCCGGCCCCGTTCGGCCCGAGCAGCGCGAAGATCTCGCCGCGGTGGATGTCGAGGCTGACGGATCGGAGGGCCTGGAACCCCGAGGCGTAGGTCTTCGACAGGGTCTCGATGGAGATGATCGGCGACATCGCGCTCCGGCGGGTCCGTGTGAACCGGCGCGCCGTCTAACACATCCCGGGGGGGACGGAACGGCCGGGCGCGGGAGCCGGGGATCGATTGTGCGGTCCCGCACATGGCGGGTCGGGCGGGCCCGATTCCTCACCCCTGTAGGGGCTTGCGGAGTCACACGTCGAGTCGTGCGCATCCCCTCTCCCCGCGTGCGGCTACCGTGTGCACACATCTTTCTAGCCGGCTCATCATCTGAACGCTTCTGGAAAACACAACACTCCTCATGCTGAGGTGCGACCGAAGGGAGCCTCGAAGCGCCCCGCAACAGCGGATCCAAGGCACGTTTCTCTTGGATAGACGGCCAGGGGTGCTTCGAGGCTCCCTTCGGTCGCACCTCAGCATGAGGAGGTGGGTTCGTTGCCATGAGCCAGGTTTGAAGCTGTAGCTCACCATCACCTGACGGGATGACATCGAGCGGTCTTAAGCTCTATCGGCGTCGATCGAGCCTTGCGATGCCCTGCGAGCGATCGCGCAGCGGGCGTGGCTGAGCGATGAAGGATCAGCTCGATGTCTGATCGATCGGAACGATCATCCTCCTGATACAAAACATGTTTTCCTGTGCTGTGTGCACACGGTATCCCGTGCGGGGAAGCGTTCCGCCCCGGCCGGTTCGCCGCGGCCCCGCCTCTCACAATCCCGGCCGCAGCCATTGCCGCGGATCCTTCGGCGGCGGCGGCAGCGGCACCGCCGGGCCGAGGAGCGTCAGCACGTAGCGGCGCTCCACCGCATCCGCGACCTCGACGCGGCCCGGCGCGATCGCGGCGATCCGCCAGGGGCCGGGCCCCTCGCCGAGCCCGCGCCATTCCGGCCGCCCCGCGCCGTCATCGACGAGGGCGCGCTGCCGCGGGCCGTCGAGGAGGATGCCCCGCAGGATCAGCGAGGCCGAGGGACGGGCCGTCCCGAACGCGTCCTCGCGGCCGCCGAGGGCGGTCCAGTCGCGGCGGCCCGGGTCGAACAGCGGGCGCGCCAGGGCCGCCCCGCTCGCGCCCGCGGCGAGCCCGGCGAGGTCGAGGGATGGCGCCGCGGGCGGCCGGGGCGGCGGAGCGGCGTCGATCGGCCAGGCGGCCGCCGCGCAGGCCGCGACGGCGAGGACGAGGGTCAGGCGCGCGATGGCGCCGCTCTCCGCCGCGAGGCGGCGCAGGTCCGCGAGCGTCATCGCGGCGCTCCCGGTCCCGGCGCGGCCGGGACGAGGACGCCGCGGGCCGCCAGGGTGAGCCGCAGGACCGTCGGGCGCGCCGCCGCCGCGTCGGCCGGCGACAGGAGGGCGAGCTCGGCGCTCTCGACCACTACGAGCGGGGCCTGCGTCTCCAGGGCCAGGAGGAGCCCGCGCAGGCCCTCCGTGGTGCCGCGCAGCATCGCCGTCATCACCGGCAGGGTCGGCCGCCGCGGGTCGAAGTCGAGCCGGACGTCGTCGAGGAGGACGGTCCGCCCCGCCGCGAGCCCGTCCAGGCGGGACCGGAAGGCGGCCTGCAGGGAGGCCGGATCGGCGGCCCAGAGCGGGGCGGGCGGACCCGCGCGCTCGCCCGCCTCGACCACCCGGCCGAGCAGGGTGCGGGCCTGGTCGATCTCCGCGGCGGTGTCCACCAGGGGCAGGAGGGCGGCCGCGCCGAGGCCGCCCGCGGCGGCGAGCGCTGCCAGCGCCAGGAGCGCGGCCCGGACCCGCCGGGGCAGCGCGCGGCCGGCCGCGGCGAGGTCGACCCTCACGGCGCCCTCCCGGGCGGAAGGACGACCACGACATGCTCGGGATCCGGCGCCGCCTCCCGGCGGGGCGGGCCGAACGAGTCGAGCCGTGGCAGGGCGGCGAGGGCCGCCGCGGGATCGGGCGCCCTGAGGGTCAGGGTGAGCCCCGCCGCATCGACCCGAAGGCTCTCCGCCGAGACCGGATCCGGCAGGGCGCGGGCGAGCGAATCCCAGATCACCGCGACGGGCGGACGGGCGGCGCGCGCCGCCGCGAGGTCGAGGGCGGCGGCCAGGACCGCGGGGGGCAGGCGGGCGGGCGCCGTGCGGCGGGCGGCGGCCGTGGCGGCGTCGAGGGCGTCGAGCGTCGCGGCCTGGTGGGCGCGCCACAGGGGAAGGGCGGCGGCGAGGAGGAGGAAGAGCGCGAGGCCGAGGAGCAGCAGGTCGCCGGCGCGCAGGGCGCCGAGCCGCCGCGGCAGCGCCCGGCGTCCGCCGCTCAGCAGGTCGACCGGGAGCGTGCGGTCCTCCTCGGTGCCGACGGCCACCGGCCCCGGCCGCAGCCCGGCGGCCGAAAGGGTCGCGAGCAGCGGATCGAGGGCGCTCCGCTTGATGACGCAGTGGCGGACGACGAGCCGGCCGGCCGCGTCCTCGCCCTCCACGAACCAATCCGCATGGACGGAGGCCGCCCGGAAGGGCGTCGCCGCCTCCAGCTCCCGGTCGAGCACCTCGCGCATCCGCGGCAGCACGGTGGCCGGCAGGGTGAGCGTGCGCTGGAAGCAGGCGGCGGGCGGGACCAGGAGCTTGACGCCGACCGGCGCCCGCCCGGCGCCGCGCACCGCCGCCAGCCGCTCCGCGAGATCGTCCAGGCCGGCCGCGAAACGGTAGCTCCGCGGCGCCTCGCCGCGCCGGTCGAGGAGGAGCAGGTCCGCCTCCCCGGGCGGGGGCAGGCGCAGGACCAGGGCGGAGGCGGCGCGGTCCGGGCGCTCCTCCTCCCCGAACAGGGCGGCGGCCTCCGCCAGCCACCACGCGAGGCGAGGCAGCAGGCGCTGGACCAGGGGCGAGTCGCCGAGCGCGCGGCGGGCCTGCGCGGCGCCCATGGTCAGGCCGTTCCTTCCGTCAGCCGCGGGAGCCGCATCGCGCTCACATCCTCCGGAGCGGCACAGGACGGGCCGCCCGCTTGACCCAATCCTTAACCGGCGCGGCCTTTCTATTTGCTTGCGGCGCGCCCGGCGTCGCTTCCTCTCGGACAGGGCCATGCTGACGATCTGGACCGGCAAGACGCGCCCGCGCCACCCGCGCCCCGACCGGCGCGGGGCGGAGCGCGGCGGGGACGCCCCGGCCGAGCGCCTGCTCGACGACCTCGCGCGCATGCAGGTGCTCGACGCGGCGGGCCTGGAGCGGGCGCGCGCCGCCCTCGACCTCCCCGGCCGCCGTCCGCTCCCGGTGCTCCTGACCGAACTCGGCCTCGTCCACGAGGCCACCCTGGTGACGGCCTTGGCCGAGGCGACCGGCCTGCCGATCCTGCGCGAGGAGGAGGTCCCGGCCGAGCCGGTCCTGCCGGACCTGATCACCGCGGAGTACTGCGCCCGCTCGCGGGTGCTGCCGGTCGCGGCCGGACCCGACCGGCTCACGGTCGCGGTGGTCGATGCCCTCGATCCCGAGATCCCGGCGGCGCTGGCCCACCTCGCCGACCGGCCGGTGGAGCGCCGTCTCGTCGGCCCCAACGCCTTCGAGCGGGCGCACCGCGCCGTCTACGGCGACGCGGGCGAGGGCGAATCGGGCGAGGGGCTCGACGACGACCTCGCCCGGCTCCAGGACGTGGCGAGCCAGGCGCCGATCGTGCGCCTCGCCGCCCGCCTCGTGCGCAAGGCCTTCGAGGTCGCGGCCTCCGACATCCACGTCGAGGCCGAGGAGGCGGACGTGCGCGTGCGCTACCGGATCGACGGCGTGCTGGTCGAATCCGAGCGTCTCGCGCGCAGCGTGCAGCTGCCGCTCACCACGCGCATCAAGATCCTGGCGGGGCTCAACATCGCCGAGCGGCGCCTGCCCCAGGACGGGCGCATGAAGGTCGCGGATCGCGGCCAGGACGTGGACATCCGCGTCTCGACGCTGCCCACCGCCCATGGCGAGAGCGTGGTGATGCGCGTGCTCGACGGCTCGCGGCGGGTGGACGATTTTGCCGGGCTCGGCTTCGACGAAGGCGCGATCGCCGGGATCGAGGCGATGATCCGGCGCCCGAACGGCCTCGTCCTCGTCACCGGCCCGACCGGCAGCGGCAAGACGACGACGCTCTACGGCGCCCTGCGGCGGGTGAACGGGCCGCACCTCAAGGTCGTGACCGTCGAGGACCCGGTCGAGTACCGGATGGCGGGGGTCAACCAGGTGCAGGTGCATGCCGGCATCGGCCTCGACTTCGCGGCCGCGCTCCGCTCGATCCTGCGCCAGGACCCGGACGTGGTGATGGTGGGCGAGATCCGCGACGGCGAGACCGCCCGCATCGCCGTGCAGGCGGCGCTCACCGGCCACCTCGTTCTCTCGACGCTCCACACCAACTCGGCCCCCGCCACCGTGACGCGCCTCGTCGACATGGGGGTGGAGCCCTTCCTGATCGCCGCGGTGCTGAACGGGGTGGTGGCCCAGCGCCTCGTGCGGCGGGTCTGCGAGACCTGCGCCGAGACCCTCCCGGCGACGCCGCAGGAGCGGATCCGCCTCGGCGTCCCGGCGGAGCGCCCGCTGGCCCTGCGCCACGCCCGGGGCTGCCCCTCCTGCAACGGCACCGGCTATCGCGGCCGCATGGTGGTGTCGGAGATCATGAGCCTCGACCCGACCCTGCGCGGGCTGGTGGCCGAGCGGGCGGACGAGCAGGCCCTGACCCGCGCCGCCCGGCAGGCGGGCCTCGTCAGCCTCGCGGAGAATGCCTGCGCCCGGGTCATGGACGGCAGCACGACCCTCGACGAGGTCGGCCGCGTCTTCGAGGGGCTGGTCTGATGCCGGTCTTCGCCTACCGGGCCTACGCGGCCGACGGACGCGAGCGCAGCGGCCGGATCGAGGCCGATGGAGAGGGGAGGGCCCTGGCGCAGTTGCGCGCGGACGGGCTCCAGGTCTTCGCGATCACGTCCGTCGCCTCCGGCGCCAAGCCGTTCTGGCAGCGCGACCTGTTCGGCCGCGACCGGGTCTCGGACGCCGCCCGCATCGGCTTCCTGAAGGAGTTCGGCACGCTGCTCGGGGCGGGCCTCACCGTCGACCGGGCGCTGCGGCTCGTGGAGCGGCAGGCCTCCGCGGCCCTGCGGCCGGTCCTCGCCGACGTGCTCGAGCGGGTGCTGGGCGGCGCCTCCCTGTCGAAGGCGCTCGCGGCCCACCCGCAGGCCTTCCCGCGGGAGGTGGTGGACGGGTTGCGGGCCGGGGAGGCGACGGGCACGCTCGGCGAGGTGGTGGCGACGCTCACCGCCTCCCTGGAACGGCGCGACGCGGTGCGCCGCCACCTCGCCTCGGCGATGATCTACCCGTCGCTGCTGATCCTGATGGGGATCGGCACGCTCGCCATGGTGGTGTTCGTGCTGGTCCCGGCCCTGGCGCCGCTCTTCGAGGGCAGCGGCCAGGCGCCGCCCCTGGTGCTGCGCCTCGCGGCGGGCTTCGGCGCCCTCCTGGCCGGCTGGTGGCCCGTGCTGCTCGGCGCCCTCCTCACCCTCGTTCTGGCGCTGGCGGCGATCTGGTCCGAGCCCGGCTTCGCGGCCGCGCGCAGCCGGCTCGCCCTGCGCCTGCCGGTGATCGGCGGGATCGTGGTGGGGATCGAGCTCGGGCGGATCTGCCGGGTGCTCGGCACCCTCGTCACCGCGCAGGTGCCGATTCCCGAGGCGGTGGCGGCGGCCCGCCCGCTGCCCTCCAACGCCGTGTTCCGCGAGGCCCTCGACCAGGCGGCGCGGCGGCTCACGGAGGGCGGCAGCCTCGCCTCGGGGCTTGCGGGGCTTCGCGCCCTCTCGCCCTCGACCATCAACCTGATCGCCAGCGGCGAGCAGGTGAACCGGCTCGGCACGGTGCTGCTCCACGCCGCGGCCATGCACGAGGCGCAGACGCGGGAGCGAATCGACCGGCTCCTCGCCCTGTTCACGCCCCTCGTCACGGTGGGGATCGGCGGGCTGATCGGCGGCCTCGTGATCTCGGTGATGAACGCGATCCTGAGCGTCGGGCAGCTGGTGCAGTAGGGGCACCCTTCCGCTCGGCGCCGCCATCGCGTAAGGGGCCGGCACCCGATCCCGGTGCCCCGGACCCATGATTCGCCTCGACAAGATCAGCAAGCAGAACGGCAACCAGCTCCTCTTCATCGAGGCCTCGGCGGCGCTCCAGAAGGGCGAGAAGGTCGGGCTGGTGGGGCCGAACGGCGCCGGCAAGACCACCCTGTTCCGGATGATGACCGGCTCCGAGCAGCCCGACGAGGGCCAGGTCTCGACCGATCGCGGCATCACCATCGGGTATTTCAGCCAGGATGTCGGCGAGATGGCCGGCCGCTCGGTCGTCGCCGAGGTGATGGACGGGGCGGGCCCGGTGAGCGCGGTCGCGGCCGAGCTGAAGGCGCTGGAGGCGGCGCTCGCCGACCCGGACCGGGCCGACGAACTCGACGAACTCGTGGCGCGCTACGGCGACGTCCAGGCGCGGTTCGAGGAACTCGACGGCTACGCCCTGGAGGGCCGCGCCCAGGAGGTGCTGGCGGGCCTGAGCTTCAGCCAGGAGATGATGGAGGGCGATGTCGGCGCCCTCTCGGGCGGCTGGAAGATGCGGGTCGCGCTCGCCCGCATCCTGCTCATGAACCCCGACGTGATGCTCCTCGACGAGCCGAGCAACCACCTCGACCTGGAGAGCCTGATCTGGCTCGAATCCTTCCTGAAGGGGTTCGAGGGCGCCCTGATGCTCACGTCCCACGACCGGGCCTTCATGAACCGGATCGTCGGCAAGATCGTCGAGATCGACGGCGGCGCGCTCACCACCTATTCGGGCGACTACGAGTTCTACGAGCAGCAGCGGGCGCAGAACGAGGCCCAGGCCCAGGCGCAGTTCGAGCGCCAGCAGGCGATGCTCGCCAAGGAGATCAAGTTCATCGAGCGCTTCAAGGCGCGGGCCTCGCACGCCGCCCAGGTGCAGAGCCGGGTCAAGAAGCTCGACAAGATCGAGCGCGTCGAGCCGCCCCGGCGGCGCCAGACGGTGGTGTTCGAGTTCCAGCCGGCGCCGCGCTCGGGCGACGACGTCGCGGCCCTGCGCAACGTCCACAAGAGCTACGGGACGCGGGCGATCTACGAGGGCTTCGACTTCGCGGTGCGGCGCAAGGAGCGCTGGTGCGTGCTCGGCATCAACGGCGCCGGCAAGTCGACGCTGCTCAAGCTGATCGCCGGGGCGGCGCGGCCCGACGACGGCAGCGTGGCGCTCGGCGCCAACGTGAAGCTCGGCTACTTCGCCCAGCACGCCATGGACGTGCTCGACGGCGAGCGCACGATCTTCGGCTTCCTGGAGGACCGTTTCCCGCAGGCGGGCCAGGGCTCGCTGCGGGCGCTCGCGGGCTGCTTCGGCTTCTCGGGCGACGACGTGGAAAAGCGCTGCCGGGTGCTGTCCGGGGGCGAGAAGGCGCGGCTCGCCATGGCGGCGATGCTGTTCGACCCGCCGAACTTCCTGGTGCTGGACGAGCCCACCAACCACCTCGACATCGCCACCAAGGAGATGCTGATCGCGGCGCTCTCGCACTACGAGGGCACGATGCTGTTCGTCTCGCACGACCGGCACTTCCTGGCCGCGTTGTCGAACCGGGTGCTGGAGCTGACGCCCGAGGGCATCCACCGCTACGAGGGCGGCTACACCGAGTACGTGGCGCGCACCGGCCAGGAGGCGCCGGGGCTGCGGCATTGAGGGGGAAAGCCGGTCGGAATCGCCTCGTTGGGTGATAGGACGGTCCCCTCTCCCTCTGCGCCCCCTTTTCCGGATCTCCTTCCGCTGACGCTGCAGTCGTCCGGAAAAGGGGAGAGGGGGAGGCGGGATGGCCCGATCGGACCTATCCTCGCAGCCCCGCCGCGATCTCCCGCACCGCGTCCCAGGCGATCGCCACGTCCCGCCACGTCGTCGTGGTCTGGCCGATCTGGAAGCGGATCACCACCCGCCCGTCGTGGCGGGTCTGGGTCAGGTAGGTGCGGCCGTCGTCGTTGATCCGCGCCACCAGCCGCTCGTTGAGGGCGTCGAGATCCCCGGCGCCCGACGGCGCGTAGCGGAAGCTCAGGAGCGACAGGATCGGCCCGGTCACGAGGTCGAAATCCGGCTCGGCGGCGATCAGCCCGGCGAGGTCCCGCGCCCAGCCGACGTGCTGGCGGATCATCGCCTGCAGGCCCTCGACCCCGTAGGAGCGGATCACGAACCACAGCTTCAGCGCCCGGAAGCGGCGGCCGAGCGGGATCGACCACTCGCTGTAATCGACCATGCCCTCCCGCTCGAGGGTGCGCAGGAAGGGCGGGCGGATGCCGAGCGTGTCGGTGAGCGCCCGCGGATCCCGGACGAAATGCGCCGAGCAGTCGAAATGCGTGAACAGCCATTTGTGCGGGTTGAACACGAGGCTGTCGGCCTCCTCCGCGCCCCGCATCAGGTCGCGGAATTCCGGGCAGATCATCGCCGAGCCAGCCCAGGCCGCGTCCACGTGCAGAAAGAGCCCGTGGCGCCGCGCCACCGCCGCCACGGCGTCGAGGGGGTCGCAGGCGCCGACGCTCGTGCCCCCGAGACAGGCCACCACCGCGGCCGGCAGGAACCCCGCCGCCCGGTCGGCCAGGATCGCCGCCTCCAAAGCCGCCGGATCCATGCCGAAGAGCGGGCCGGCAACCGGGATCCGCACCAGGTTGGCGTCGCCGATCCCGGCGATGCGCACCGCCTTGTCGACCGAGGAATGCACCTGCGCCGAGGCGTAGACCCGCACCGGCTTCTGTCCGCTCAGCCCCTCCCGGTTGCCCGCGAGGCCGAGCGCCCGCTCGCGGGCGGTCAGGAGCGCGGCGAGGGTCGCGCCCGAGGCCGAGTCCTGGATGACGCCCGAGAAGGCGGGCGGCAGCCCGATCATCGCCCGCAGCCAGTCGGTGACGCGGCTCTCCAGCTCGGTGGCGGCCGGGGAGGTCTGCCAGAGCATGCACTGGGCCGCCAGCGCCGCCGTGACCGTCTCGGCCACCATCGAGGGCGGGCTCGCATTGGCCGGGAAATAGGCGAAGAAGCGCGGGTGCTGCCAGTGGGTCATGCCCGGCAGAATGATCCGGTCGAGATCGGCGAAGATCGCCTCCATCGGCTCGCCCGCCTCCGGGGCCGCCGCCGGGATCTGCCGGAACACGTCGCCGGGCTGCCCTCGCGCCCGCACCGGCCGCTCGGCGACGCCCGCGAGGTAGTCCGCCGACCAGTCGGCGGCCCGGTGCGCCCAGTCGCGATAGGCATCCTCGTCCATGTCATCCTCCCGGCGGGGGTTCTCGGAGGGCCGCCGAGGGAGTGTCGCGGCAGCAGCCCGCGAAACCCCATCGACGCCCTCGCCCCGGCCTGACATAGGGTGCTGCAGCGCCCGGGAAGCGGCGCCCGTGGGAGTGTCTCGATGTCGTTCCGTCCGTTGCGCCAGGCCCTCGCGGCCGGTCTCGCCGGCCTGCTCGCCGCCGCGGCGCCCGCCGCCGCCGAGGAGGCCGCCTCCCCGGTGAAGGTCGGCGTCCTCAGCGACATGAGCGGGCCCTTCGCCGACCAGGCGGGCACCGGCTCGGTGGTCGCCGCCGAACTCGCCGCCGAGGACTTCGCCAAGGAGACGAGCGACATCAAGGTCGAGATCGTCTCCGCCGACCACCAGAACAAGCCCGATGTCGGCCTCTCCATCGCCCGCAAGTGGCTCGACCAGGAGAAGGTCTCGACCATCGTCGACCTGCCGAACTCCGCCGTGGCGCTGGCGGTGGCGAACCTGATGCGCGAGCGCCACCGGGTCGCCCTGGCGTCGAGCTCGCTCACCTCCGACCTCACCGGCAAGGCCTGCGCGCCCACCACCGTGCAGTGGGTCTCCGACACCTGGGCGCAGGGCTCGGCCACGGCCCGGGCCATCGCCGAGCGCGGCGGCAAGTCCTGGTACTTCCTCACCGTCGACTACGCGCTCGGCCAGGCGCTGGAGCGCGACGCCACGGCGGCCCTCACGGCCGCGGGCGGGACCGTCAAGGGCGCGACCAAGCACCCGCTCAACGCGGGCGACTTCGCCTCGCCGCTGCTCGCCGCGCAGGGGTCGGGCGCGCAGGTTCTGGCGCTGGCCGATACTGGCGCCGACATGATCAACGCGGTCAAGCAGGCGGCCGAGTTCGGCCTGATGCCCGAGATGCGGGTGGCGGCCCTGTTCACCCAGCTCTCGGACGTCCACGCGCTCGGCCTCAAGGCGGCGCAGGGCCTGCAGCTCGCCAGCGCCTTCTACTGGGACCGCACCGAGGGCACCCGCGCCTTCGCCCAGCGCTTCGCGGCGCGCATGAACGGCCGGATGCCGACCGAGAACCACGCGGGCGTCTACTCCTCGACGCTCGCCTACTTGCATGCCGTGCGGGCCGCCGGGACGATCGAGGGCGAGAAGGTCGTCGCCGCCATGCGCGAGACGCCGATCAACGATCCCCTGTTCGGCCCCGTCACGGTCCGCCAGGACGGGCGGGCGGTGCACGACGTGTTCCTGTTCGAGGTCAAGGCGCCGGCCGACTCGAAGGGGCCGTACGACTACTACAAGCTCCTCTCGACCGTGCCGGGCGACCGGGCCTTCCGGCCGATGAGCGAGGGTGGCTGCCCGCTCGTGAAGTAGGCCCGCCTCGACAGGGGGCGGCGGGATCCCATCTGAGGGGCGGCGCCGCAACGCGCCGCCTCCGCGAAGGATCCCCCCGCATGACGCAGCCGACCCTCACGCTCAACGACGGGAAGCGCATCCCGCAGCTCGGCTTCGGCGTCTGGCAGCTCCCCGACGCGGCGGCGCCCGAGATCGTCGGCCTCGCCCTGGAGGTCGGCTACCGCTCGATCGACACGGCGGCCGCCTACGGCAACGAGGCCGGGGTGGGCCGGGTGATCGCCGCCTCGGGCATCCCCCGCGAGGAGATCTTCGTCACCACGAAGCTCTGGAACGACGCCCACGGCACCGACGAGGCGCTGCGGGCCTTCGATGCCTCCCTGGGCCGCCTCGGCCTCGATTACGTCGACCTCTATCTCGTGCATTGGCCGGTGCCGAAGCGCGACCTCTTCATCCCCACCTGGCGGGCGCTGATGCGCCTGCGCGAGGACGGGCGCGCCCGCTCGATCGGCGTGTCGAACTTCACGGTGGCGCACCTCAGGCGCGTGATCGACGAGACCGGCTCGACGCCCGCCGTGAACCAGATCGAGCTGCATCCGCGCTTCCAGCAGCGGGCCTTGCGCGATGTCCACCGCGAGGCCGGGATCCTGACCGAGGCCTGGAGCCCGCTGGGCCGCGGCGCCGCGCTGGCGGATCCGGTGATCCGGGGCATCGCGGAGCGCCACGGCCGCACGCCCGCCCAGGTGATCCTGCGCTGGCAGATCGAGCTCGGGCACGTGGTGATCCCGAAATCCGCCACCCCGGCACGGATCCGCGAGAACCTCGACGTGTTCGGTTTCGCCCTGACGCCGGAGGACCACGCGGCGATCGCCGGGCTCGACGCGCCGGACGGGCGCATCGGCCCCGACCCGGAGACGTTCGGCTGAGGCCTCGGCAACCGGATTCGGCGCTCGCGCGTTCCTGCCCTTCACGCGCCGCTGACGGGAGGGGTTTCCGGAATGCGCACCTACACGCTCGCCTTCGCCGACGTGCTCTACGCCTGCCTGCCGGACGGTCACGACATCGACCACGTGATCGAGGAGGAGACCTGCCTGGGCTGCGCCGAGATCGATCCCGGCGAGGTCCAGGTGGTGCGGGGCCTCACGCTCACGCGCTTCCCCGTGCCCGCCGACGAGGTGGTGTGGTGCGCCGGCCCCGACGGGGACCTCACGGACGACCAGGGGCGCAGTTTCCCTTACGCGGTGCGGCGGCGGGTGGAGGTGTGAGGACGACGCCCGACCGAGAATGATCGAGCATCGACACCTCGAGGACTTTATGCCTCAGCTCCATGCAATATAGGGCATCTATCCTGCTCCGAAGCGGCCAGGGACGGGCCCCTCACGGCGTCATTGGCGTCAGAATTTGGAAAAGAGTTTCCCAAAGTTCCGATCGACACGAAACGCTTTCACCTGGTTTGCAACTGTGTAATGTGCCGCGTCCGCGACTGGGGATGACGGCACATGAATCTGGACGACGTACAGAGCGTGAAGGCGGAGATCTTCCGAAACGAGTTTCAGTTCCGCGAGCTTCCCGTCGCGGCCGCCGCCGGCCATAACGTTCCTCTGTTCGCGCCCGTTCCTGGCAGCGAGCCGTTTCGGGCGATCGAGTCGGGTCGCCGGAAGAAGGATCGAGATCCCCGTGACCTGATGGCGCTCGGAGTTCTGCCGCCCAACGGTCACAACCGGGACCCGAACAGTATGCGGCTCGGGATCTTCATTCAGAAGCACAAGCTGCACCAGCATCCCATCGTGCAAGCCGCCGTAACGGCTGCCCACGGGCAGGCTCGCGTGATCTACACGGGGCCGATCCGCCGGTTGGCTCGGCCGCAGCCCGTCAATTCCGGGCCGCACCGCCCCCTGTCGATCGGCTCCTCGATCGGCCATTACCGCATCTCGGCCGGGACACTCGGCTGCATCTGTCGCCATCGGGACAGCGGCGGAATCGGGCTCCTATCCAACAATCACATCCTCGCCGATACGAATGGCGCCCAGCGAGGAGACATCATCCTCCAACCAGCTCGCGCCGACGGAGGTCGGCGGACGAATGTGAGCGACAAGGTTGCGACCCTCTACGAGTACGTCCCGATCCAGTTCGACGTCGGCGCGCGAAACTTCGTCGATTGCGCCTTCGCCACGATGCTGGGCGGCGTCCTCTACGATGGATCGGTCGCGCAGGATCCCGCAGATCCGCGCCGTCGATGGCAGATCCGATCCGCTCCCGCAGACGTCATCGCCGACGACGCTGTTCAGAAGATCGGGCGAACCACGGGATGGACCAGTGGACGAGTCATCGCGATCGACGTTGAGAACGTTATCGTCGCGATGATCTTGGGCCAGGGCGAGAAACTGGCACGCTTCGACCGCCAGATCGCGATCGAAGGCGATGCGGCTACCCCGTCCTTCTCGAAGCCAGGCGACAGCGGCTCGCTGGTCTGGACAGCCGACGGGTCCCCGGCGGCCCTCCTCTTCGCCGGAACTGAGCAAGGTGGCGTAAACGGTCGCGGCGTTACCTTCGCCAACCCGATCCAGCCCGTTCTTGATGCCCTCGACCTAGATATCCATACTGAGACGTGAAGGAGGCGACCATGGCTGACTCGCGCGACAAACTCCTGGCGTCGAAACCGGAGGCCCAGGCGGCCAAAGACGCGTTCGCGTCGGAGTACACAGCGGGGCGCGAAGACCTCTCGGTCGGTCTCGGTGTCAACAGCACCGGTGACGACTGGGCCGTGATGGTGTTCGCCACGTCCTCGGCTGCCGCTAAGGCACTGCCCGACCACTACGGGAAGTACCCCGTCGAGGTGCGGGTGACGGGCGGCGCCAAGGCGTACTGACGCACCGGTCTGGCTTCCCCTATCCTGGACCGTATGACCGACCGACCGCCCCCCGAGCCCCGCGCCGCCTACCGGCGCTTCGTCCCGATCCTCACCCGCTGGGGCGACAACGACGTCTACGGCCACGTCAACAACGTGGTCTACTACGCCTTCTTCGACACCGCCGTGAACCAGGTGCTGATCGAGGAGGGCGCCCTCGACATCCTGCAGAGCCCCGTGATCGGCCTCGTGGTCGAGACCGGCTGCCGCTACTTCCGTCCAGTCGCCTTCCCGGACCGGCTCACGGCCGGGATCCGGGTGGCGCATCAGGGCCGGTCGAGCGTGCGCTACGAGGTCGGCCTCTTCCGGGAGGACGAGGAGGAGGCCGCCGCGCAGGGCCACTTCGTGCACGTCTACGTCGACCGGGCGACGAATCGGCCCGCGCCACTACCCGACGCGCTGCGCGCGGTCCTCCAGACGCTCCGGCCCTGAGGCGGCGGGCGCCGCCGCGCGGGCGGCCGGAGGGTGGGCCTCCCGCTGCGCCCCCGGCTCGCCGAGGGGCGCCTCGATCGTGCAGACGACCCCGGTCGGCGCGTAATCGAGGGTCACGGCGCCGGCCAGTTCCCGCGCGAGGCTCTGGCCGATCAACCGCGAGCCGAAGCCCTTCCGCTCCGGCGGCGTCACCGGCGGGCCGTCGCTCTCCCGCCAGACCAGGGTGAGCGCGTCGTCGGCGACGCTCCAGCGGATCGAGACCCGGCCCTCCGCGGTCGAGAGGGCGCCGTACTTCACCGCGTTGGTCCCGAGTTCGTGCAGGGCCATGGCGACCGAGAGCGCCATGCGGGGCGGCAGCCGCAGGGGCGGTCCGGCCACGGCGAAGCGGGCGTGCCGGCCCTGCGGCCCGTCGAGGGGCGCCACCGCGCCCGCCACCACCTCGGCGAGGTCGGCCCCCTCCCAGCTCTCGCGGGTGAGCACGTCGTGGGCGCGGGCGAGCGCGATCAGCCGCGCCGCGAAGGCGTCCCGGGCGGCCTCGGCCTCGTGGCCGCGCAGCCGGCGCAGGCTCTGCATGGCGATCGACTGCACGGTGGCGAGGGTGTTCTTCACCCGGTGGTTCAGCTCGTGGAGCAGGAGCCGCAGGTGGTCCTCCGCGCGCTTGCGCGCGGTCACGTCCTGGTGGATGCCGATCACCCGCCGCGGCTGCCCGCCCGCGTCCCGCTGCGCCACCGCCGCGGCGCTGACCCAGCGCATCTCCCCCTCGGCCGGCTGCACCCGGAACTCGCTGCTGTACTCCCCCTCGCCGGCGACGACCGCCGCCAGCGCCGCCTCCAGGGCCGGCCGGTCGGCGGGATGCACCACGCCGACCCAGCCCTCCCGGGAGGGCGGCAGCCCGACGATCTCCGCCGAGCGGGCCGAGAGGCGGTTCTGGCCAGTGGCGAGGTCGATCTCCCAGGTGCCGAGCTGGCCCGCCGCCAGCGCGAGGCGCAGGCGCTCCTCGCTCTCGCGCAGGGCCGCCTCGGCGAGCTTCGCCTCCGTGATGTCGACGTTGCAGCCGGTGTAGCCGAGGAAGCGCTGCCGGTCGTCGAGGCGCGGCACGCCCTCGCAGAGGAGCCAGCGCACCGCGCCCTCCCTGTCGATCACCCGGGTCTCGGCGCGGAAGGGGCGGCGGGCCGCGAAGGCGGCCTGGAACGCCACGTCGAACGGCGCGACGTCGTCGGGATGCACGATCTCCCGCAAGCGCCCCCCGACCAGCGTCGCGGCCTTGCGCCCGAACAGGTACTCGAAATGCATGTTGACGAAGGTCGTCTCGCCGGCCTCGTCGGTCATCCAGATCAGCGCCGGGGCCGAATCCGCCATGTGGCGGAACCGTGCCTCGCTCTCGCGCAGGGCGGTGAGGCCGCGGCTCTGCTCCTCCAGGGCCGCGTCGCGCTCGGCGATGCGCTGGCGCAGGGTCTGCGAAGCCTCCGCGAGGGCGTCGCCGAGCTGGCGGATCTCGCGGATCGGCGTCGAGACCCGAGGCACCGGCTGGCCGCGGCCCAGCGCGCCGCCCGCCGCCGCGAGCTGCCGCAGCGGCTCGGCCACCCGCGCCCACAGGCGCACGGCGAGAACCGACGACACCGCCAGGGCGAGGAGCCCGAACCCCGCGAAGGCCAGCATCCAGCGCCGCAGGGACGCCTCCACCACCGCCTTGGGGATGGTGGCGGCGGCACTCCACCCGGTGACCCGGGTCGGCGTCTCCACGAACAGGACGGGGCGGCGCTGCCGGTCGAGGCCCTCCCACAGGCCCGGCATGTCGGTCTCGCGTCCGCGCAGGGCCGCGAGCATCGGCTGCCCGGCCAGGGCCTCGTGGTCCTGCGAGCGGGCAAGCAGCATCCCCCGGCGGTCGACGAGGCCGGTGGTCCAGCCCGGAGCGAGGTCGCGCAGCAGGATCTGGTGCAGGCGCTCGACCGAGACGGTGGCGCTGAGCACGAAGGCGGCGGCGCCGTCGATCATCACCGGCACCGCCACCGCGTAGGTCGGCGCGCGGCCGGGCGGACCCGGTCGGACGCCGGTCACGAGGGGGCGCTGGTTGGCCAGCACCTCCGCGTCGTAGGGCTCGGCGCCCTGGGGCAGGGGGGCGCCCCGCGGCAGGGCGGTGTTGACCACCTGGCTGCCGTCCGGCCGGCGCAGGGCCAGGAGGAGCTGCGTCGCCCCGGTCACCGCCCGGGCCTGGTCCTCGAAACTCGCGACCTCCTCGCCCCGCAGCCGCGGCGAGGTGGCGAGCGTCTGCAGCACGGAGATCAGGCCGGCGGTGTCGCGGTCGACCGAGAGGGCGATGCCGCGCACGGTCTCGCGGGCGTCCTGCTCGAAGCGCGCCCGCTCCAGGTTGGCGTAGCGGCCGAGCAGGAGGGCGGTGAACAGGAGCCCCGGCCCGATCAGCGCCACGGCGAGGGCGACGAGGTAGACCTGCGTGGACAGGCCGCGCTCGCGCCAGCCCGCGATCCGCTCCCGCACCCCGCCCACGCCGCCTCAGCCCCGGTCCGCGTGGCCGAGGTCGCGGCCCGGCTCGACCACGTCGCGGACCCGCTGCTTCAACGTCTTCATGTCCGGGAAGCCGCCGTCGCGCACCCGCTCCCAGATCAGCGCCTCGCCGCAGGT
Source organism: Methylobacterium sp. JK268 (assembly GCF_054052225.1). Classification (NCBI taxonomy): domain Bacteria; kingdom Pseudomonadati; phylum Pseudomonadota; class Alphaproteobacteria; order Hyphomicrobiales; family Methylobacteriaceae; genus Methylobacterium; species Methylobacterium sp. JK268. The sequence goes on along the minus strand of NZ_JBSVZN010000024.1, from coordinate 20,505 downwards.
GATCGCGAAGGCGCCCCCGGTGCCGGGAACCAGCGCGACCTCGCAGAGCCCGTCCCGGAAGGTCGAGAGGAGTTCCTGCGCCATCCAGGCCGCCCGGAGCAGCCAGCCGCACTGCGTGCAGTAGGTGATGGCGACGCGGGGCTTGCGCGGGGCGTCGGTCATGGCGTCGGTCATGGCGTGCCGACTCCGGCCCCTTCGCGCCCGCTTGTCAACCTTTCAGCCGAAATGGCGGATCACCGCCAGGCTGAGCGCCACGCCCGCGATGCCGGCCGCCACCGATCCGACGATGTAGACGGCCGCCGCCGCGAGCGCGCCGCGCTCGATCAGCAGGAAGGCTTCGAGCGAGAAGGTCGAGAAGGTGGTGAACCCGCCCAGGATGCCGGTGGTGAGGAAGAGCCGCACCGCCTGCGGCACGCCGCCCCGCGCTGCGAACCAGCCGGTGAGCACTCCCATGGCCAGCGAACCGGCGACGTTGATGATCATGGTTCCGGACGGGAAGCTGCCCCCGAGCCGGGCGGCCGCCAGGTTGACGCCGTGGCGGAGGGCCCCTCCAAGGCCGGCGCCGAGGAACACCACCAGCGTCGCGAGCATCATCCGTCCTCGATTCGATGTGGGACGCGGCTCTCCCGGCCGGGCGCCGCCAAGCTGCCTCCATCGGCCGAAACCGGGCACTCTGTCCACTCGGACAGGGGAACGGCCCCGGGGCGCTCAGGCCATGCGCTGCAGGTGGAAGGCGGCGCCGTCCCAGGTCCGGAAGGGCGCGACGCCGTCGCGCAGCACCCGGAAACCGTGCGCCCGGGCGAGGCCGCCGACCTCGCGCCGGTCGCGGGCGGCGTCGCCGCGATAGGAGTAGTTCAGGATCACGAGGTCGCCGCCGGGCCTAAGCACCCGGGCCGCCTCGCGGACGTGGTCCGCCGCGAGCCCCGTCTGCACGAGGTAGGGGAAGGAATCGACGGCGAGGACGAGGTCCGCCCCGCCGGTCGGCACCGGCGCGAGGTCGCGCCCGCTGCCGAGGTGGAAGACCGCGTTGGGGTGGCCGGCGCAGCGCGCGCGGGAGGCCGCGATCATGGCCGGGGCGATGTCGAGCCCGGTCACCGCGGCGACGTGGGGGGCCAGGGAAGCGGCGAACCGGCCGATGCCGCAGCCGAGATCGACGATTCGGGCGTCGGGCGGGAGCAGGTCCCAGGCCGCGAGTTGCGCCACGACCTCGTCCGTCGCCGCGCGCAGGAGATCGGCGCTGCCGAGGGCGTAGAGGGCGACGCTCCCCTCGGGCGAGCGGCGGGCGGCGCGGTCGAAGGCCGCGGCGAGCCGCGCCACTCCGTCCGCGCCCTCCGCCGAGGCGCCGTGATCGATGCCGCCGAGCACGTCTCGCACGGTCTCCCAGGCCCCCGGGGTGGCGCGCCACAGGGCGAGGGCCGCCGCGACCCGCCCGCGGGCGGGCTCGCCGGCCCGGCCGGCCGCCTCCGCCAGCGCCGCCTCGACCGCCTCCGGCCGCGCCGCTTCCGCCGCGAGGTGCATCAGGGCCACCGGCGGCGGCACCGTGCCGGCGGCGAGCCCGGCGAGCCAGCCCTCGGCCTCCGGGCTCAATCCCATCGCAGGCTCCGGCGGCGGTTCCAGACGTCGACGGCCCCCCAGGCGTACTTGTAGGGCTCCTGCCCGCGCAGGAAGTGGAAGGAGCGCGCCCCGTCGGCATGCGCCTTCTCCAGGGCCGCCGCCATCGCGATGACGCCCGGGCTCTCGAAGGCGAAGTCCGGGTGGAAGCCGCTCAGATAGGCGTAGCTCCGGCGTCCGTCGTGCAGGGCGTAGATCACCGCGGCCCCCTCGCCGCCGATCGCCACGGCGTGGAACCGGGCGAGGCCGGCGCGGGCGAGGCGCGGCACCGCCTCGCGGTGGAAGCCGAGAACGGCCGGGTCCGCGAGCATTCCGGCCTCGCCGCGCCCTTCCCAGCGGGCGGCGTGGAGGACGCGCAGGCGCTCGAACAGGGCCGCGCAGGCGGCCGGATCGGTCGCGGTCGCCACGGCCGCCCCGCCCCGGCGCTCGGCGCGGTTGCGGGCCAGCGCCAACTTGCGGCGCTGGCGCGACGCGATCAGGTCCTGCGGCCCCGCCACCTGCCGCGGCAGCGGCAAGACCGGGCAGGCGACCTGGTCGGCCACCGTCTCGCGGGCACCCGGCGGCAGCGGCAGCCGCCAGGCCGCCGCGTCCGGCGCGAGATCATCGAGGTCCAGCACCGCGAAGTCCGCCCGCTGCGCGGCGACGCCCGCCATCAACGCCTCGGCGGCGCCCTCCCGGTTCGGATCGAGGAGGATGTCGAGGTGGTCGCTCGGCCCGATCCCGAGCGGCAGCAGGCGCCGGCCGTGGGGCCCGTCCTCCAGGTAGGCCGGCAGGAGGGCGACGAGATCCCGGCCCGCATGCACCGCGAGGGTCAGGAGGCCGCCCGGCCGGAAATGCCGCCACCACGGGATGAGCCAGGCGGGAGACTGGAAGGGCGTGGCCGAGGGGCAGCGCCTGAACAGCGCCCACCAGGCCGGCTCCAGCCGGTCGAGATCCGCCTCCGCGCGAAGGACCGACAGGGCGAGGCCCGGCGACGCCTCAGGCGGCGCCGGCGAGGCGGAAGGACGGCGCGTCATCGCGGCGGAGGCACTCATAGGCGGCAAAGTATCCCGCGATCATCGGGGCGAGCCCGTAGCGCTCGGCAGCGATCCGGCGGCAGGCCTCCCGGTCGATGGTGTCGACGGCGTGGATCGCCGCGGCCATCGCCTCGGGTGTCTCCGCGAGGAAGCCGGTCCGTGCGGGCGCGACGAGAGTGGCGAGGGCGCCGGCGGGAGCGGCGACGACCGGGGTGCCGCAGGCCATCGCCTCGCGCGCCACGAGCGAACTCGTCTCCGGCACGCGGGCGGGGAGGAGGAGGCAGTGCGCGGCGTTGAGGAGGCGCCGCTTCTGCCGGAAGCCGACCGGGCCGATGAAGCGGCGGCGGCTGTCGAGGCGCGGGGCGACCTCCCGCTGGAAGTAGGCGCGGTGCGCCGGGTAGGGGAAGACCTCGCCGGCGACGAGGAGCGCGCAGCCGGCGCGGTGCGCGGCGTCGAGGGCGAGGTCGACGCCCTTCTCGGGGGCGATCCGCCCGAGGAAGAGGGCGAAGCGGCCGCGCGGACCGTCGCCGCGCAGCGCCTCCACCGGGACGCCGTTCGGGATGGGCCGGAGGAGCCGCAGGCCGGACGGCGCGGTCGCCTGCTGCTCGGCCGAGACGCAGTGGAGGTGGGTCCGGGGGCGCGCCGGGGCGAGGGCCTCGGGCGCGTACCAGGAGAAGGGCGCGTGCAGGGTCGCCAGCACCGGGGGGCCGGCCGGCGGCAGGCAGGTGTGGAAGTCGATGCCGTGCATGTGCACGACGTCGATCTCCGGATGCGCCCGGACCGCCTCCGCGACGGCCGCCGCGTGGGCAAGCCGCGCGCCGGCGATCGCCGCCTCGTCGAGCCCACCCTCGGTCCGGGGCACCGCCAGGAGTCGGCCCGCGACCCGCGAGCCCGCGCAGGCGATCACCAGGGAGCGGTGGCCCGCCGCGACGAGCGCCGCGTCGAGGGCGCTCAGCACCTGCTCGGCGCCCCCCGCCGCGTCGGGTCCGACGGGGGCGAGCGGATAGGCGACGTGGAGGATGGTGAGGGGCATCGCCTCAGTCGCGCGACGCGGTGTGGAGCGGGGCGCGGCCCCCCGGCCAGCCGAGGCCGACGCGGGCGCCGCCCGCCGCATCCGCCTCCCGGTTCGCCGCCTCGGCCAGGAGGGCGATCGCCGCCCGGTAGCCGTGGAGCGTGCCGACATCCACGTAGGCGGTGCCCGCGCGCAGGCCCCGCGCCCGGCCGCCTTCCGCCAGATGCGCATTGACGAGGGTGCCGATATACTCGTCCCGGCGCCCCCGCTGCAGCCAGAGCCGGTGCAGGTCGCGCAGCGTCGCACCCGGCATCTTGAAGGCGCCCCAGATCCAGCGCGAGGCGGCGTCGGCCCGCTTCACCTGGATCTCGCGCACCGCGTCGCCGTCGAGCACCACCGCGTCGAACAGGTCCGGCCGCTCCACCGGGAAGAGCAGGAAGGAGAGCACGTCGTCGGGCAGGGCGGCGAGCCCGTCGGCGGGGAACCAGACCGTGTCGGGCAGGCCGACGATCACCGGCTCGTCCGCGCCGACCAGGGGCAGGGCGCGGAAGATCGCGTCGCACAGGCCCGCCGCCCCGGGCTGGACCACGTAGGCGATCGGCACCCCGGCATAGGACGCGCCGTAATAGTCGAGGATGTCGGACTTGCCCGGCGCGATCACGAACAGGAGCTTGTCGGCCCCGCCGCGGATCATCCGCTCGACGAGGTACTCGCTCACCGCGCAGGGGCGCTCGGCACCCTGGTCGAGACGGCTGCCCACGGGCAGCAATTCCTTCGAGAAGGCGAGCGGCTGGATGCGGCTGCCGAGTCCCGCCGCCGGTACGATGCCCCACATGCGCTCACGCCTCCGCGGCGGCGGCCTCGCGCGAGGCCGCCCGGTCCAGAAGGGCGACGAGGTCCGCGGCCCGGCGGGCCGAGGAATGCTCGTCGAGGGTGCGGGCGCGGGCGGCCGCCGCCAGCGCCGCGCGCTCCGCCTCGTCCATGGCGAGGGCGTCGACGACGTCCCGCGTGGTGCGCGCCACCACGATCTCGCGGCCGGGCGCGAAGAAGGCGTCGAGCCCCTCCCAGGCGTCGGTGATCAGGGGCGTGCCGCAGGCTGCCGCCTCGAACAGCCGGCCGGAGGGGCACCAGCCCATCGCGGCCATCGCCTGCCGGGTGACGTTGAGCGTGAAGCGCGAGGAGGAGAAGAAGGCCGGGTGCTCGGCTGGGGGCAGGTGGCGCACGAAGTAGATGTTGGGCGCCCAGGGGAAATCCGCCGGGTACTGCGCCCCGCCGATCAGGAAGCGCTGCTCCGGCCGCTCCCGGGCGGGGGCGACGAGGAGACGCTCCACCCCGGCCTGCCGGTCCGCCGCGTAGGTGCCGAGATAGGACAGGTCGCTCGCGTAGTGGGGCGCGGGCCGGCAGGGCCGGTGCGCGTCGGGATCCACGTGGCCGTACAGGGGGGCGACCCGCCGGGCGCCGAGCCGCTCGCTGAGGGCGGTGAGCGCGCCGCCGCCCGTGTAGCTCAGGACGAGATCGAAGTCCCGCAGGCCCCGCGGCCCGAGATACGGCACCGCCTCGCCCGCGTCGAGCCGCGCCAGCGTCACCGGCGTGTCGAGGTCGTAGAAGACGCTCACCGGCGCCTCGAGGGCAAGGTCCGTCGCCGGGCCCGCGTCGGGGCAGTAGGAGGTGACGATCGCCGCGTCGCTCTCCCGCACGGCGCGGGCCGCGTCCGCCCCGAGGTCGGGGCTCCAGTCGGGGTAGAGCACGAGGCGGCCGCCCGGAAGTTCGTGCAGGTCGCGGGTCTCGGCGTAGTAGGGCACGTCGCGCTCGAAGAAGGTGACCGCGTGGCCCTGCGCCGCCAGCGCCCGGCACAACCCGCGCCAGAGCGTCGCGTGGCCGTTGCCCCAGGAGGACGAGACGGTCAGTCCGAACACGACGATCCGCATCAGGCTCCGCCCCGGCGCCGGGATCCCGTCCCGGCCGCCAGCCCAACCCATGTACTCCGGGTGAGTTCCTGGCCGAGCGCGACGGTTGCGTCCCGGCGGGTTTTGCCCGACAGGCGGGAGACCGACCAGGAGGAGCGCGCCGTGTGGGAAGCCGAGGTGATCGAGGGACCGGAGACGGCCGAGGGCCTGATCTGGGTGCGGGCGCCGCGGGACTTCCCGAACGGGCTCGACGAACTCATCGGCGGCCCGGTCACGGTGAACGGCGTCCACCGCAGCATCCTCGACGTGGTCGAGCCGCCGGACGGCGCGATGGTGCGCCAGGGCGACCGGCTGGGGCTGGTCCTCGACCCCGCGTGAGGGGGGCGAGTCACGCTTGCTCAACGCCCCCTTTCCCGGACGACTGAAGCGTCAGCGGAAGGAGATCCGGGAACCAGCACACGACGTCGCGAAGCGTCCGCTTTGCAGCACCGTTGCTGGCATCCGGAGCCGCTTCGCGTCACTTCATCATCGGGTTTCCGGATCTCCTTCCGCTGGCGCTTCAGTCGTCCGGAAAAGGGGGCTTGTCCGTCGAAGCTGCACCCTGCGTTGGGAGCGGCCTGCGCCGTTTCCCCCGCCCGGACGGATAGGCTAGGGTCGCGCCGTCCCATTGAGTTGCCCGATGACGCCCAGCACCACCTTCGCCGGCCGCACCCTCGCCCTGTTCGGCCTGGGCGGCTCGGGGCTCGCCACCGCGCTCAGCCTGACGGCCGGGGGGGCGCGGGTGGTCGCCTGCGACGACAACCCGGAGCGGATGGCCGCCGCCGCCGCGGAGGGGATCGCCACCGCCGACCTGCGGGAGGCCGACTGGTCGGGCTTTTCGGCGCTGCTCCTCTCCCCGGGCGTGCCCTTCACGCATCCCGAGCCGCACTGGACCGTGAAGCGCGCGGCCGGGGCGGGCGTGCCGGTGATCGGCGACATCGAGCTGTTCTGCCGCGAGCGCGCCGCCACGGCGCCCGACGCGCCCTTCGTGGCCATCACGGGCACCAACGGCAAGTCGACCACCACGGCGCTGATCGCCCACGTGCTGCGGGCGACCGGCCACGACGTGCAGATGGGCGGCAATATCGGCACCGCCCTCCTGTCCCTCGCGCCGCCCTCGCGGGAGCGGGTGCACGTGGTCGAGATGTCCTCCTTCCAGATCGACCTGACGCCGACCCTGGCGCCCAGCATCGGCGTGCTCCTCAACGTCACGCCCGACCACCTCGACCGGCACGGCACCATGGCGCATTACGCCGCCATCAAGGAGCGGCTGGTCGCCCGGGCGGACCACGCGGTGATCGGGGTCGACGACGATTACACGAGGGCCATCGCGGGCCGGCGCGCCGGTCCGCTCACCCGGGTCCATGTCGGCGAGGGCGGGGAGGGGCCCGGCATCCTCGCCCGGCACGGGGTGCTGATCGACGGGCTCGCGGAGCCCGCCGCGCCGGTGGCGGACCTCACCGGGATCGCGTCCCTGCGCGGCGCGCACAACTGGCAGAATGCCGGGATCGCCTACGCGGTGGCGCGGGCGCTCGGTGTCGGGGCGGGGGCCTTCGCGGAGGCGCTGCGCAGCTTCCCGGGCCTGCCGCACCGGATGGAGGAGGTCGGACGCCGCGACGGCGTGCTGTTCATCAACGATTCCAAGGCCACCAACGCGGATTCGACCGAGAAGGCCCTCGCGGCCTTCCCGCGGGTGCACTGGATCCTCGGCGGCAAGCCGAAGGAGGGCGGGATCGAGAGCCTGCGGGGCTATTTCCCGCGGATCGCCCGCGCCTACCTGATCGGCGCGGCGAGCGACGCCTTCGCGGCGACGCTCGACGGGCACGCGCCCTACGCCCTCTGCGGCACCCTCGACCGGGCGGTGGCGCAGGCGGCCGAGGACGCGGCGCGAGAGGGCGAGGCGCAAGGGGGCGAGGCGGTGGTGCTGCTCTCGCCGGCCTGCGCCTCCTACGACCAGTTCCGCAGCTTCGAGGACCGGGGCGACCGGTTCCGCGCCCTGGTGCGGGCGCTGCCGGGGCTGCGGCCGACGGGCGCCTGAGCAGCGGCCACGCCGCCATCCTCCCGGCACATTCCGGGCGTGCATGGCGCCATGCCGATTCCCTCCCCCCTCCTGCCCGCGGGCGGCGCTCCGATCCAGGTCCCGATGCCCGTCACGCCGCGCAAGATCATCAGCTGGAACCTGCTGCGGCGGACCGGCGCGACGGTCGAGGCGATCGCCGCCCTGATCGAGCAGGAGCGGCCCGACCTGCTGCTGATGCAGGAGGCCACCGCCGAGATCGCGGCGCTGACCGAGCGCGTCGGCGGCCACTACGCCTGGGCGCCGCTGCCGCGGCGCATCCACGGGCTGGCGATGTGGAGCCCGGTGCCCTTTCCGACGCCCCCGCGCAGCATCCCGATCCCGTCCGGCGCGCTCATCGACCGCGTCGCCCAGGTGCTCGATTGCGGCGCCTTCGGGATCGCCAACGTGCATCTCTCGCACGGCCAGGTGCTGAACCGGCGCCAGCTGCGCCGCATCGAGCTGCATCTTCCGGCCCGCGCCGCGGTGCTCGGCGACTACAACCTCGTGGGGCCCGCCCTGCTGCCGGGCTTCCGGGACGTCGGCCCGCGGGTCCCCACCCACGCGATGGTGGAGCTCGTGCCGCTGCGCCTCGACCGCTGCCTCGTGCGCGGCCTCATCTGCCGCCACCGGGCGGTGCTGCCGCGGGGCGCCTCCGACCACCGGCCGATCCTGGTCCAGCTGGAACCGGCCAACCAGCCCGCCGCGCGCACCCGGATCGCGCCGCTGCGCGCCCGGATCGACCTCAGAGGTATGGCAGCAGCAATCGGACGGCGGCGTCGCGCAGGCGCGCCGGCAGCGCCCGCGCCCGCAGATCCTCGCGGGTGAGCTGCACCCGCATCTTGCCCTCGATCAGCCGGTTCAGCTCCGCCGCGAAGGCCGTGTCGTAGACCTCGACGTTGAGCTCGAAGTTCAGCCGGAAGCTGCGCGTGTCCCAGTTGGCGCTGCCGACGAAGCACCACGCGTCGTCGACGACCATCAGCTTCGAGTGGTCGAAGGGCGGCCGGTCGAGCCAGATCCGGGCACCCGACTTCAGGAGCGGCCCGACATGGGCGCGGGTCGCCCAATCCACCAACCGGTGGTTGCTCTTGTTCGGGATGACGACATCGACCGCGATGCCCCGCATGGCGGCGAGCGCCAGCGCGGTGAGCAGGATCTCGCTCGGCAGGAAGTAGGGCGTCACGAGGCGCACGGAGTGCTGCGCGACGGCGAGCGCGGCCAGCACCACGTACTCGATCTTCTCGATGTCGGCGTCGGGTCCCGAGGTGACGACCCGGGCCGGGACGTCGCCCGCCGGCGGGATCGCCGGGAACCAGGCGGGTCCCTCCAGGTCCTCGCCCATCACGAAGGACCAGTCGCGGGCGAAGGCCTGGGCGAGCTGGCCCACCACCGGCCCGTCGAGGCGGAAATGGGTGTCGCGCACCGGCTCGGGCGGGTTCTGGGAGACGCGGTTCTCGTCGCCGATATTGACCCCGCCCGCGAAGCCGACCCGGCCATCGACCACCAGCACCTTCTTGTGGGTGCGCAGGTTCAGGAACGGCATCCGCCAGGGCACCGCCGAGTGCATGAACAGGCCGGCCGGGATGCCCTCTTGGCGCAGGCGCCGGTAGATCGCCGGGAAGAAGTAGCCGCTGCCGATACCGTCGATCAGGACGCAGACCGCGACGCCCCGGGCCTTGGCCCGCGCCAGCGCGGCCACGAAGGCCTCGCCGCTCGCGTCGTCCCGCATGATGTAGCTGGAGAGGCCGACGCTCTCCCGCGCGGCCTCGATCGCCGCCAGCATCGCCGGATAGGCCTCGTCGCCGTGGCGCAGGAGAACGATCCGGTTGCCGCCGGTGAGCGGCAGGTGGGTGAGCCGGTCGCCGGCCCGCTCGAGGGCGCGGAACGGCGGCGGCACGGTGACGGGGTCGGCCTGCTTCACGCCGGGCTTGCGGACCGGCAGGACGGGGAGGCGCCGCGCCCGGCGGTTCACCCGGTTGATGCCGAACAGCGCATAGAGGGCGCTGCCGGCGAGGGGCGACAGCCAGGCGAGGCCGATCCAGCCGATCGCGGCGGCGACCTCCCGCTTGTTCAGCAGGGCGTGCAGGGTGACGGCGAGCGCCAGCACCAAGCCGAGGGTCGCCAGACCCTCCACCCGGATCGCGCTCAACAGCCCGAACCACGCGCTCACCAGTTCCGTCACCGAACCACCCACACCCTGCCGCTCCCCGTGCGGATAGGGGATGCGGGGGCGGGATGCCACTGCCGTGTTGGTCGATGCCTGCCCTCACACCGGCCGGTAGGCCGAGCCGTCCTGCGCCCGCGCCGGGTGGTCCACGTAGCGGCCCCCGGCCGGCACCGCCACCGCGTCGAAGGCCCGGGCGAGGTCGTCGAGGCCCCGGCGCAGCGGCTCGCCCCGCAGCGGCCGGCCGTGGCCGGTGATCGCCGTCTCCGGGCGCAGCCGCGCCAGCGCCTCCACGGAGGCGCGCGCCGCCGCCCAATCCACCGTCAGGTACCGGGGGGGCCCGTGGATCTCGATCTCCTGCACGGCCACCGCGTAGACCGATTCCTGCGCCGTGGTCACGAAGGCGTCGCCCGCCACCAGCATCCGGTCCTGCGGGCGCCAGAAGGAGACGTGGCCGGGCGCATGGCCGGGCGTGTGCAGCCAGCGCCAGCCCGGCAGGGGCGGCACGCTGCCATCCTCGGGGAGCAGGCGCAGGGATCGGCTCACATCGACCGGCTTCGTCGGGAAGAGCGGCGAGATCAGCGCGAACACGCCGCCGCCCACGCTGGGATCCGGCGGCGGATAGGCGGCGCTGCCGTCGAGATAGGGCCTCTCCAGCGGGTGCGCCCAGACCGGGACGTCCCAGTCCTGCGCCAGATCCTCCAGCACCCCGGTATGGTCGAAATGGCCGTGGGTCATCAGGATCGCGGCGGGCCGGGCGCCCGCCCCGAACCGGGCCTCGGCCGCCGCCACGATCCCCGGGCGCGACCCCGGGATGCCGGCATCGACCAGCACCCAGCCCCGGTCGCCCGCCCCGGGCGGCCCGAGGAAGACCACGTTGACGAGGGTGTGGCGCTGATAGGCGACGTCCGGCGCGATCGCGTGGGTGCCGTCCGGACCGGCCGGGCCGTCCGCCCGGGCCTCGGGGGATATCGGGATCTGCTGCGCCATGCCGGACCCTCGCGGAGCGGAAACGTGGTCCTCGACCATCGCCCGGAGCCGGGGGAGTGTTCCGCGCTCTTCCCCGGACGTTTCGGCCGCGTCCGAAGCATCGCGGGCTCCCGTAGCGGCAGAACGGTCCCCGCGCCGTGTCGCCCCGATGGAGATCCCCGCATGTCCCCGACCCCGCGATTCGACGGCTGGAGGATCGTGGCGGCCGCCTTCGCCGTCGCGGTGTTCGGCTGGGGCACCGGCTTCTACGGCCCGCCGGTCTATCTGGAGACCGTGCGCCGGTTGCGGGGCTGGCCGGTCGACCTCGTCTCGGGCGCCGTGACCCTGCACTTCCTGGCGGGCGTCGCGGTCGTCGCCGGCCTGCCGCGGCTCCACCGGCGCTTCGGCCTGCCCGCGGTGACGCTCGCGGGGGCCGTGGTCCTGGCGCTCGGGATCCTCGGCTGGTCCCTCGCCCGGACGCCCTGGCAGCTCTACGGGGCGACGCTCCTCTCCGGGGCGGGCTGGCCCGCCCTCGGCGCGGCGGCGGTGAACGCGATCGTCTCGCCCTGGTTCGTGGCGCGGCGGCCCGCCGCCCTCGCCACGGCGTATAACGGCGCCAGCGTCGGCGGGGTGATCTTCTCGCCGCTCTGGGTCTGGCTGATCGGCGCGGTCGGCTTTCCCGTGGCGGCCCTCCTGATCGGCACCGCGATGGTGCTCTGCGTCGGCGCGCTGGCCGGGACGCTCCTCCGCCGCACCCCGGAGGCGGTGGGGCAGCATCCCGACGGCGCGCTGACGCCGCCCGCGGTCGCGGCGCCCCCGGCCGGTCCGGCGCCGGCCCCGTGGCGGGACCGGCGCTTCGTCACCCTCGCCCTCGGCATGGCGCTCGCGCTCTTCGCCCAGATCGGCCTCCTGGCGCAGCTGGTCTCGCTGCTCGCCCCGGCGCTCGGCGTCCAGGGGGCGGGGCTCGCGGCCGGGCTCGCCACCGCCGCGGCGATCCTCGGGCGGCTGCTGGTCGGCTGGTGCATGCCCGCCCGCGCGGACCGGCGCGCCGTCGCGGCGCTGAGCCTCCTGGTGCAGGCCGCGGGCAGCGTCGTCCTGGCCCTGGCGGGCGGCACGGCCGGCCTGCTCGTCGGCGGCGTGATCCTGATCGGGCTCGGCATCGGCAACGCCACCTCGCTGCCGCCGCTCATCGCCCAGGCCGAGTTCCGCCGCGAGGCGGTGGGCCGGATCGTGGCGCTGATCGTGGCGGGATCGCAGGCAGCCTACGCCTTCGCGCCGGCGGTCTTCGGGCTGATCCGGGGGCTCGGCCCGGACGCGGGGATCTGCGTCGCGGCGGCCGTGCTGCAGGTCGCGGCGGCGGGGGTGTACGTGGCGGGGCGGCGCGGCTCCGCCGGATCGATGGCGGCCGCGACCCTCCGAACACGATGATCGATCACATCGGTCAGACATCAGGCCGACCCGTCATCGCTCGTCCGCACGCGCGGCATGAGTGCCTGCATCGCCTCGGACGGCTCGACCGACCCCGATCAGGCTGAAAATCGGCAGATGTCATCCAGCCAGGCGATGGCGAGCCGCAGCATCGGATCCGGCCGATGGCAAACAAGCCAACTCCTCATGCTGAGGTGCTGCGTAGCAGCCTCGAAGCACCCCGGAACAGTCTGTCCAAGTCGGTCTCGTGTTGGATCTATGGTCAGGAGTGCTTCGAGGCTGCGACGCAGCACCTCAGCATGAGGAGTGGTGTGCCCTCCAGACCCGTTCAGTCGATGAACCAGCGACCGAGATGTGTGCACATGGTAGCCCGCAGAGGGGGGAGGGTTCAGGGCGCTCGCCACGCCCGCCTACCGCCGCCAGATCCCGATCCGGTTCGCGCGGGCCTGCTCCTCGGCGGCGAGCAGGTCGGGGGTGGCGTCGTTGGCCGCGCGGCCGCCGCCGTTGAACAGGACCAGTTCCGACAGGTCCTGGCCGTCGAGGTTGCACCGGTAGGCGCCCGCTTCCGCGGGCGTGCAGGCGACGTCGCGCCGCCGCAGGTAGCGGCCGAGCTCGCGGGCGTTGCGGCCCGACAGGCCCTCGACGCCGAGGAGACGCACCGTCCGCCCCTCGAGCTCCAGGGTGCCGGTGTCGATCACCGCGGGCGTCCCGCGCAGGGCGCTCCCGGCGGGCGCGGGGTCCGCGTCGGGATCCGCCGCCGCCATCTCGGGGCGGGGCTGGTCGGGGCGCGGTGCGGGCTTCTCGGCCTGAACCTTCTCCGCCTTCTCCGCCTGCGCCTTCTCCGCCTTGGCGGCGCGCCCCCGCACCGCGATCGCCTGGGTGACGAAGTCCTTCCAGATCGCCGCCGGCATCTCGCCGCCGGTCACGCCCGCCATGGGGCTGTTGTCGTCGTTGCCGAGCCAGACCCCGACCACGAGGTCCTGCGTGAAGCCGATGAACCACGCGTCGCGGCTGTCCTGCGTGGTGCCGGTCTTGCCGCCGGAGGGCACGGAGACGCGCGCGCCCTTGCCCGAGCCCTCCCGCACCACCGCGGCGAGGAGGTCGACCATCCCGGCCCGGGCGGCCGGGTCGCGGGCCGGGACCGGGCCGGTGCCGGGCCGGGTGTAGAGCACGCGGTCGCGGATTCCGATCTGCCGGATCGCGTAGGGCTCGACGCTCTCGGCGCCCGCCGCCACCGCCGCGTAGGCCCGGGTGAGTTCGAGGAGGGTGGTCTCCGCCGAGCCGAGCGCGAGGCTCGGCAGGTTCGGCAGGTCGGACTGAATGCCGAGGCCCTTGGCGGTCTCGATCACCGCCGGGATCCCGACCGCCTCGGCGAGCTGCACCGCGACCGTGTTGATGGAATGCGCGAAGGCGGTGCGCAGGGTGACGGCGCCCCGGTAGCGCCCGCCGTAATTCTCCGGCTCCCACTCGCCGACCTGGGTCGGGCGGTCGACCATCACCGAATCCGGCCGGTAGCCCTGCTTGAGCGCCGTCAGGTAGACGAAGAGCTTGAACAGCGAGCCGGGCTGGCGCCGCGCCTGCGTGACCCGGTTGAACTGGCTGTCGGCGTAGTCGCGCCCGCCGACCATCGCCAGCACCGCCCCGTCCGGCGCCATCGCGACGATCGCCCCCTGCGAGACCTTGCGGCGCTCGCCGTCCTTGTCGAGGTGGCGGGCGAGCACGCTCTCGGCGATGTTCTGGAGGCTCAGGTCGAGGGTGGTGCGCAGGGTCGCGTCCGCCGGCCCGAGCCCGATCAGCCCCTTCGCCTGATCGGCCGCCCAGTCGACGAAGTAGTTGCTGCCGACCGGCGTGTCGGTGGGGACCTGCACGCTCGCCGGATGCTTGCGGGCGTCCTCGGCCTCGGCCGGGGTGATCGCCCCGGTCTCGACCATCGCCTCCAGCACCTGCGCGGCGCGGCCGCGGGCGCCGTCGAGGTTGCGGTGCGGGGCGAGCTGCGAGGGCGCCCGCACCAGCCCCGCCAGCATGGCGGCCTCCGGCAGGGTGAGGTCGCGGGCCGACTTCCCGAAGTAGCGCTGCGCCGCCGCGTCCGCCCCGTAGACGCCGGCCCCGAAATAGGCGGTGTTGAGGTAGCGGGTGAGGATCTCCTCCTTGGGCAGCTGCGATTCGAGCCAGAGGGCGAGGATCGCCTCCTGCACCTTCCGCTTCAGGGTGCGGTCCTGGGAGAGGTAGTTCATCCGCACGAGCTGCTGGGTGAGCGTGCTGCCGCCCTCCCGGGTGCCGCCGGCCGCGGTGTTGCGCAGGGCCGCGCGCAGGAGCCCGCGCAGATCGACCCCGTGATGGGTGGAGAAGCGCCGGTCCTCGATCGCCACGATGGCCTTCGCCAGGACCGGCGGCACCTCGCGGGGCGCGAGCTTGGCGCCCTTGATCACGCCGCGGGTCGCGAAGGCGTCCCCGTTCTCGGCCCGCATCACCAGGGCGGAGGCGGTCGGCTCGATCACCAGGCCGCCATTCACCGGGAGGGTGGCGAGCGCGTACGCGACCGTGCCCAGGACAGCCGCCAGGACGAGGGCGAGGCCGCCCGCGATCAGCCGCCGCCAGGGCAGGCGGGACGCGACCCGGCCGAGCGGGCCGGCGACCCGGGTCCGCACGAGGGAGAGGCCGGACGCGACGCGCGCGGCGGCCGGGTGCGCGGCGATCCGGGCGGCGGTACGGCCGCCGCCGGCCCGGGCCCCCGCCAGGGCCGCGCGCATCCGCTCACGGGCGCGGACGGCCCTCGCGAAGGCGCGCTCGCGCCACGGCGCGGCGGCCGGCGAAGGCGGCGCGGCGCCGGGAGACGCGCCGCTCAGGTCGAGCCAGTCGCGCCCCCGACCGGGCTCCCGAGGCGGGCCGGGCGGCATGGCGGCTCAGCGGCCCGCCTGGCGGGGTTCGATCCAGGAATGGCCGGCGGGCCGGCTGAAATGGAGCCCGCCGCCGCGGCGATGCGGGGCCGGATGGTGTCCGTGTCCCCGCCGGTGATGCCAGTGGTGCCGGTGACGGTGGTGATGCCAGTGCCGGCGGTGGTGCCGATGCCGATGCCAGTGCCGGTGGTGGCGCCGCCAGCGCACGATCTCCACGCCCGAGGGCTGATCGAGGGCCACGGTCACGGCGGCGCTCGGGATGAGCGGCGAGGCGCTCGTCCAGCCGCAGAGCGCCACCAGGAAGCCGAAGGCCAGCATCAGGGAACGGACGCGCACGCAGATCTCCGGGTCGCGGGACCAAGGTTGCGTCCACAACGCCAAGCTCGCCCCGTCGTTCCCCGGCAACGCGCGGCCCCGTGAGGGTCTCTGGGTGGTCTCTCGCCGGTGTCTCAGCAGTCTTCGCGGCCCCTCACCTTGACGGCACGCGGTTTCGCGACAGTCTTCTTCGGCCTGGGAGGAGACCGACCGTGAGCCACCGCCCGTTCTTCGCCGTGACGATCCTCATCGCCCTCGCGGCGCCCGCCGCGGCCCAACCGAAGCCGAAGGCACCGCCGCCCGCGCCGAAGGAGGCGCCTCCTCCCCCGCCGCCGGACGCCACGGCCGGACTGCTCTATCCGTGCCGGACCGAGACCGAGATCTGCTACATCGGCGTGCCGAAGGACGGCAAGCTCACGGTCCTGTTCACCAACGATCCCAAGGGCGAGGAGATCTCCGGCAGGCCCGTGGCGGTCGCGGGCGACGGCCCCAACGCCCCGGACCTCGCGAAGACCGCCGGGAAGGTCGTGATGGTGGTGGGCACCTACGATCCCAAGGCCGGGCTCACCAAGGCGGAGATCGTCGACGTGGCGCCCCCGCTCGTCGCCTTCGCCATCAAGTCGTCGCTCGGCGGCGGCGGCGACGATCAGGCGCCGCCGCCGCCCCCGCCGAAGAAGCGCTGAGCCTCACGCAGCGTCGTGGAAGATGAGGCCGGTGGTGAAGCGCTCACCCGCGCGCACCCGGCTGACGCCGTGGCGCATCGCGACCCGGTAGGCGCCGCGCGTGCCCCGCACGGGCCGGTGGTGGACCGCGAAGATCACCGCCTCGCCCTCGGCGAGGGGCACCACCTCGGCCCGCGACTGCATCCGCGGGCGCTGCTCGGTGAGCACGAACTCGCCACCCGCGAAGTCGCGGCCGGGCTGCGACAGCAGGATCGCCACCTGCAGCGGGAAGACGTGGGCGCCGTAGAGGTCCTGGTGGAGGCAATTGTAGTCGCCCGGGCCGTAGCGCAGCAGGAGCGGCGTCGGGCGCGCCTGCCCGGCCGCGTGGCAGCGCGCCAGGAAGGACGCGTGGTCCGGCGGGTAGCGCACCGGCGCGCCGAGGGCCTCGTTCCAGCGGTCGGCGAGCGGGGCGAGCCTCGCGTAGAGCGCGGCCCGCAGGGGCCCGAGGGGCTCCGGCAGCGGGTAGGCGAAGTACTTGTACTCGCCCCGCCCGAAGCCGTGCCGGGCCATGACGATCCGGCTGCGGAACGGCGCCTCCCGGTCGTAGAGCGCCCGCAGCGCCGCGCAGGTCTCGGGGTCGAGGAGCCGGCCCGCGGCCGCGCAGCCCTGCGCGTCGAGGTCGGCCGTGATCCGCTCCCAGTCGAGGGTGGCGACGGGATCGCCGGTCATCGCTCGCCCTCCGGCGCGGCGCCCGCTTCGCGGGCCAAGAGGGTGCGCTTGCGCTCCACGCCCCAGCGGTAGCCCGACAGCGCGCCGTCGTGGCGCACCACCCGGTGGCAGGGGATCGCGACGGCGATCGGGTTCGCCCCGCAGGCCCGGGCCACGGCGCGCACCGCCCGCGGATCCCCGATCGCGCGGGCGACCTCCGTGTAGGTGGCCGTGCGGCCGGGCGGGATCGCCCGCAGAGCCTGCCAGACCCGCTGCTGGAAGGCGGTGCCGGTGATGTCGAGGGGCAGGTCGAACCGCCCCGTCCCCGGGGCCTCGACGAGGCCGACCACGCGCGCCACCGTGGCCTCGAAATCCGGATCGCCGCCGATCAGCGCGGCCTTCGGGAAGCGGTCCTGGAGGTCGCGCACCAGCGCCTCCGGGTCGTCGCCGAGCAGGATGGCGCAGAGCCCCTTCTCGGTCGCCGCCACCAGGACGGTGCCGAGCGAGCATTCCCCGACCGCGAAGCGGATGGCCGCCCCCGTGCCCCCCGCCCGGTAGGCGGTCGGGGTCATGCCGAGCCGACCCGGCGCCGCCGCGTAGGCGCGGCTCGCGGTGGCGTAGCCGGCCTCGTAGATCGCCGCCGTGACAGTGCCGGCCTCGCCCCGCAGGCCCTCCGCCAGGCGGGCGCCGCGCCGCGCCGCCGCGTAGGCTTTCGGGGTCACGCCGGTGACCCGCTTGAACACGCGGTGGAAGTGCCAGGGGCTCAAGCCGGCCCCGCGGGCGAGGTCGTCGAGGGCGGGCGGCGTCTCGGCCTCCTCGATCATCCGGCAGGCGCGGGCGACGGCCTCGGCCTGCCGGGCGGCCGGCGCGGGCCCGTCCGGGCGGCAGCGCCGGCACGCCCGGAAGCCCGCCGCCTCGGCCTCGGCCGGCGTGGCGTAAAAGGCGACGTTGCGGGCGAGCGGCGTGCGGGCCGGGCAGCTCGGCCGGCAATACACGCCGGTGGTGCGCACCGCGTACACGAAGGTGCCGTCGGCCTCCGGGTCGCGCCGGACCAGGGCCGCGTAGCGGGGCTCCCGCGGCGCGAGGATCGGGTCGGGCTCGGGCTGGGTCATGACGTTGGATCCTGGGGCGGTCCGCGACCGCCGATGCCGGCACAATGTCCGGGCGCGGTCCCGCCCGCATCCCGGGCCTTGCGCTCGAATTGGCCGGTCCCGACCATGCCGCGCGCCGCAGGGCCGCGGAAGGGACGCGATCGCCGCCGCGTCTCGGTCGCCCCGGCCGGGAAGCAAATCCGATACAAATCTCGGACGGTCCGCCTTCCGAATTGTTCCTTTAACATTTGAGACGAGAAGCAATTAAGACGCGGTTCATGATTTTCATCCAAATTGGGAACATAATCCTCCCACCGATCCGGCTTCGGCATGTCGCTCCTGTTCAGCAAGACCGCCTCTGTGCTCGACGCCCTCGATCGGTCGCAGGGCCGGATCGAATTCGACATGGAGGGCCGCGTCCTCTCGGCCAATGCGGTGTTCCTGGGGTGGCTGGGCTACACCCTGGAGGAGGTCCGCGGCCAGCACCACAGCCTGTTCGTGCCCGAGGCCGAGCGCGACACGCCCGCGTACCGGCAGTTCTGGCAGGCCCTGCGCGAGGGGCAGTTCCAGGCCCGCGAGTTCCGCCGCGTCGGCAAGGGTGGCCGGCCGGTCTGGATCCAGGCCTCCTACAACCCGGTGGCGGGACGGGGCGGCCGCCTCGCCAAGGTGGTGAAGTTCGCCACCGACGTCACCGCCCGGAAGATGCAGGACGCCGCCCAGGCCGGCCAGATCGGCGCGCTCCACCGGGCGCAGGCGGTCATCCACTTCGCCCTCGACGGCACCGTCACGGAGGCCAACGAGAACTTCCTCGCCGCCATGGGCTACGCCCGCGAGGAGATCGTCGGGCGGCATCACCGCCTGTTCGTGCCCGAGGCGGAGGCCGCATCGGCGGAATACGCCGCGTTCTGGCGGGCGCTGGCTTCGGGCGAGTTCCGCGCGGGCGAGTTCCGCCGCGTCGGCAAGGGCGGCCGCCCGATCTGGATCTTCGGCAGCTACAACCCGGTGCTCGACGCGGACGGCCGTCCCTGCGCGGTGGTGAAGTTCGCCACCGACATCACCCGGCAGGTGGAGGAGCGCAGGCGCCGCGCCGAGGGGCAGGAGGCGATCGCGACCGACCTCCAGACCATCAGCCGGGCGATGTCGGCGGTGAGCGAGCAGGTCCGAACGGTGAGCGACGCGACGGGCCGGGCGTCGGGCAACGTGCAGGCGGTCGCGGCCGGTGCGGAGGAGTTCGCCGCCTCCATCGACGAGCTCAGCCGCCACGCCACCGAGGCGCGCGCGACCTCCGACGGCGCCGTGCAGCGCGCCCGCGAGGCGGGGGAGATCGTGTCCGGCCTGACCGCGGCGGCGGACACGATCGGCGAGGCGGTGGCGCTGATCCGCTCCATCGCGGACCAGACCAACCTGCTGGCCCTCAACGCCACGATCGAGGCGGCCCGGGCCGGCGAGGCGGGCCGCGGCTTCGCGGTGGTCGCCGCCGAGGTGAAGGCGCTGGCGGGGCATTCCACGCGCGCCACCGAGGAGATCGGCCGGCAGATCGCGGCGGTGCAGGGGGCGACCTCGCGGGCCGTGGGCGCGATCGGCGCGATCGCCGACACCATCACGCAGCTCAGCGCGATCTCCCTCAGCGTCTCCTCGGCGGTGACGGAGCAGGCCGCCGTGACCCAGGACATGGCGCTGAACATGCAGCACGCGGCCGACCGGGTGCGGCACACGGGCCTGAGCCTGGAGGAGATCGCGGCGGCCGCGATCGACGTCGACGGGGCCGTCCACAAGGTCGCGGCGGCGGCCCGGTCCCTGGGCTGACCGCGTCCGGCCGCCCCGCGGGCTTGCGGATTCCCGCTTCGGTTCGTGCGCAGGCCCTCTCCCCGCGTGCGGGGACCGTGTGCACACATCTTTGCAGCCGGCTCATCAGATGAGCGCTTCTGGAAAACACAACACGCCTCGTGCTGAGGTGCGACCGAAGGGAGCCTCGAAGCACCCCTGGCCGTCTATCCAAGAGAAACGTGCCTTGGATCCGCCGTTCTGGGGTGCGTGCGGGCCTGCGGCCCGCCAGAGGCTCCCTTCGGTCGCACCTCAGCATGAGGAGGTGGGTTTGTTGCCATGAGCCGGGTTCGAAGCTGTGGCTCACCATCACCTGACGGGATGAAATCGACCCGTCTTCGGCTCTATCGGCGTCGATCGAGCCTTGCGATGCCCTGCTGGCGATCGCGCAGCGGGTGTGGCTGAGCGATGAAGGATCAGCTCGATGTCTGATCGACCGGAACGATCATCCTTTTGATAGGGAACATGTCTTCCTATGCTGTGCGCACACGGTGGCCGCACGCGGGGAGAGGGCATGCACACCACCTGAAGTGTGAATCCGCAAACCCGGCGACGGGGGCGCTACCCGATCAGCGGAACCGCCCCGCTCCCGTCCGGCCCGCCCCTGCCGCGACGGCTCCGGTCTCGCCCGGATCGCGAGGGGGCTTCGGCCGACGACCGGCTATCGCGCCGCATGCCGCGCGTGCCAGCGCGGGCCGGGGCCGCGCATGTAGTGCAGTTCCGGCCGGTAGGGATCGGTGAGGGCGAGGGCGGCGCCGAGCGCCGCACCAACCAGGATGCTGAGCACAATATCAGCGACAGACTTC